>DATBPS010000154.1:0-18685 GCA_036561225.1 Terriglobales bacterium
GCGCGGCGGTCTTGCTGCAGCAATCACAGCTCACGCCGGAGCGTCTGGCGACAACCCTGGAGGAGCTATTGGCCGACCGCCCGCGGCTTGCGGCAATGGCGGCCGCCGCGCGCGGCTTCGCACACCCGGACGCCGCCCGCGCCATCGCGGAGATCGTGCTGGATCATTCGCAGGGATCGCGCGTGTAATGGCGGCGCAGCACCGCCTGATCAGTACTCCTGCTTGGCGCCTGCCGGCGTCATGGCTTCGGCGATTTTGGAAAAAAGCAGCGGCTGAATGACCTTGCAGTGGCACGCTTCGGCGTAGGCAATCGCGTTCCCAGGGAAAAACGCGGCAGCACGATTGAAAACGTAGCTCAGGCCGATGAGGGGAATCCAGGTGGAATCCACCCCCTTGGCCACACCTTCGGGCGTGTCAAGATCGAACTGGTCGTTGGCGTCTTCAGCGTGTTTTTGTCCGGCTGCGAGTGCGATTCCAGCAACCTCGGCTGCGCGGGCGGCCTGATCGAGCCCGATATACGCCTCGGCAAGGTCTATTGCCGCGCCGTCCTCGGCGAAGGCCACATCCTTGTCGAGCAGGTCATAGGCATCCGCGGCGGCCTGCTGCGCGTCTCGCGGGTGGGAGTGAGCCATCGCCTTGGCCAGGACCGCGAGCGACGCGAAACGCTCGTTTTTGTCCCTTAACGCCACGGCGCTTGCCACAGCCGCGCCGGGGTCTCTGGCGGCGGTGTCGAGCATCGCGGGAAGACCACCTCGCCCCACGCTCAGGCCCGCGGGCCTCCCCGACGAAGATAAGTGGCGCAGCAGCGGCTCACCCTCTCCCGTTGCCAGGGCCGGGTATTTGCCGCGCTGCTGCTGCGCGCGGTCGGAATCCAGCTCCGCCAGGACTGCCAGCACAACCGGTCCACCCTCCTCATCCGCGCGGGCGTGGTCAGGGTTCTTCTCGAGGTCCGTTTGAGCCATGGCCAGCAGGGCGATAGCCGCGTCTTCTGTCTGGCTGTCCATAGTGGGGAAAGTCGTGTGGACTTGGGCAAGGAACCTACCGGCGGTGATCAGCCCCGGCGCAGCCGTGGGTGCGGAGAGGAGGCCCTGGCGAACCAGAGCGAGCCTGTCTTCCAAAGGGAGCGCGTCCGCGCCGATTACCGGCGTCACTCCCGCAAAGGGAAATTGGTTGCCGGCCGCCATGCACTGCCGCACCGCATCGGGTACGAGCGCCAGCTTGTGCTGGGAGATCATGCTGAGCATCACCCGGCTGTAGATCGACGACGGCCAGCCTTGATGAACGTTGCCCGGATCGTAAACTTCAAGCCATTTCAGAGATTGCTCGAACTTCCCTTGCGATGCGTAGGCCTCAATGGCATCTTCCTCAATGGCCAGGCGCAATCGCGTCCGCGTCTTCTGCTCCGCGGTGTCCATGGGCTCCGGCCAACCATGGACCTGCTCGTACAGTTTCGTCAGATCCGCGAGGCCGAGCTCAGGGATCGCCACCATCTCATGACCGGCGATCATCTCCAGCTCGCGCTCCGCCAGTGGCGACGGCAGGTCCGTCGCCGCGGATTTGGCCCGCGTGAAGAGCTGCCGGACGGAAGGCAGCCCGTCGGTTCGGACCGGCGGCGACTGCGCCGCCGACAGCGCGCCCGCGGTAAACATCAGCAGAGCCACCAACCCGCCTGCGCTCTTCCCCGGTGTCATGTGCTTCGTCTCTTCCCGGCCAATTGCCAGGCTTATCGTTGCCAGTGCCGTTGCCAAAAAAACAGGCGGGCCCTGAGGCCCGCCTGCACACTGCCGCGAATTACGCGGTGTTACTTCTTGCTGCCGGCGCGACGGCGGCCGGTGGAGACCTTCACCGTGTCCACGGTGATGGAACCATCGGCAACCTCGCCGGTCAGGGAGGCGGTCTTGCCGACCGCGTCGGCAACCTTGTCCTGGTTGGCGATCTTCAGGACGGTTCCGTCACGCTCGACCAGAACGGCTTCCGAGCCCTTCTTGACGCAAGAAACCGCGCACTCGCTGTTCTTGGCGCTGGGATGCGTCATGGCCTTGGTGGTGGAGCACTTGGCATCCATAATGTAGCCCCGCACCGTGGTGGGAGCCGCGAAACAAAGGGTGAAAAACCCGAACGAGGCGACCAGCGTCGCCAGACTCAACATTTTCTTCATGCGACCAATTCTCCTTGCCAATTTAAACAAATCAGGTAACCCGGAACTGCACTGACGCACCACTTGCCATCATATACGAATTCCGGCCTTCTTTTGTTGGAGTCTTGGAAAACAGCCGGGTTGCGAAATTAGAACCCAGCTACTGTCTTCAGCCCGGCTGACAGCTTATTTCGCTACTGCTTCTTCCTCAACCGGCCGGCTGTATTTGCAGCCTTCGTTGGGGCAGGCGATCTGCGGGCCGGCTTTCAGGAACTTTTTGACCAGGTAGGGATGGCCGCAGTCCGGGCAGGCCTCGGGGACGGGTCGCTGCCAGACACTAAAGTCGCACTCGGGGTAACGCGTACAGCTGTAGAAAGTCTTACCGCGCTTGGAGCGCTTCTCCGCCACATCGCCAATCTTGCACTTGGGGCACTTGAACCCCTCGACCAGGTTCTGCTGGATGTACTTGCAGTCGGGATAGCCGCTGCACGCGGTGAACTCGCCGAAGCGGCCGTGCTTCACCACCAGTTGTTTGCCGCACTGCGGGCAGGGGATGTCGAGCTTGCGGTCGGGCTGCTTCTGCTGGGCATCAATACGCCGCGTGGTCTTGCAATCCGGGTAGCCGGTGCAGGCCCAGAACTGCCCGAAGCGGCCGCGCTTGAGCACCATGGGGCGGGTGCAATTTTCGCAGAACTCCTCGGTCTCCTGGCTGGCATCGGCGGCGTCCAGGTCGGGCGTCTCGATCGCCAGCTCGCGCGTGTTGGTGCACTCCGGGTAGCCGCTGCAGGCCAAAAAGGACCCGTGCTTGCCCCAACGGATGACCATTGGCTTGCCGCACTTCTCGCACACGTACTCGGTCGGCTTCTCCATCCGCTTGTAATCGGGCATGTGCTTTTCGGCGTAGGCGAGGTTGGCCGAAAAGCGCCGGTAGAAGTCGGCCAGGGCGTCGGTCCACTTCTCGCGCCCCTCTTCGATCTCGTCCAGCTTCTCCTCCATCTGGGCGGTGTACTGCAGCTCGAAGATGTCCTTGAAGTTGGTGGTCAGCAGCTCATTCACCACCGTGCCCAACTCGGTGGGATGGAACTTGCCCCCGACCTTGGTCACGTAGCCGCGATCCTGAATGGTGGAGAGGATGGTGGCGTAGGTCGAGGGGCGGCCGATGCCCTTCTCCTCCAGCTCCTTGACCAGCGCCGCTTCGGTGTAGCGCGGCGGCGGCTCGGTGAAGTGCTGCTCGTCCTTTACCGACAGCAGCTTGAGCACCTGTCCGGCGCTGAGCGGCGGCAGTTTGTGCTTGAGCGCTTCGTCCTCTTCGTCTTCCTTGTCCTTGCTCTCCTCGTAGACCTTGAGGAAGCCGTCGAACTTGAGCACCGAGCCCGAGGTGCGCAGCTGGTACTGCTGTTTGCCGGGTGCGGCGGCCAGGATGTCAACCCCGGTCTGGTCGAACACGGCGGGGGTCATCTGCGAAGCCACAAAGCGCTGCCAGATGAGCTTGTAGACCTTGTACTCGTCCTCGCCCAGGTACTTGCGGACCGATTCGGGGTCACGCAGCGCCGAGGTGGGGCGGATGGCTTCGTGGGCGTCCTGCGCCCCCTTCTTGCTGGCGAAGCGGTTGGGCTGCTCCGGCAGATAGGTGTTGCCGAACTGCCCGCCAATGAAGTCGCGCGCTTCCTTGAGCGCGTCATCGGAAACGCGGGTCGAGTCGGTACGCATGTAGGTGATCAGGCCGACCAGCCCCTCGCTGCCCAGCTCGACGCCCTCGTACAGGCGCTGGGCGATCATCATGGTGCGCTTGACGCTGAAGCGCAGCTTGCGCCCGGAATCCTGCTGCAGGCGGCTGGTGATGAACGGCGGCAGCGGGTTGCGGCGCCGCTCCTTGTTCTCCACCGCCTTGACCGTAAACTGGGCGCTCTCCAGCGCGGTCTTGAGCTGGCCCGCCACTTCGCCATTGCCGACTTCCAGTTCGCCTTTGGGCAGAGAGCCGTCGGCGGCGTAGGCGCGCACCAGGCGGGCGTCAAAGTAGGGCGCTTTGCCGGCCGAAAGATGGGCATCGAGCGTCCAGTACTCTTCCTTGACAAACGCCTTGATCGCGGCTTCGCGCTCCACCACAAGGCGCAGCGCCGGCGTCTGCACCCGGCCGGCGGAGATGCCGCGCCGCACCCGGTCCCAGAGCAGAGGCGATATCTGGTACCCGACGATGCGGTCCAGGGCGCGGCGCGCCTGATAGGCGTCCACCAGATTCTGGTCAATTTCCCCCGGATGAGCAAAGCCCTCCTGCACGCCCTTCTTGGTGATCTCGTTGAAGGCCACCCGCTGCATGGGCTTTTTAGCCGCGCCGTCGCCGTTCAGCTCATGGGCCAAGTGGAAGCAAATGGCCTCCCCTTCGCGGTCCGGGTCAGCGGCGAGGAAGATGGCCTTGGCCTTTTTGGCTTCCTTCTTGAGCTGAGCCAGAACCTTTTCCTTACCGGGGATGACCACGTAGGTAGGTTCGAAGTGGTTTTCGAAGTCTATGCCGAGGTCGCGCTTGGGCAGATCCATGACGTGGCCGAGCGAGGCCAGGACCTCGTAATCGGGGCCTAAATACTTGGTGATGGTCTTGGCCTTGGCAGGCGATTCGACAATGACGATGGATTTGGCCATGAGATCGGCTGGGCGGCCCCTCAGCCCTTTTAGCTTACCCGCAAATATTTTTTCCCGGGAAGTTGCCGGATTTTGCCCTCCAGTTCGAGGTCAAACAGAAGCGCGAGGGTTTCCGGTGCGGAGAGCTTATTGTGCAGCCGATTTACGATCTCGTCAACATGGGCGGCATCATCGGTTGGCAATATTCCTAGTACCGCTAGGTGGCTTTCGCTGCCGGCGGGACCATTCCCGTCCCCCGCCGCCGCCGTCGGTGGCGCCGGAGGCTGAAGGCGGGCGCGCACCGCGCTGGGCAGCTCCTCGACGATGTCCCCCGCCTCGGTCACCAGCTTGGCCCCTTGCTTAATGAGAGCGTTGGGGAGCCAAGCCTGCTTTTGGGTCACTTGGCCGGGGACAGCATAGACCTCCCGGTTCTGCTCCAGCGCCATGCGGGCGGTGATGCGCGAACCGCTGTGTTCGCCCCCCTCCACCACCAGCACTCCCAGCGAAAGACCGCTAATCACCCGGTTGCGGATGGGAAAATTCTGCGCGTTGGGTACAGTGCCCAAGGGAAACTCCGACACCAGAGCCCCGCCCGAATTTACAATCTCCTCCGCCAATTTGCGGTGTTCGGCCGGATAAATGATGTCCACACCGGTTCCCAGAACGGCGACGGTACGGCCACCGGCATCCAGGCAGGCTTTTTGGCCGATGCCATCCACCCCGCGCGCCATGCCGCTGAAGATGGTCAGGCCCCACTGTGTCAACTCCCTCGCCAGACGCTCCGTCATCAGACGTCCGTAAATGGTGGGGTGGCGGGTGCCCACCAGGGCAACGCCGAAGCTGTCGAGAGCGGCCTTGTCGCCCCGCACGTAAAGCAACAGCGGCGGGTCGTAAATTTCACGCAACAGCTCGGGATAGCCGCGGTCGCCCCAGGCCACGACGGTCAGGCCGGCCTTATGGGCCGCCGCCGCCTCCTCCGCGCCCAGCGCGGCCGAGCGGCCAGAGTGAATGGACTGCGCCACGGCGGCCGGGACCCCGCACCCCTCCAGCGTGGTGAGCGAAGCGGCGTAGATCGCTTCGACCGTTTCAAAAGCCGTAATCAGGCGTTGGGCGCCGCGCTGTCCCAACCCCGGGGTCAGCAAAAGTCCCAGCCAAAGGGCTTCAGTTTCCACGGCTCAGACTAGTTTTTTCGCTTCCGGGGGTCAATGCCCACCGATGGGTGGGCATCCAATCCCCATGCGACATTTGGAAGCACGTGAGATTCGAGAACGGCTCAACGCGCTGGCCCTGGCGCTGACCACTTTGGAACAAAACTGCACCGCTCCGCGGCACCATGAGATCGTCGCCCTGGCCCGCAAGGCGCTGGGAGAAGTCGCGGTGCTGGTCACCCGCGACGAAAAAGAGGAACATCGCTACGGGCACTGTCAATCCCTCGCCGACGACCTGCCCGAACAGCAACGAACCGCCTGAGCCTTAACGCGCTGAAGACCTAATGCGCTGAAGCCGGGTGACTGCGGGCGCTTTCATTGCCCAACGTGTCCACCGAGCTAACGGCGTACTCGGCGCCGGAGGCGGAGGCGGAATCGTGGAATACCGGCGTCGGCAGCGGTGCCGGGTTGGCCTTATGCCACTCGCCATCCGCCGCGCGGCGGTACACGTTGTAGCCCGCCAGATCGAGCGCCTCCACCGTGTTCCAGGACAAATCCACGCCTCCGCCAGGTGCGGCCACAGCCTGCAAGGCTTGAGGGACCGGCGGGGGGAAAACATCCGTTGTGTCCACCTCGCGGTGGGCGGAGTCGGCGCTCTCCAACCGCTCGGCATCGAGGTGGCGGGCGCTGCGCAGCCAGTAGGTAAACTGCTTGCCTGTGGCGGCGGTGGTATCTAGATAGGAGTCGGCGTCAGCCGGGGGACTGGCCAGCAACTGTGGCGCCTGGCCCGCGGGTTGACGAAAGATCTCCACCACTTCCGACGGTGGCGGGGGTGTGGACCACCGCAATCCCACCCCGTCCGGTGTGGCCACCGCCTCCAGCAGTTGCGGGGGCGGCGCCACCGCGCCCAACGGCACGACGACCAAATTCGACCACCCGGCGGTGAGGCCTTGGGCATTCATGGCGGCCACCGCCAGCGTCACCGGTCCGCTGCCGGAGGGAGTGGGAAGGCTCTGTCCCGTGAGCGGCGTCAGTTGCGGACAGGCGGGCATCGCCGCCCCGCCGGGCACGGACATGACCCCGCGCGCGTCGGGCGGAGCTGGCGGCGGAGGCGGCACATCGTCCGGCACGGCCGCCACCGCCGCCCCCGGTCGGGAAGCCGCGCTCGCTGCCGTGGCGGCCGCCGCCGGCGCGGTGCCGGCAACTCTCCCGGGCCAGAAACAGACTTCGTAACCGGCTGCGCCGGGCGCGGGGGTAAAGCCGAAGTCAATTTGGGGGCCGAGGCGCGTCGCGGTCAGATTGGTAACCGGAGAGGGAAGCCCCGGGCTGGGCGGTTGCACCGGCCCCACCTGGGCACAGCCGGTGAGCCAGAGCGCGGCCGCGAACGCCACCCAACGCGGCAACTCGGAGACGCCGTGAGCCAGTGCGGGCGTCCGTTGCCGGGAAGCGACGCTCGGCCACAGCCCTTCCGCAGGAAGGGCGGCTCCAGCAAAAGGTGGCCGTGCCACACCCGGATTCACGGCTAGAGGATGTACCTCGACAGGTCCTGGTCCTTCACGATACTTTCCAGTTGTTCGCGCACGTAGGCGGCATCAATCACAATGTCCTTGTTCTCGGCCTCGCCGCCGGCGAAGGAGATCTCGTCCAGCACCCGCTCCATGATGGTGTGCAGGCGGCGGGCGCCGATGTTCTCGGTGGCCTCATTGACCCGCGCCGACAGGCTGGCGATCTCGTGCAGCGCATCGTCGCTGAAGCTCAGGTGGATGCCCTCGGTCTCGAGCAGCGCCGTGTACTGCTTGATGAGCGCGCTCTTGGGTTCCCGCAGAATGCGGACAAAATCCTCCAGCGACAGCGAATCCAGCTCGACCCGGATGGGGAAGCGCCCCTGCAGCTCCGGAATAAGGTCGCTGGGTTTGGAGACGTGGAAGGCGCCGGCGGCGATGAACAGAATGTGATCGGTGCGCACCATGCCGTAGCGGGTGTTGACCGTGGTGCCCTCGACGATAGGCAGGATGTCGCGCTGCACCCCCTCGCGGCTCACGTCGGGTCCGTGGCCGCCCTCGCGCCCGGCGATTTTATCAATCTCGTCGAGAAAGATAATGCCGCCCTGCTCCGCCCGCTCCACCGCCAGACGGGTGACCTGGTCCATATCCACCAGCCGCTGCTCCTCTTCCTGGCTGAGGTAGTCGAGCGCCTCGGAGACCTTCATCTTCCGCTTCTTGGTTTTCTGGCCAAAGAGGTTGGGGAGGATGTCTTTGATGTTGATGTCCATCTCCTCCACCCCCTGGTTGGTGATGAACTCGAAGCTGGGGAAGTTGCGCTCCCGCACCTCGATCTCGACCAGCTTGTCGTCGAGCTTGCCCTCGCGCAACTGCGCGCGCAGCTTTTCGCGCGTTTTGTGGTGCGATTCGGCGGGCTTGGCGGGCGGTGCGGCGGCGGCGGCGGACTCACCCCCAGCGCCCGGGGTGTTATCGGCCACCAGGGCGAAACCCAGCGGGTGCGCCTGTCCGGCGGTGGCGGCCGGTACGGCGGCGGGAGCGGGCGGAGGCAGCAGCAGGTCGAGCAGCCGCTCCTCGGCGTTGTGCTCGGCCTTCTCGCCCACCTCCTCCAGCTTCTCCTCCCGCACCATGTCAATGGCGATCTCCACCAGGTCGCGGATCATGCTCTCCACGTCGCGGCCGACGTAACCCACCTCGGTGAACTTCGAGGCCTCGACCTTGAGGAAGGGCGAGTTGGCCAGCCGCGCCAGGCGGCGCGCGATCTCGGTCTTGCCCACCCCGGTGGGGCCGATCATGATGATGTTCTTGGGCATCACGTCCTCGGCCAGCTCCGGCGCCAGCTTCTGCCGCCGCATGCGGTTGCGCAACGCCACCGCCACGGCGCGCTTGGCCGCCGGCTGTCCGACCACGTGTTTGTCAAGTTCGGCGACGATTTCGCGCGGCGTCAGTTCATCCAGCGCCGGCGACTCGTCCTCGACCGCCTGGGGCAGATACAAAGCCATGGATACCTTATGTTTTCTCCCCCGCCTCCGCCGTCTCCGCGCGGGTGCTGGGCAATTCCTCGACCGTCAGGTCACGGTTGGTGTAAATACAAATGTCGGCGGCGATGAGCAGCGCCTCCTCGGCGATGGCGCGCGCCGGCAGCTCGGTATGCCGGCGCAGGGCGCGTGCGGCGGCCAGCGCATACGGGCCGCCCGAGCCGATGGCGCACAGGCCGTCATCGGGCTCGATTACGTCCCCGTTTCCGCTCAATAAAAATGTATCCACCGCGTCGGAGACCACCAGCAGCGCCTCCAGGTGGCGCAGGGCGCGGTCGGTGCGCCACTCCTTCGCCAGTTCCACCGCCGAGCGGCTCAGATTTCCGTGAAACTGTTCCAGCTTGGTCTCAAATCTGCTGAAAAGTGAAAAAGCATCCGCCGTGGACCCGGCAAAACCGGCCAGCACCTTGCCGTTGTACAACTTGCGAATCTTGCGGGCGTGGTGCTTGATCACCCCATCGCCCAGCGTCACCTGGCCGTCGCCGGCCAGCACGACGCTGCCGTGCGTACGGACGCTGAGCACGGTGGTGGAGCGAATGCGCGTGCGGCGGGGGGACGATTGCGAAGCCATGGAGGGAGACTCCAGTATAGCCTGCGACCGGGGACTCCGCCCCCCACGCCTCCCGTGGCCGCGCCGCCCGCTTTATGGACGCAACCTTTCGCGAGTGGGAACGTACTAGAGGGTAACGGAGTCTAATGCAGAGAAGGAGGTGCGGAATGAATATCCATCTGGACCGGGAGGAACTGGAGACGTTGCGTGGTCACTTGCTGGAGATGGGGCCCGATTATTGCGGTGCCAGTGAGATCATCCGCTCCTTTCTGACCATGCATGGCTACGGCGTGTCGCCTGCCGCCGCCCACGACGCCGCGGTGGAGTTTGGCCGCCAGGGGTGCTCGGTGGATTCCATCGCCCTGGCCCTCGCCCAGGCCGCGCAAGCCAACTAGAACTGAAAGCAAGACGCCCGGCCTTGGGGGCCGGACGTCTTTTTGTTTATTCGCCGCCTTCGCGACGGGCTTTCTTGCGGTTGCGCTTGCGGGCCAGCGCCTGTTTGAGGCGCATCTTTTCCCCCGGCTTCAGATAGAAGCTGTGGCGCTTGACTTCCTTGATGATGTCTTCCTGCTGTACCTTGCGCTTGAAGCGGCGGAGCGCGTTTTCCAGCGACTCGCCTTCCTGCAGCCTGACTTCGGCCAAATCCACTCACCCCCTGCCTGAATCGAATCTACTCATTGTACCCTGCCTCCCGCGGCAGGGCCCCAATTGCCCCGGGACCTCAACGCCCTTGCAGCCCGTCCAACCCCGTTTTTCCTAACAGCCAACAGCCAAGAGCCAACAGCTAGCCCCTCTGCTGCCAGCGCCGGTACGCCTCGCTCCGGGTCATGCCGTGCGCTTTGGCCCACGATTTCACCTCTTCGCGGCTGGCGGGGGCGGCATCGCCGGACGGCGGCGTCACGGCGCCGGCCGGGGGCAGGCCGGCCACCAGGGTAAACTCGCCGCGGGGCTCATGGGCCTCGAAGTGGGCGCGCACCGATGCCACCGTGCCGCGCACGAACTCCTCGTGCAGTTTGGTCAACTCGCGGCCCGCGGCCAGGGCGCGATCCGGCCCCCAGACCTCCTCCATGTCGGCCAGGGCGGCGCGCAGGCGATGGGGGGTTTCGAAAAAGACGAGCGCGGTCGGCGTCTGCGCCCAGGTCTGGAGGGTACGGCGCCGCTCCCCGGCGCGGGCGGGCAGGAAGCCGATAAACGTCCACGGCTCCAGCGCGTTCGCGGGCAGACCGGCGGCCATCAGCGCCGCCTGCACCGCCGAAGCCCCCGGCACCGGGACGACGGTGATGTCCGCCGCCACCGCCTCCGCCACCAGACGGGCGCCGGGGTCGGAGATCAGCGGCGCGCCGGCGTCGGTGATCAGCGCCAGGTCCTCCCCTTGGGCGAGGCGAGCCAGCAGCTCGACGGTGCGGGCGGCTTCGTTCTCGCGGTAATAGCTGACCAGCGGGGTGCGAATCTCGAAATGTTCCAGCAGCTTGCGGCTGTGGCGGGTGTCCTCGCAGGCAATGGCCGACACTTCCCCCAGCAGGCGCCGGGCGCGGGGACTGAAATCCTCCAGGTTGCCGATGGGCGTGGCGATGACGTACAGCCGGCCGCTCACGGCAGTTTCCGGGCTTCGTCCAGGGCGAGGTTGGCCAGCCGGTCGGCCTCGCGGTTGGCGGTGCGGTAGACGTGCTCGATGGCGAAGTCGGGAATTTGCCGCGCCAGCCGCCGCGCCTCTTCATACAGCGGACGGAGGTTTTCGCTCTTCACCGCGTAGCGGCCCTGCATTTGGCGCACCAGCAACTGCGAGTCGGCATAGACGCGCACCTGCCGCGCCTGCTTGTCCAGCGCATAGCGCAGAGCGGCCAGTAGGCCCTGGTATTCGGCGAAGTTGTTGGTCTGAATGCCGACGTTGCCGTGCAGGCGCTCGAGGATTTCACCCTGCGGGGATTCCACCACGACGCCGTAGGCGGCCGGACCCGGGTTGCCGCGCGAACCTCCGTCCACCCGCAGCACCAGGCTGGCCATGGCGATCAGTCGCGGACCGGCTCGGCTTCGAGGTAGAGCATGCGGCCGCAGCTTTCGCACACGAACAGGCGTTCGGCGTCCAGCGACATCTCCTGCAGGAACTGCGGACGCAGGCGCACGCGGCAGCCGCTGCAGGCCTCGTTATCCACCATGGCCAGCGCCTGGCCGCGGGCGCGCAACACGCGGTCAAAGCGGCGCAGCCAGTCCTCCGCCACCTGGGCGCGCAGGCCATCGCGCTCGGCGGCGATCGTTTTCCGCTCGCCGCGATCGGCCTCGGTGCGCTGGGCGGCGGCGGCGCTCTCGCGCTTGACCTCGCCCTGCTGCTGCTTGAAGGCCGCCTCGGCCGCCTTCAGCGCCGTCTCCAGGCCCTCGGCCTGCTCCATGATCTGCAGCTGCCGCTCTTCGTGCTTGCCGATCTGGGCTTCGGCGAAGGCGATTTCATCGAGCAGCGCCTTGTACTCCTGGTTGGTCTTGACGTCGCCGGAGTGGCTGCGGATCTTGACGATCTTGGCGCGCAGATCCTCGATCTCGCGCTCCACCTGCCGGCGCTCGCTCTGCCCGCCCTCGTGCGCCGCCTGGGCGCGGTCGCGCGCCTGCTTCGCCCCGCTCAATCGGGTTTCAATCGCCGCCACCCGCCGCGGCAGCGCGGCGATCTCCTCGTCCAGTTCCCGCAGTCGCTGCTCCCGCTTCTGAACTTCCAGCAGGATCTCAAGGTTGCGTTGCATGCGTAACCTCAGTTTACACCCGCCACCCTCGAAACGCGGCTGCTAACATAAGGGAACCCCATGCAGGCGATGCGCGACATTCTGGCGCGGACGGCGGCCGGCTGCGGCGACCCCGCGCTGGCCGCGCCGCTGGCCTGGACGCTGGCGGCGGGGCCGGAACTGGCGCCGCGGGCGCGCTGCCTGGGCGTGACGGGCGGGGCGCTGCGGCTGGCCCCGGTGGACGCCGCCGCGCGCGCCCAGATCGCCAGCGTGGAGAAGGAATTGCTGACCGTGCTGCGCCGCATGCTGGGGCCGGAGTGCCGGAGGATCGAGTTTCTGCCATGCCCATAGACGTGAAAGCCATCGCCGCTCTGGCCTCGCTGGAGCTCTCCCCGGAGGAAATCGCGCCGCTCGAGGGCGATCTGGCGCGCATCCTCGACTACGTCGCGCTGCTCAACCAACTGCCCACCGCGGGCGTGCCCCCCACCGCCCATCTGGTGGACAATGCGCCCGAAACCACCCTGCGCGACGATGCCGTGCGCGACACCGTCACCCCCTGGCAGGCGCCCCGCGCGGCGCTGGCCAATGCCCCCGCCCAGGCGGGCAATCTGTTTGAAGTGCCCAAGATCATCGAGCGTGGCTGATGACCTCCTTCCCCACCATCTCCGCCCTGCGCACCGCCATCGCCGAGCGCCACACCTCCGCCACCGCCGCCGCTGCCGCCGCCTGTGACGCCATCGCCGAACACGACAGTGACCTGCACAGCTTCCTCACCGTCAGCCGCGAGCGGGCGCTCGAGCAGGCCGCGCGCATCGATGCCCTCGCCGACCGCGGCGATCCCCTGCCGCCCCTGGCGGGTGCGCCCATCGCCATCAAGGACGTGCTCTCCACCCGTGGCGTGCGCACCACCTGCGGCTCGCGCATCCTGGAAAACTACATCCCTGAGTTCGACGCCACCGCCGTGACCCGCCTGGAGGCCGCCGGGGCGGTGCTGATCGGCAAGACCAACTGCGACGAGTTCGCCATGGGATCGAGCACGGAAAACTCCGGCTACGGTCCCACCCGCAACCCCCGCGACCGCGAGCGCGTGCCGGGCGGTTCGAGCGGCGGCAGCGCCGCCGCCGTCGGCGCCGGCCTGGCGCTGGCCGCGCTCGGCACCGACACCGGCGGCAGCATTCGCCAACCGGCGGCCTTCTGCGGCATCGTCGGCGTCTTGCCCACCTACGGCCGCGTCTCGCGCTTCGGGCTGGCGGCCTTTGCCTCCTCCCTCGACCACGTCGGCCCCATGGCCCGCTCCGCCCGCGACGCCGCCCTGGTGCTGGGCGCCATTGCCGGCCGCGACCGCCTCGACTCCACCAGCGCCGACCGTCCCGTGCCCAACTATGAAGCCGCGCTCGATGCCCCGCTGGCGCCCCCCGGCCGCCGGCTGCGCATCGGCGTGCCCCGCGAAGTCTTTGACCACCCCGGCCTCGACCCCGACGTCGCCGCTCAGGTGCGCGCCTCTCTCGACGTCTACCGCGCCGCCGGATGCGAGCTGGTGGACATCAGCCTGCCCGCCAGCCAGGCCGCCATCGCCGTCTACTACGTGGTCGCCACCGCCGAGGCCAGCAGCAATCTGGCCCGCTACGACGGCATCCGCTACGGCGTGCGCGTGCCCGCCGCCGCCCTCGGCGACCTCTACCGCCAGACCCGCGAGCGCGGTTTCGGCGCCGAGGTCAAGCGCCGCATCCTGCTGGGCACCTATGTGCTCAGTGCCGGCTACTACGATGCCTACTACCGCAAGGCGCAACAGGTGCGTACCTTGATCTGCCGCGACTTCGAGCGTGCCTTTGCCGAAGTGGATGTTATCTGCACTCCGACCACCCCCACCCCGGCCTTCAAGCTGGGCGAGAAGGCGGCCGACCCGCTGGAACTCTATCTCGCCGATATCTTTACCGTCCCGGCCGATCTGGCGGGCGTGCCGGCGATCTCATTCCCCTGTGGCGCCGCCGGCAACCTGCCGGTGGGATTGCAGTTGATCGCGCCTGCGTTCCAGGAAGAGCGATTGTTGCGCATGGCCCACTTTTTCGAAATGGCGAAGTAATCACTCCCATCCCCCGCGCTTGACTTCCCTGCCTTGCAACACCAAAATGATGCCAACGTGTTGCGCTATTGAGGGAGGAACGACCATTGGCACGCATTCAAGGCAAGGTTAAGTGGTTCAACAACGTCAAGGGCTATGGCTTTATCGGGCGCGAGGGAGGGGACGACGTGTTCGTTCACTACTCGGCTATAACCCAGGAGGGCTACAAGTCGCTGCAGGAGGGCGACGAGGTGGAGTTCGACATCACCGACGGCAAGAAGGGTCCGCAGGCGGAAAACGTCACTCGCGTTCAGGCTTAGGCGTCAACGCCGTTTCAATCGCCAGGACCTGATCCAGAAGGCCGTCGAGGCGTGCCAGCGGGAGTGCGTTGGCGCCGTCCGACAGTGCCCGCTCGGGGGCCTCGTGTGTCTCCAGGAACAGGCCATCCACCCCGGCGGCGACGCCGGCGCGGGCCAGCACTTCAATGTACTGCGGCATGCCGCCGCTGCGGTCGCCGGCCGCGCCGGGCAGTTGCAGGCTGTGGGTGACGTCGAAGATCACCGGCACGCCCAGCTCGCGCATCATGGGCAGCGAGCGCATATCCACCACCAGGTTGTTGTATCCGAAGCTGGCGCCGCGTTCGGTGAGCCAGATGCGTTCCCGCGTGCCGCCGGCGGCCAGCGCCTTGTCCACCGCCCCGCGCATGTCCCAGGGCGCCATGAACTGCCCTTTCTTGATGTTCACCACCCGGCCGGTGCGGGCCGCGGCCTGGATCAGGTCCGTCTGGCGGCACAGGAAGGCGGGAATCTGCAGCACGTCGGCCACGGCGGCCACCGGTTCCACTTCGCTCACCTGGTGGACATCGGTGAGGATCTCGAGGCCGTGCCGCTTCTTGACCTCGGCCAGAACGCGCAGGCCTTCGGTCAATCCCGGGCCGCGAAAGCCCTGCGGGCTGGACCGGTTGGCCTTGTCGTAGCTGGCCTTGAAGATGAGCCGCAGGCCGCGCCTCCGGGCACGGGCTGCCAGCTCGGCCGCCAGGGCGAGGGCGTGCGCCTCGCTCTCGATTACACACGGGCCGGCGATGACAAACATGCTTCTCTCTGGGCCCGTCGGTGCTCGAGGGCGGCGCCCGCGAAGGCGCGGAACAGGGGATGGGGCGCCAGCGAGCGCGACTTGAACTCGGGGTGGAACTGGCAGCCCAGAAACCAGGGATGGGAGGCGATCTCGACCACTTCGACATAGACGCCGTCGGGGCTGGAGCCGGTGATGGCCAGCCCGGCGCCGGTGAGTGTGGCCTCGTAGTCGCGGTTGTACTCGTAGCGGTGGCGGTGGCGTTCGCTGATCTCCAACGAACCGTAGGCGGCGGCGGCACGCGAGCCGGCGACCAGCGTGCAGGGCCAGGCGCCGAGCCGCATGGTGCCGCCCATCTCTTCCACCCCCAGCAGCTCGCGCAGTTTGTAAATCACCCGCTGCGGCGTGGCCGGGTCGAACTCGCTGCTGTTGGCGGCCGCCATGCCGCAGACGTTGCGGGCAAATTCGATCACCGCGCACTGCATGCCCAGGCAAATGCCGAAAAACGGCGTGCCGCTCTCGCGGGCATAGCGGATGGCGGCCAGCATGCCGGGGATGCCGCGCGCCCCAAAGCCGCCCGGCACCAGCACCCCGTCGGCCTGCGCCAGCCGCTGCGCCACCGCTGCCGCCGGCAGGTTCTCCAGGCTCTCGCTCTCCACCCAGTCCACCTGCAGCTGGCGGCGATGGGCGAGCGCGGCGTGCACCAGGGACTCTTTCAGCGACTTGTAACTATCCTCGTACTCGACGTACTTGCCCACCACGGCGATGCGTAGCGGTCCCTCGGGGTGTTCCAGCCGCTGGCGCAGCTCGCGCCACGGCGCCAGGTTGGCCGGCGGCGCCGCGATGTGCAGATAGCGCAGTGCCAGCGCGTCGAGACCCTGTTCGCCCAGCATCTCCGGCACCAGGTAGACGCTCGACGCATCGCGGGCGGCGATTACCGCCTCCTCGGCCACGTTGCAGAACAGCGCGATCTTGGCCCGCATGTCGGCCGGCAGCTCGCGGTCCACCCGGCAGAGCACAATGTCCGCCTGGATGCCGATCTCGCGCAGCTCGCGCACCGAGTGCTGGGTGGGCTTGGTCTTCAACTCGCCCGCGGCGGCGATATAGGGCACCAGGGTGAGATGGATGAAGATGGCGTTCTCCCGCCCCACCTCCTGCCGCATCTGCCGGATGGCTTCGAGAAAGGGCAGCGATTCGATGTCGCCCACCGTCCCGCCGATCTCGACCATGACGATGTCGGGCTTGTGCTCCTCCGCCAGGCGGCGGATGGCGTCCTTGATCTCGTTGGTGACATGGGGGATGACCTGCACCGTCTTGCCCAGGAAATCCCCGCGCCGTTCCTTGGTGAGGATGGTCTCGTAGATGCGCCCGGCGGTGACGTTGTTGAGCCGGCTGAGCGGCATCGAGGTGAAGCGCTCATAGTGGCCCAGGTCGAGGTCGGTCTCCGCCCCGTCGTCGGTGACGAACACCTCCCCATGCTGAAACGGGCTCATGGTGCCCGGATCCACGTTCAGGTAGGGATCGAACTTGAGCAGCGCCACCCGCAAGCCGCGCGATTCCAGCAGCGCGCCAATCGAGGCCGCGGCCAGCCCCTTGCCGAGTGAAGAGACCACGCCCCCGGTGACAAAAATAAACCGAGGATGCGGGGCGGCGTCCGACGGGTGCACAACGAATTATAGCGCGGCGCCTGCCACAAACAATCGCTGGGAAAGTTGGTGGAGCTGAGGGGGTTCGAACCCCTGACCTCTTCCATGCCATGGAAGCGCGCTTCCAACTGCGCCACAGCCCCACGCCTCTGCAAGTTTAGCATCAACCCCCTCTTCTCAACATGCCGCCCCGGTGCCCACCCCCATCAACCTCCGGCGTAATTCCGCCCCCCGCGCAGCCCCCCTCTTCTGAAAATGCCGCGCCGCGGCAGGTGCCCCCCGGCGCAGCCTCAACGGCAGTGCTGGTAAGCGGGCTGTCCCCCTCTTCTGGAAATGCGGAGCCGGGGCTGGGGGCCCCCGGCGCAGCGTCATCGGCGGTACATGATAAGCGGGATGTCGGCCTAGCCGACAGGGGCCCGCGCCCGTAAATGCCGGGATGTCGGCGCAGCCGACAGGGGCCCGTACCAGCGCCGGCCCCGCTCGCCGATTTTATGCCTTCTCTCCGGGCGCCGGAGAGCGCTCCCGCGACAGCTTTTGATACGCCTCCCGCAACTCCTGGTTGGATTGCTGCAGGATGGCGCTCAGCCGCTCCTGCTCCTCTTGGGTCGCCTGGGCATTCTCCTGGTTGATTTCGATCATCTCGTAGGCGCACAGCATCTCTTCCTGGGCGGCCCGCAAATCTTCGTTGACGTGATTCGTATCAAGAAGTTCGCGGCGCAAGGCGGTTTCCTGGCTGATGTCGCGCAGCTCCAATAGTTGGTACGGCGGCGCCGCGGCCAGCGGCACCAGGCGGACGTGCAGCACGCGCGCCGGTTCCCGCGTGGTGACCTTCAGCTCGCCTCCGCGGTCCTGACAGCGGATAAACTCCGGGTGGGTGAGCAGCCAGCCGGGCAAACGGCTGTGCAAGGGACCCTGAAGCAAACTTTCGGCGGCGGCGTTGGCCGCTACCACGCCCCCCGAGCCATCCAAAATGATGACCCCCTGGGAAAGCGCGGCCAGCGCTTCCGCCTGCCAGGCGGCGCCGGACCCGCTGCGGGATGGAGTCCCGGTCGCAGTATGGATTCGCGCCTTCACGTTCAGGCTCCGGTGAATCAGTCAAATTCTACCCCTCAACCAGCGTGGACAGAAATCACCTTCGCGATAATGGCCGGCGGCGGCTCCCAGACCACCCCACCCCGATGGGTGGTTGAGTCACTTGTGTTACAGCAACAATTCACTGTTTCCGGGGTATGCTACTGACGTCCTCCCCGAAACCAGTCGTCCGGAGCTTGTATGGGGATCGCTACCAACGGACCTGCTGCTTCTCCCCCGGCCCCTTGGCCGCCGGGACTCACCCGCCTGCTGCTGCTGTTCGAGATCTCGCACTCCGCCTTCGCTGCCACCGCCCGCGAGCTGCGCCGCAGCCGGCCGCAACTCCCGCCCGCGGAGCTGAACGCCCGGCTGCTGCCGCCCGCCGTGGCGTTGATCCGCGCCGCGGCGCAGTCGCTGGCCGAAGCTTTGGGATGCGGGGTGGAGGACGTGCTGCGCCTGTGCGACCCCGGCGCCGTCGCGCGGCAGCTGGAAGGCACTCACGGCACCCTGCGCCGCCTGGATCGCTTCTGGGGCGGCGCGCCGCTGGTCAGCCTCGAGGCCCTCACCCCGCTGGTGATGACCTGGCCGGAGCCGGTCACCGGCCACCTCATCGCCCTGCAGGGCAAAGTGCAGGTCAAT
>DATBPS010000155.1:0-4217 GCA_036561225.1 Terriglobales bacterium
GGAGATGCTCGATCAGCTGTGCCTGTCGGGCACCTTCGCCTGGGCGCGCCTTGTGCCGGCGGGCGGCAAACGCACCGCGCCCACGCGCAACTCGCCCATCAGCTTCTACCGCCGCGCCGAAGCCGGCTGGCTGCTGCCCGCAGCCGGGTGGAGTCAGGCCAACGTCGAAAAGCTGAGTGCGGCCGCCGCCGCCGTTTACGCGCGCCTGCGCGAGCGGGGCGCAAGTTTCTTCAACGACCTGGTGCACGGCTCGCTGCTCAAGAGCCAGGTCGAGGATGCCCTGTGGGAACTGGTCGCCGCCGGGCTGGCTACCGCCGACGGCTTCGACAACCTGCGCGCCTTCCTCGACGCCAAGCGCCGCGGCGGCGAGGGCCGCGGCCAGTACGCCCGCCCCCGCCACAGTCCGGGGCGCTGGGCACTGATCCAGCCGGCCGGGCAGGCACAGCCTGTCTTTGCCGGGGGCGGCGCCCCCGACGCCGCCCGGCGGTCGGCTCCCCTCGACCGCGACGGGATCGGCCGAGAGGACCCGGTGTGGGAGGCGGCCCAGGCGGAGCGTCAGGCCAAACTGTGGCTGCGCCGCTATGGGGTGATCTTCCGTGCCCTGCTGGCCCGCGAATCGAGCGCCGTCCCCTGGTACGAGATGCTGCTGGCCTGCCGCCGCCTGGAGGCGCGGGGCGAGATCCGCGGCGGCCGCTTTGTGTCCGGCTTCGCCGGCGAGCAGTATGCGCTGCCGCAGGCGGTGGAGGCATTGCGCGCGGTGCGGCAGTTGCCCGCCGCCGAACCGTCCCCGTGCAGCGCCGCCGATCCGCTCAACCTGGCGGGTATCATTCTGCCCGGCGAGCGCATTCCCGCCCAGCGCCTCGCCCTGGTGGCCGGCTAACGACAGGCACAGCCTGTCTTTGCCGGGGGCTGCGCCCCCGACGCCTCCCTGTGGTCGGCTCCCCTCGGCCGCGACGGGATCGGCCGAGCGGAGCGACAGTCCGAATTTCGCACGCTCGGCCCTACGATCTTGCCTCATATTGCCGGCGCAGCTCAGGCCTTGCCAGGAGCGGCCTCCTCCACCCACTTGCGGGCTTCGGCAGACTTCATCCACTCGCCCGCCACCTGGCGGGTAGCGACGTTCAGCCGTGTCCAGAGATTGACGAGAGAAATACGCAGCAGTAGCGCCGCCAATTGCTTCAGGTCGAATTGCGCGGCGGCCGCCTGCCAGACATCGTCGGGCACAGGGTCGGGGCGGTCACTCAGCCGCGTCACCGCTTCGGCCAACGCCAGCGCCGCCCGCTCGGCAGCGGAGTAGTACGGCGCATCGCGCCACGCCGCCACCGCGAAGATGCGCTCGTCGCTCTCGCCCGCCATCTTCAACAGACGGGCGTGCATGTCCACGCACACACTGCAGCCATTGATCTGCCCCACACGAAGTTCGGCCAGCGCGGAGGCCTTGACCGCCGCTCCGGACGGCTCGGTGGCTTTGCCAAGGGCTTGCAGCGCCTGCATGGCTTCGGGAATGATCATTACAGGGTGTTGGATTCGGGATGGCATGATATGGGTTCTCCTTGTCACAAAGATCGGTTTGTGTTCGTCACAGGAATGACGAAGCACAAAGGGGAAATGTGACCAGCGATCCAAATCAACGTCTGGCGGAAGAGTTTGAAGGGAACCGGGCGCACCTGCGGGCGATTGCCTATCGCATGCTGGGCGCATCGGGCGAAGCCGACGATGCCGTCCAGGAAGCCTGGCTGCGGCTCAACCGCAGCAGCCCGGACAACGTCCAGAATCTGCGCGCCTGGCTGACCACCGTGGTGGCGCGCGTCTGCCTGGACATGCTGCGCGCCCGCAGCGCGCGACGCGAGAACGAACTCCTGGATGACATCGCGCGCCCGGTTGCCACCCTCACACCGCCCGATCCGGAGCAGGAGGCGCTGCTGGCCGAATCGGTGGGCCTGGCCATGCTGCAGGCACAGCCTGTCTTTGCCGGGGGCTGCGCCCCCGACGCCTCCCTGTGGTCGGCTCCCCTCGGCCGCGACGGGTCGGCCGAGGGGAGCGACAGGCAGAAGTCTTTCCCCGGCGGCGAAATGGGACCTGGAAGGGAACCCCATTTCTCGGCCTCGATCTTGCCTCCGGCGAGGCAACTCGGCCGTCGCCGCGAGTCGTGCTGGATCGTCTTTCCCCCGCCGAGCGGGTGGCGTTCATCCTGCACGACACCTTCGCGCTGCCCTTTGAGGAGATCGGAACCGTCCTGGGCCGCTCGGCCACCGCCGCCCGCCAGCTCGCCAGCCGCGCCCGCCGCGCGGTGCGCGGCGCCGAGCAGGCGTCTGGAGGCCTGGACGAGCAGCGACCCGTGGTCGAGGCCTTTCTCACCGCCCTACGGGCGGGCGACATTCCCGGACTATTGGCGGTCCTCGACCCCGAGGTGGTGGTCCACGCGGATGCTGCCTCCGCCGGCGGCACGGCGCGCGAGATTCGTGGCGCAGACAATTGGGCGCGGGGTGCGGTCGCCTTCGCTCAGCAGGCCCGTTTTGTCTCCCCTGCGCGGCTCGACAACCAACCCGCCCTAATCTGGGTCTCCGCCGGCGGCCTGCGGCGCGTGGTGCGTTTCCAGCATTCCGCCGGCCGCATCACCGCTGCCGACATCATCGCCGACCCCGCCCGGCTGGCGGCAATGAATGTCACGACTCTGACTTAGTTTCTGAGGGTGAAATTGACGGCGATGGTGGAGTCGACCTCCATAGGCACGCCACCCACCCGCAGCGGGGCGTAGATCCAGCCGCGCACTGCGTCCATGGCGGCATGCGCTAACGAAGCGGAGGGGGCACACAAAAGCGCCAGGTTCTTCAACCGGCCATCGGTGCCAATCACCACGTGCACCTGCACCATGCCCTGGCGATTCGCGAGCCGGTCGGCGGCAGGATACTGTGGCGGACGGCACTTGACGCACCGGGCCGCCGTGGCGTCCGACGCAGCGGTCAGCCTCGGCTCGGGGAGGGCCGTCCAGGGCGTGCGGCCGCTGCGGCAGCGCAGCGTTTCGCCCACCGTGCAAAAGCTGTCGCCGATGGCCGCCCAAGCGTTGTTGGCCGGAAATTCAGTATCATCGGGCAGGCTCCATCGCTGCGGCTGTGCCCCTGTCGCCGCCTCTGCCCAGCCCCCGGGAATGCGGCAGCCTAGCGCTGAACAAGCCCATCCTGGCACATCGGTCCGTTGGGGGTTCGAGCCGGCGGCAGAGTCCCAGACGTAGAAACCAGGCGGAACGTGCGGGCCGACCATCTGGCCGTAGAGCCGGTATCCTGTCCCTGCGCTCTGGATATCGTCCCACTGATAGCCCTCGGGAACTTTGGTCTCCTGCCAGTGGCGCCCGGCATCCGCGGTGGTCATCAGCACGCGGTCATCCCGATCGCGAACTACCACGGCGGCATGACTGGCATCCTTCACCACGAACTGCCAAGCGGGGTGCTGCAAATTCTTGAAGTGCCAATGCCGGCCGCCGTCGTCGCTGGTGGCGTAGCCGCGGGCGGTGGCGGCAAAGACATGAGAAACGTCGCTGAACTCGGCCTGGATGATGGCCTGGGTACGGTCGAAGTTCTGCGAACTCCAAGTGGCACCGCCGTCGCTGGAGACGAAGTGGGTGCCGGCGGTGCCGAAGGCGTGGATGCGCGTGCCCTGGAAAGCGAGCGAGAAGAGCATCTCTCCACCTTGAAGTGACCAGTGCCGCAGACTCCAGTGGCCGCCGCGGTCGGTGGACTCGGCGATCATTTCATTGGCGCCGCATACCCAAATGGCGCCGTCGTGGACAGTGATGCCGAGCGCCATCTCGGGCAGTGGGACCGACGCCCAGGTTCCCGATAGCGACACCGGAGGAATGGCCATCTGCGGCGCCTGGGCCAGCGCCGCGGAAGTGAGAACGATGCTGAGCCACACGATCACTCGCATGGCGAGATTCTAGCGATAGCAGCGGAAAGTGGCAACGGTCACGGCTGAAAAGGAGCGGGGCGGGGCGATAAGCGGCGCGCCGTTCCGATTTTCGCACGCCTGGCCCTCCGATCTTGCCCCATGTTGCCGGGGCAACTCGGGCCCTGCCGCCACCGGATTTTACGGCATGACAAGCTGGCGGGTGAGTTGGGTGACCAGGCCGCGGTTCATCTCTATCACCACCTCGCGCATGCGGTAGGTTCCCTTCGGCAGCACCACCTTGAGGGTGGTGTGAATACCGGTGGCGCGCGTCT
>DATBPS010000156.1:0-14583 GCA_036561225.1 Terriglobales bacterium
TTATCCCTGGACCTGTTCTCGGGGAGGAGGTCAGAGACGCTAACCTTTTGGTCCCGCGCGGCACCCGCTTCACCACCTCAGCCAAAGTTCGCGAGTAGCCACGACAAGCTAGGAACGGCGCCCGGAACGCAGCCCATGGAACGACGCTAGAAAGCCATTCGACGCCTCCGCACCCGCGGTGGTCGTCCTCCCTGACCTCACCGGTGGGGTGGCAAAGGCGGGTCTTATATCCGCCGCGCATTGAGAATGCCCGCTTCGCGCGTGGGACCGGGCGCTCGAGATCACAACTCGCGGAGGCAGTCCCATAAGGCCCTTACCTCCTTCGGCGCGGTACCGTACTTGTCTTCGCCGGCAAGTATAACCTCAACCGGGTAGCAGAGCTCAAAGCGACTCTGCGATCCGCTGCCGTGGTAGCTCGACTCCCTTACAACCCCGTGTTTCATTAGGAGCGGGAGGACCGACTTCCTGAAAAGGCTTAGGCGAGCGCCGAGCTTTACTCCAATGACGCCATCAGTGGCGCCAGAGTTACGCGCAAAGATGCGAAGGAATCCGTTCAGAGCACTACGGACTTCTTCCCGCACGGCGCTATCGGCAAGTTCGAGTTGCTCGCCTTCGATGTAATCGAACTTCAACCCGATCTCCTTTAACATCGCCTCGCAGGTGGACGGGACATAGCTCCGCCGGACCTCCTGGCCCGCTTTCGTCTGAATCACGCCAATAACATGCGATCCAGGGTCGACGACGCACTCCCTCAACGACGTCTCGTCGTCGAAGGACACGGCCTGAAGCGTGCAGCTCTCGAACCTGCAGCCCTCCCATGCGCACCCACTCAGGTCTATAGCTTCAAACTCGCACTTGCTGAACACGGCGCCCCTCAGCGCCGCGCCCGCCCAATCGTCCCCCTCGAAGTACATCGAGCGAAAATGAAGGCCATCTAGAGGTGCGGCGGCGGACGCGAGTCTAGCAGCGAGTCTCCCGGCGTTCTGCTTGAGGTATGTAGATCGAACCTCCGAGTCACTTATCTGCGAGAGTCCTTTTACAGCCGCCCGAACTTCAGCTTCGGTCCAGGGTCGCGAGGCCGCCGTCCAGCGTGCCGCCATCTGTGGTAGCGGGCTCTGCTCCAGAAATCTGCGGAGGAGCGACGGCTTCTGGAGTGCAATTAGGTCGCAAAGGCGGACGGCTAGGAAGAATTCAAAGAACTCGTCATGCTCGAATCCCCGCTCGACTGAATTCGGGCCCAAAGACGGGAGCATGACATGTGCTTTCACGCGCTCTGAAATTTGCACGCGACGGGTGACGGGAATGTTCAACTCTTCTGACACCGCCGAAGCCAGAATCTGAAGCGATTCGATCGGAATTGACTTTGCGCGCCGCGACCATAGCTCATCCGCAACCGCAGCTAACATATAAAGGTGCTGTTCGAGGGTTAGGTACGGCTGCCCACTCGGATCGCGCCACTTTTCATCCACCTCGCGTCTGAGGAACTCAGTGATCACTCGCGGGACCACCTGCAGACCCGAGTTGCCGATATCCTGAATGATGCTCTTCGCCTCGGCTGGACCAGATGAGAGCATCCGGGCCATAGCGTTTACGAGAAATGGTCTGGTGAGGATGACGTGACCATCACCTACAATATCGACAAGCTCCCTGTAGACCTGCTCTGGCTTGCTGATCGCCAGCCCCTCGTCTGTTTTATACTTTTTAAAGAACTCGACGGTCTCCTGGCTGCCCCACGAGAGGAGGCGAATTTGCTCCACAGTCACCTGGACGTTTGGTAGTGCTGATAGCAGCCTCGATTGAGACGTATAGTTCTCCGCCTGGAAATACGCGTTTCTGGCCGCGGCAACGACCGTGCCCCTGCCGGCAAGCTGTCGGAGGAAGGCCCCCAAGCCGCTGTAGGCTTCGTTCGCTCCGACCTCGGCTAGGAGTTCGTCAAAACCGTCCACTGCGATTGTCAGCAACCCGTGCCTGACTAAACATACGATCCCCGGGTAGAAAAGGCCCGAGACACGAAGCTGGCCAATGTCGCGGGCCACGGCCTCCTCAAGCCGAACGAAGCTGCGCCCTTGGGTATCGACGTGCAGGAAAAGCGATGGCCGTTTTCTCGCAAGGTACTGCATCGCCGAGGTGTACGCAAGGTGCTTGAGGAGCGCCGTCTTGCCTTCGCCTGCCTCGCCAGTGAGGAAAAGGAGTCGTGTCTCGCCAAAGGCAGGGGCCGATACCTTGCTGTCGAGTAGAGTTAAGGCCGACTTGTCGCAAACCGCATTATCGAGCGAATCGACCAGCTCCGCACGGGTGTCGATGTAGGGTACGACGTCGCGGCGCTTAGAGGTCACGGACGAGGCCAGAATACTAAGCCGCCCGAGCTCCTCTCCCAGGAAAGTCGAATACGGCATGATCGCACCGTTTACCACAATCTCGATGCTCCCAGGGCTCGACTCTCGGAGCGTGCAGTAAAAATCGCGGCCTTCTCGCCTATAGATGACGGTGTCCTTTTCCGCAAGAACAGAATTCTCGTCGTCGGCGAAGGCCGCAATGTCCGCTTGGACTTCCTGAATTGTCATGCGTCCCCCAGAATTGACAAGCGTACACCCGATCGGAGCAAAAGGTCATCGTATAGTCGGTCCTTCCCCGCCTTGCTGCGCAGTTGCCAAACCCCCTGTCCCCGACGACCCGCCAAGACAAGCGCCGGAATAAAGTCGTCGTCCTCCGATACCAGCAGAACCACTAAGTCGGGGTCCCCGGTGCAGAGGCTTAGGAGATCGCAACATATTAGCGAATCAACAAGCTTCTGCTGGCCAGAGCAGAATGCCTCTTGGTGCGTCACGGCGCACCCGGGTGCGGGGCAGCCATTTCGTGACCACCGAAGGACGACATCCCTTGTGCAGGTGGGCGGATCGACGCAGCCGAGAGGAGGCGCGGCGCGGCGGTACCAAGCAAGCCCGTGCCGATCTCGAACCGTTGAGAAAAAGAGGTCGGCCCTAGACTCTATGAGGGAGCTTGCGATTTCGCACCGAAATGTCCTTGCTGCGCCTTGCGGCGTCCGAAGGGAGAGCGGAAACGTTTGGTCAATCTCCTGGGCGAGGAGGGTACCCGTTTTCGTTAGGCCGCCCGCGTCGTACCAGCCGCCGTAGAGCCTTACCTCGATTTGTTCAAGCCCGGGCTCAGCGATGCCGTCGCTGATGCCGTGAGCGAGCGAACGTAGCCCATTGTTCTGCGTTCGGCGCGGGAGGTTGAAGTAGTCTACGAGCGCGTACGCATTCATCGAATCAGAACTCTACACCCCCGCCGCCTCACTGTAAAGGCGAGATGCCACGTCGCGTGGCGCACAAGTGGCTGCGCCTGCGGGGTAGGTGGCCACCGCACTATACCGGGAAGCATCGTTCGTGTGGCGACCACACCTCAATCTTCCGGTGCGGCGTGGTGAGACGGCTGGGACTCGAACCCAGAACCCTTGCCTTAAAAGGGCAATGCTCTACCATTGAGCTACCGTCCCCCAGGGTGGCAAGCCCATTTTCCCACGGATCTTCGACCGCACGGTAATCGTGTGGTGAGGAATGAAGTTTGATCGGGAAGCTAGGCCAGGCGACGACGACGCCAGGCCATGCCCAGCAGCACCAGGCCACCGCCGGTCATCAGCGCCCAGGTGGTGGGCTCGGGGGTCGGGGTCATGGTGCCGTCGTGAATGCAGTCGCAATTGGCCAGGTTGTCGGCGTAGAAACCGCCGGTGATCTCCACGGTTGCATTGCTCAGCGGATTCAGCGCGTTCACCGACCATTCCAAGTGGAACGGATCGTAGGCCAGCACATCAAATAGCGGATCGCCGGTCACCGTCGCGCTCGATCCTGGGGTGCTGGGCGTAAACTCCACCGGCTGCAAAGGCGAACCGGTCGGCGGCGTCACGGTGATGTCCCAGAGACGAATGGATTTGTAGTAGTTGCCGACATTGACTGGGTCGGCGTAGAAGTCCACCACCACGTAACCGTTGAACCCGCCGCCGTCGCAGAACACGCCCTCGAGGGTATAACTCACCTCGGTCGGCAGCACCGAGCCGGCCATCGCCGGCAGACTGCATCCCAGGAAAACGGCCAGGCCCAGGGCGTAAAACAGTGTCGTGCGTAGTTGGCGCAGCTTCATATCTGGGGGAATGAGTGCACGCCGGCATCCAATCCAAGCTGCTTGAAAACAAAGGCATTAGCCTCCACCATGGGGGCCGACCTGTGCAACCTTTTGCATACTCCATGAACCTATATTCCCGGCTGTATACTTGGGCTACCGATTGCGGATGCCGATTGAACCTAAAGAAGATGATCTGCTGAACGCGCCCACTCTGGCGCCCTCTGACGCCCCCACGCTGCGGGCCGGCGCGACGGCGCCCGACGACATGGACGCCACCCTGTCGGGCGCAGCCGCGGTGTCCGGCGGCGGGAGCAGCGGCGCACCACAAATTCGCATCGGCAGCTACACCGTCATCCAACGCCTGGGGGAAGGCGGCATGGGGGTGGTGTACGAAGCCCTGCAGGAGAACCCGCGCCGCGCCGTGGCCCTCAAGATCATCCGCGGCGGCGCGCTGGTGGATGACCACGCCGTCCGCATGTTTCAGCGCGAGGCGCAGGTGCTCGGCCGGCTCAAGCATCCCGGCATCGCCGCCATCTATGAATCCGGGCAGACCCCCGATGGCCAGAACTTCTTCGCCATGGAGTTGGTCCGCGGGCTGCGGCTGGACGAGTATCTGCGCCGCCAGGACCAGGAGGTGCTGCCGCCGCGCGCCGTGGTGCGCTTCCGCCTCGACCTGTTTCTGCGCATTTGCGACGCGGTCAGCTATGCCCACCAGCGCGGCGTGATCCACCGCGACCTGAAGCCCGCCAATGTTCTCGTCCAGGAAGCCGAGACCCTGGTGAGCAGCACTCACGCCGGTTCGCAGTTGGAAGTCAAGGTTCTCGACTTCGGCCTGGCTCGTCTTACCGAGGACGAGTTGGGCGGCCCCAGTCTCGCCACCCAGCCCGGCACCATCCAGGGCACGGTGCCCTACATGAGCCCCGAGCAGGTGCGCGGCAACGTCGAGCAGGTGGATGTGCGCAGCGACGTCTACGCCCTGGGCGTCATGCTGTTCGAGATCCTGGAGGGCGAGCTCCCCTACGACCTGCGCCGCGCTTCCCTGCCGGAAGCCGCGCGCATCATCTGCGAGCAGCCGCCCCGCGCCCTCGCCGGAGTAGCGGTGAAGACGCCGCTGGGACGCGACCTGGTGGTCATTGTCAACAAGGCGCTGGAGAAGGATCCGGAGCGCCGCTATCAGAGCGTGGCGGCGCTGGCCGAGGACATCCAGCGCGCCCTGCACCAGCAGCCCATTCTGGCGCAGTCGCCCAGCACCATCTATCAGCTGCGCAAGCTGGTGGCCCGCCACAAGTTCGGCGTGGGCTTTGCCGTGGCCATCGTCGTCCTGCTGGCCGGCCTGGCGGTGACCATGACGCTGGCCGCCGGCCGCATCGCCCTGCAACGCGACCGCGCCAACCGCGAGGCGGCAGTGGCGCAGCAGGTGTCAGGCTTTCTGGTCAATCTCTTCCAGGTCTCCAAGCCGGAGCAGGCCCGCGGCAAAACCGTCACCGCCCGCGAGCTGCTCGACAAGGGCGCCGGCGGCATTCAAGCCGACAAGGCCATGGACCCGGAGGTAAAGGCCTCTCTGCTCAACACCATGGGCGATGCCTATTCCAGCCTGGGCTTCTTCGCCCAGTCACAGCCGCTGCTGGAATCCGCCCTGGTCATCCGCACCCGCCTCTTCGGCGGCGGCAGCAAACAGGTGGCGGAATCGCTGCGCGATCTGGGTCTGCTGGCGCTCAATCACGGCGACGACAAGGCCGCCGAAGATTACTACCGCCGCTCGCTCGACACCTACCGCGCCGCCGAAGGCTCCAGCAACGCCGACGTGGCGGTGTTGCTCAACGACATGGGCACCGCCCTCGACCACGTCGGCCGGCTCGACGAAGCCCAGAGCTATTTCCAGCAGGCGCTGGCCATGCGCACCCAACTCAGCGGCCCCAACAGCCCCGAGTTGATCCCCATGCGCACCAACCTGGCCTTCATTGCCTATTCCAAAAAGGACTATGCCCAGGCCGCCGAGCAGTTGCGCCAGGAACTGGCGCTGGCGAAGAAGGTCTACGGCGACGACCACCCCTTCGTCTCCAAGATCAGCAACAACCTGGGCGGAGTGCTGTTTACCGAGAAGCACTATGCGGAAGCTGAGCAGTATTATCGCCAGGCGCTGGCGCTCAACCGCAAACTGCTGGGGGATCAGCACCCGGAGATCGGCCTCGATCTGGCCAACATCGCTGAAGCCCAGGATGCCCAGGGCAACCTTGCCGGCGCTGAACAGCAATATCGCGCCGCGCTGTCGGTACTGCAGGCCAAAGTCCCGCCCACCGATTTCCGGGTACGCTTTGTGGAGACCAATCTCGGCTCGGTGCTGGTGCGCGAGGGCGGCGCGGCGCGACTGGCGCAGGCTGAATCCCTGCTGCGCACGGCGCTCGCAGGCGATCAGAAGGCCCTACCCGCGGGCGACTGGAACATCGCCGACGCGCAAAGTGAACTGGGAGGATGTCTGCTCGCCCAGGGTAAATTGGCCGCCGCCGAACCCTTGCTGGTGGGCAGCTATCCCACCCTCAGCGCCAAGCTGGGCGCCAATGATCCGGTCAAGGTCGAGCGCGCCCTGCGGCGCCTGGTCGAACTTTATCGCCGCCGCAACAACCCCGTCCAAATGAACCACTACCAGGGGTTGCTCGGCAAAGCCAGCCAAATTTAGTGGGGCGGGGCGATAAGCGGCGCGGCGACCTCTTAGCCGGCGCGGGCGCTAGTTGAGCCGCACCAAATACGCCGGGTAGCTCTGCTCGCGCAGGCTCTTCACCACCTGGGTGGCGGTGGAGGCGTCGAGCCGTATCTGTTTGCTGTAGCGCAGCCAGCGCCCTTCGTCGGAGCCGAAGGCAATCACCGGCTGGTGCAGTTGCTGCTCCATCCGCTGGCGGCACTCGGCCAGTTTGTCGGCGTCGGTGAACCAGCCCACCTGCACGGTATACACACCGGCGGGCACCGGGTCGGGAAGCGAGAGAATCTCAATGCGCACCGGATCCAGGCCGTCGTCGCCGATTTTTTTGGCCGCTCCCCACGACAAATCCAGAATGCGGTTGGGCCAGAACGGACCGCGGTCGTTGATGGTGACCTGGACGGTCTTGTTGGTCTTGAGGTCGGTGACCTTGATTTTCGTTCCCAGCGGCAGCAGGCGGTGGGCGGCGGTCATCTGGCGATAATCGAAGCGTGCCCCGCTGGCGGTGAAGTTGCCCTGTTCGCGCGGGCCGTAGAAGCTGGCGATGCCCGTCTCCCAGATGTCTCCGGTGGTGTACGCGCGGCTGTAGTTGCCGGCCGGCATGGCCATGCCGGTGGGGGGAGAGGGATAGCCGCCGGTGGGCGAATCATCCCGCTCCTGGCGCGTCATGGAGGCCGGCGGCCTGGCCGGTGTGGGCGCAGGCGGCGCGGGGGCGGCCGCGCCGCTTTCGCCGGCGCTTCCCCAGGTCACTCCCGCCGGGAGCGACTGCGGCGGCAGCGGAGGCAGCACCTGCGGCTTCTTGTCGCCGCATCCGGCGGCGGCCAGGGCCGCCAGCACGCAGAGACTTAGCGGGAACGGTCGAGCGATTCGGCCAACTGCGCCAGTTTTTCGGCGGCGGCGCGCAGCGCCTTGCCGCCATCGCGGCGCAGCGCCGGCACCACTTCGTCGTTCAAGTTGGCCAGCAGACGTTTGACTTCGGTTTCGATACGCTTCGCCGCTTCCTCGAAGCGGGAAGAAGAGGGAGAGGAGGAATCGGGTGCGGGCACGCATCACCTCACGCGGACAAGCCAGAGCCCTTACAGTATGACTCCGCCGCCGGGGAGGGTGCTAGCGAGGCATACGAGGAGTAACCGGTGGCGAGAGATGGATGGTGCGCGGGCCGTGGCGCAGGGTGACGGTGTAGCTGAGCGATCCGTCGCCGGCAAAGGTCACTTGGGCGGACCCGCGGTAGGTCTCCCCCGCGTGCTGGCAGTCCAGCCCGGTGATGGCCGCCTCGCCCGCGCGCAGCGCGAACGTCCCCCGGCAACGCTGAAAACGCCAGGGGCCGTCGGCGGTCGCCAGGCTGCCGTCGCGCAAGCTGAAATCGCCCGTGGCGGCGACATGGCGCAGGTCGCCGCCCGCCGGCGGCCGCGTCAGCTGCACACTGCCCGAGAGCGCGCCGCTCAACCGCCCGGCGTAGGGAGTGGGGGCCAGCAGCGTGGCCAGGCGCAACGGGGCCGACGCCGCCACCCCGCCGCGCACGTGGTAGCCATCCACAGCCACACTTCCCTGCCCGGTGAACTCTCCGCCGGCGGTGGCGAAGGTCAGGCTGGGACTGTTCCACCCGCCCGCCTGGGCGCGCAGCTGCATCTGCAAATGGACCGGAATGCCGTGCCAATTCAGCTGGGCAAAATCCAACCCCGCCTGGGCATGTAAAGGCAACAGCCAGGAGGGCATGGCCGCCGGCGTTCCCAGAACGTCGCCCAGAACGCGCCGCACCAGGTCCGGCCGGCCCGGCTGCAGCAGGGTCCAAACCTGCGCCGCCGCCACCGGCTCCGCCGCCGTCAAACGCAACTGCAGGTCGGGTCCGGCGGCGTACTGCAAGCGCCCGGCAATGGGCAACTCAGCCAGCCGGAACTGCGCCGAAAGCGGATTACCGCCCCCCAGCGTAACCGTCAGCGGGCGCAGGGCAATGGCGGGGATCGAGCTAGCCGCTGGACGAAAATTCGCCGCGGCAAAACGCGCCGTGCCGCTCCATTGGGTGCTGCGCCACTGCGCCCAGGGCGCACTCAGTTGCAAGGCCACCCGCGCCTCGCCCGCCACCGCCGGCGGCCACGGCGAGTGGACGCCCAACAACTGCGCCAGCGCCGCCGCCGCCGCCCCATCGAGCGCCGGGCTGGAGACCGACATCGCGACGCCGCGCGCATCCAGCCTGGCGCCCAGTTGCAGCGTGCGGCTGTGGCCGCCCACCACCAGCGTGGAAGTGCCCGGCTCCAGCTGCATCCTTCCGCCCTGCCAGCTCAGGCTGGCCGCGGGTACGCGCAGGCTGGCCGCATCATCGCCCAGCCGCATCTGCTGGAACTTAAATGCCGCGGTGCCGCTGGGCGCCGCCGTGCCCCCGGTCCAGGCCAGGCGGGCGTCGCCATCCACTGTTCCGGAAGCCGCCAGATCGGCGGGCAGATGCGATTTCAGCGCCAGCGCCAGCGGCAGCAGATGGGCGGCATCAAACTTCCTGAGCTGCAGCGTCAGTTGCACGGCGGGAGTGCTGAACAGGCCGGTCACATCGCCCGCCAATTGAAAATCCCGCCACCCCGGGTCGCCGATGCCGGTGATGGTCAGCCGATCGGCGGCCGGTTCATACGCGCCGGCAAAGCTGGCGCGCACTGAGGCCGGCGGCGGCAGCAGGTCCCATCGCCGCAACGATTGCACCGTGGCCGAGCCGGAGATGCGGATCCGCCTGCCGGTTCCCTGCAACTGCACCTGGGCGTTGAGGATGCCGTGCACTCCGGCGTCGTGCCCGGCCACCAGCGCCGACGAGCCCGCCAGATACGAATTGCGCAGCGATACCGCCGCCGTAAACGCCTGGTCCTGAAAGCTGTCGGCACCCGCCTTCCAGCGCCCATCCACCCGCACCTCGCCGGTGTTGGAGAGCCGCAGATCGCCGCGCTCGGGCACAAAGCGTGCTTGCAGGCGCCAGTCGCCGCTCTCCCGCGCCAGTGACCCCTCCACCTGGTCGAGATAAAGATGCGTCTTGGTCTGGTCCAGCTTGAAGTTGATGCGGGCGTTGCTCCAGTCGAGGTAGGGCAGCCGAGTAGCCGCCGCCCGCTGTGCGTGCCCGGCGCGCGCCGCATGCTGACCGATGCTCGCCGTCCGGTTCAGCAGCGCGGCGATGTTCCATTGTCCGGCACGGTTACGCACCAGATTGATGCTGGGATTCTCGAGGTGGACGCGCGCGAACACCAGCTTGCCGCGTAACAGCGCCGTCAGCTGAAAGCTGGCCACCGCGCTGTCGGCCATCACCATATCCTCCAGACCGAAAGCCGGATCGTCGCCCAACCGCACCCCGTCGAGTTCCACCCCCGGCCGCGGAAACAGGTTCAGGTGCACGCTGTCGGCCTCAATCCGCCGTCCCAGACTGGCCTGCAACGATTGCAAAACGCCGGCCTTGGCGCGCGACAGGGTAAACCACGGCGCCACCACCGGCACCAGAACCACTACCGCCACCGCGATCCAGATTTTCCCCTTGCGGGTCATGTCTCCGCCGCGCCCGCCCTCAGTGCGGGAGGTGGAAGGTGCGTTCCCAGCGCGTCCGCGTCGGCAGATGAATGAGCGTGTCCACCAGCCCACCCACGCGGTCCATCAGGCCGCCCGGCACGTAGTCGGCTTCGGTGCTCCCGTAGGACCAGTAGATCACGCTGGGGCGCCCGATCATGTTGGCCGCCGGCACAAAGCCCCAGTAGCGCGAGTCGAGCGAATTGTCGCGATTGTCGCCCATGCAGAAGTACTCGCCCGGAGGGACCACCAGCTCGCCGTCGTGCACATACTGCAACTGGTCCAGCGCCCACTCCGGCGCGGTTTGCTGCAGCGGGCCGCCGTTGGGCCAGTCATCGCGCGCCGGATCATAGAACCCGGTCTGAATGACGTAGGGTTCATTGAGCGCCTTGCCGTTGCGATACACCGTGCCGTGCACCAGCTTGAGATGGTCGCCGGGAAGCCCCATCAGGCGCTTGACGATGTGCGTTCCCGGCGTCGTCCCGCCCAGCGACACGTCGTTTTTGGTGGCTAGAAACACCACAATGTCGCCATGCTGCAGCGCCCGGTAGGGCAGCAGACCCGGAGCCCACGACGCCGCCGGCGCCAGCCGCACCCGATCGGCCAGCAGATGGTCGCCGATCAGCAGCGTGTTCTCCATCGAACTCGAAGGAATGTCGAACGGCTGCGCCACGAAGGTGATGATGAACAACGCCACCACCAGCGTCGGTATCCAGACGCGCAGAAACGTCTCCTGCAATGGCGAAGCGGGCTGGGCAGGCTTGGTGGCCATGAACGTTCAGTTTAGCAAGGTCGGCAGGAGAGCCCTAGCACCTAGGGCAGCTGACCGATCGAGGTGAGCAGGCTGGCCGCGGCCTGCTGCTCGGCTTCTTTTTTGCTGCGTCCGCTGCCCTGGGCGCTGCCGCGCCCGGCGATGCTCGCCTCTACTGTATAGCGGCGCTCGTGATCGGGGCCCGAGGTGGCCACAACGGCATACATGGGCAGCGCGTATCCCTGGGCGTGGGCCCATTCCTGCAAGGCCGACTTGTAGGCGAACTCATGCCAACTCCCCTCCGGCATGCGTCGCCGGCTGGGAGCGATCAGGCAGCGTTCGACGCACCCGGCGGCGGCCTCGAAGCCGCCGTCGAGAAACACCGCCCCCAGCACCGCCTCCAGCGCGTTGGCCAGCAAGCGCTGCTTTTGCCGCCCGCCCAGGGTCTCTTCGCCCCGCCCCAGCCGGAGGTACTTTCCCAGGTCCATTTCCTGGGCGGCGAGGGCGCAGTTCTGGGCGCTCACCATCCAGCCGCGAATGCGCGTCAGGTCGCCTTCCGACGCCTGCGGATACTCCTCCAGCAGGCGCCGGCTGACGCTCAGCCCCAGCACCGCGTCGCCGAGGAACTCCAGCCGCTCGTTGTCGCCGGCGGAATCGGTGTCGTTGTAGGAACGATGCGTCAACGCCTGGGTCAGTCGTCCGCTGTCGCGGAAACGATAACCCAGGCGTTGTTCCAGCTCGGTCTCGGGGAGTGGCACCCCGCTCATACGCCGGCTACTGCCCGCCGCCGGCGGCTTTGGCCTTTTCAATCGCCTTGCGGTTGGAGTCCACCGCGTTCTTGATGGCGGGCTCGCCGGGGGCGGCTTGCTCCGCCTCGTCGAGCAGCTTCAGCGCATCATCCCACTGCTTCTGCTCCATCTGCGCGCGCGCGGCATAGAAGTAGTCGGCCGCCTGGCTGGAGCCGGTGTCGTAGGTGGCGGCCTTCTCGTAGTTGGTCACCGCGCCGGGATAATCCTTGGCCACCATGGCCAGCTTGCCCAGCGAAGCATATGCCTTGGAGCGCACCAGGGTCTTCTCCGCCTCGGCAAACGGCTGGCCGTTGAGGGTGGTGGCGCCGCTGTCGGCGATGGCAATGGCCTTCTGGTCGTCGGCTTTGGCTTCGGCCACCCGCTGGTCGTAATCGAGATCGGTGTCTTTCACCTGCTCGGGAATGATCGTACCCAGCGTGACCAGCGCATAGAGGCTGGGGTCATCGCCCTTCACCGCCTGCTCGCCATAGACCAGGCTCTTGGCATAGTCCACGTGGGGCGGCGTCTGAAAATACTGCAAGCCCCACACCGCCACCGTGCCCAGGTAATCGCTGGTCGGGTACTGGGTGGCAAAGGCGGTCAGGGCGGTGTCCACCGCGGCCGGCTGGGCGGCGGGATCGCGGGTCATCTTCTGCAGATCCTGCAGCGCCTTCTCTTCCGCCTTGCTCTTGGGTTTGGCCTTCTGTTGCGGTTTCGCCGGGGCGGCGGCGGCGGGCGTGGCCGGAGGTGTGGTTTGCGCCGCCAGGCCCGCGGGAGCGAGCAACAGCGTGGCCAGGGAGCAGGTAATAAGGTGACGGTTCAGCATGAGTTTGAGTAAGCGCCTGTGGGATTTAGAGCTGAAATTTATGATAACGCGAGCCCATGGCCAGCGTCGAGGCATTGGTTGCGGGATGAGGGCGAGTTCAATCCGGATGCTTCACCCCCGGCGGCTGAAAGGGGGCTTTGAGGCCCGCCTTGGCCAGCGACTTGGAAATATCCGTATCGGCGGTGGTGAGCGCCGCCTGGTAGTGAGCCACCGCTTGGGCCCGCTGATGTTCGGCGTCGTAGAGGCGGGCCAGAAAAATGTTCGACCAGGTGCGGATGTGCGCCTCATCGGGCCGCGCCACCGCCAGCGCCTGCTGAAAGTCGTGCACGGCGTCCTGGGCATGGTTGCCCGCGGTGGCCGTCTTGCCCAGCAGGAACCAGGCGGCGCTGTAGTCGCCCCGCGGCTGCAGCAACACCGAATGGGCAATGGCGGCGGCGGCGGCGTAGTCTTTGGCGTCGAAACGCGCCTGGGCGAGCTCCATGGGGCTGGGGGCGCGCAGCGGCTGCGCCAGATGGGCGGCCTCGGCCGCCGGCGCAGGGGTAAACTGCATGTGCTTCACCTGTCCCGCCAGATCGGAGATGCGCAAGGCGAAGGCCGCCTCCGGGTAGAACTCGCTGAACGACCGCGGGTCGTCGCGGAACTTCGTCAGTTGGTCAAACCACAAGCGGGTCAGCACCAGACCCTCGCTCATGGCCGACTGCACTTCGCCCTGCTGGTGCGCGGCGTCGCCGCCATCCAGTTGAATCTCCACCGCGCGCACCAGGCACTCGGTATACAGCAGCGTGGGATCGCGCTTGAACTGCAGCCCCAGCGCCGGCGCGCGCGCCACCAGCGGCAGCAGCTCATCCTGCACCGGCAGGATGGCGGCCGGGTAGTGGGCGATCAGCGGATCCAGCAGGTAGTGCAGATAGGTGTGGCGCACCTGGTGCATCTCGGCGTGCAGGTCGAGGTTGACGATGATGTAGTAGTTGTCCTCGTAGTTGAGGGCGTCGGATTGGCCGGCGGCGATCAGCGCATCGGGGAACACGAACATCTGCCGCACGGAGTAGGCCTGGGGGATGCGGAAGAAGCCGTTGATCCCGTCCAGCATGGTGCGTGCGGTTACCGCGTCGCGTTGCAGCGCCGCCGTGTAGGCCGGCTGCGCCTGCTCCCAGACGGCGTCCAGATCGGCTTGTTGCCAGAAGTCGCGCAGCAGCGGCACGATGTCGGCCACCTCGCCCGCCTCCGGCGGCAGCCCGGCCGGCGGCAGGGTCAACGGCAACCCGGGCGGGGTGCCGAGAAACAGCGCCAGCGTGGTGTACTGCGCCAAGTCCTGATTGCGATTGGCGAGGTGGTGGGCGCGGAAGAACTCGCGCAGCGCCGCCACCGCCGGTACCTTTTTGGCGGCGATCTGCTGCCGCAGCTTTTCGCGCAGCGGCTCATTGACCTTTTGCCCGGCATCGTAGCCGGCCGCCGTCAGCCCGGCAAGCACGGCGAAGACCGCCGGATTGGAATCCACGACGACGTTGGTGTGGGCGGCGGGGGCCTGCGCCACCGCCAACAGGGCGCTGAGCGCCAACAGGCATGCGCCCCTCAGCAAGAACTTGTCAGCCCGCACCGGGATCAACCGCGCACATCCACCGCGTCAAACGACACCAGCAAACTGCCGGTGGTGGGCTGGCCAAAGATGGTGGTGGCCGGCTGGAAGACGCTCATGAGCAATTGATTTTTCAGCCGCGTGATCGCCTGCGCGTCGGGCTTGCCCGAGAGGACGCTGTAGCCGTAGACATGCCCGCTGGAGTCAATCTGGGCTTCCACCATCATCGGCCCGGCGATATCGAAATCCGAGGAGCGCGCCAGCCGCGGCGGCATCGCCCCCATGCCCACCTGCACA
>DATBPS010000157.1:0-2541 GCA_036561225.1 Terriglobales bacterium
ACCCGCCAGTGTCCCCAATCCGGCGACCGTCACGGTGAGCGCCACCAGCGCCGCCGATACCACCAAATCGGCCAGCGCGCAGGTGACCATTACCCCGACCATCGCTGTCACCCTCTCGCCCACCACCGCCAGCCTGCAGCCCGGCGCCACCCAGCAGTTCACCGCCACGGTTACCCCCAACACCAACCCCGCCGTCACCTGGACCATCAACGGCAAGGCCAGTGACCCCACCTACGGCACCCTCACCTCCGGCGGCCTCTACACCGCCCCCACCACTTTCCCCGGCACCAACACCGTCACCATCGCCGCCATCTCCCAAGCCGATCCCCTGCGCTCCGCCCAGGCCACCATCACCCTCGTCCAGCCCATCGCGGTCACCATCACGCCGGCCTCCGCCACCATCAACGTCAACACCACCCAGGCCTTCCAGGCCACCGTCACGGGCGGTGATGGCTCCAACCTCAACGTCAACTGGAGCGTCAACAACGTCGCCGGCGGTAACACCACCCTGGGCACGATTGACAAGAACGGCACCTTCCACGCGCCCGCCACGCTTCCCTCCCCGGCCACCGAAACCATCACCGCCACCAGCGCCGCCGACGCCACCAAGTCGGCCTCCGCCCAGATCACCCTGCAAGTGCCACCCCAGGAGTTCACCCTCACGCCCGCCAGCTCCACCCTCAGTCTGGCCAAGGCCGATGAAGGTTCGGTAACCTTGCAACTCAACTTCGCCAACGGCTTTACCCAACCCGTAACCCTGGCCGTCGCCGGCATGCCGGTCTCCACCACGGCCGCTCTCGACACCACCTCCGCCACCGCCAGCGGCGCCGTCAAGCTCACCGTGGATACATCCCCCATCAGCCTCGCCGCCACCGCCGTGCCGCTCACCGTCACGGCCACCTCCAGCGACGCCAACGGCGGTCAGCTGGTGCAGACCGCGACCGTGCTGTTGACCATCACCGGCTGGGCCGGTCACGTCAGCACCCTGGCCGGGGCCGGCGGCGGGGTCGGGTATCAGGACGGCACCGGGACCGCCGATGAGCTCTATCCCACCGCCATCACCAGCGACGGCGGCCATAACCTCTACTTCGCCGACAAACAAGGCCACGCCATCCGGCAGTTCACCCTCGCCAACCAGACCGTCTCCACCGTCACCGGCGGACCCTACTCCTACACCATCGGCGAGGGCGACGGCATCGCCTTCAATCCGGCCAACAACACCATCTACGTCGCCGACTCGCTCCGCAACCGCATCGTCAGCTTCACCCAAGGCGATTTCGACGTGAAGGTCGTCGCCGGCGCCGACCTCGCCGGCCACGCCGACGGCGTCGGGGCGGCCGCCAGCTTCAACTCCCCCAAGGGCATCGCTCTCTCCCCCGACGGCTCAACCCTCTACGTCGCCGATACCAGCAACGAGTTGATCCGGCAGATTGATCTGGCCACCTCGACCGTCACCACCATCGCCGGCCAATACCACATCTACAACACCACCAACGGCGTGGGCACGCTGGCCACCTTCTGCCAGCCCACCGGCCTGGCCATGGATGCGGCCGGCGCCAACCTCTACGTCAGCGACCAGTGCGGCTACGACATTCGCCAGATCGCCCTGCCCTCGGTGACGGTCACCACGGTGGCCGGCAGCGGCGCCCAGGGTCAGAGCGACGGCGCCGCCATGAGCGCCACCTTCAAAAACCTGAGCGGCATCGCGGTGGATCCCCACAGCGGCGGGCCGGTGATTTATGTCGCCGACGACAACGAGATTCGCGCCGTGCACCTGGGCGCGAACGCGACGGTCTACACCCTGGCCGGCGGCGCGGGCAGCGGACAGGCGGACGGCGGCGCCGGGAGCGGCACCACCTTCTACGCTCCCGACAGCCTGACCGCCGTCGCCGATGTCAGCGGCGCGGGCACCACCAGCCTGTTCATCGCCGACACCGAAAACGGCCTGCTGCGCCGCATGGATATCGGCAACCCGCTCACCGCCACCAGCCAGGCGACGGTCACGCTGCAAACGGCCACCCTCGCCGGACAACCCTCGCACCGCGGCTTCGCCGACGGCGTGGGCACCGGCAGCGACTACAGCGGCGTCTCCACAGCCCTCTTCGACCAGCCCGAAGGCATCGTCACCGACGGCAAGATCGCCTACGTGGCCGACAGCCTGAACGGCGCCATCCGCAAAATTGACCTCGCCACCTCGCAGGTGTCGACCGTCGCCGGCCCCGGGCTGGGTTGGGGCGATGGCGCTGCCGGCACCGCGTCCTTCTATAAGAATGCCGGCCTCGCCTGGGTTCCCAGCCAGAACGTCATCTACATCGCCGAACCGGGCAACGCCGATATCCGCAAGCTCGACCTTTCGACCAACCAGGTCTCCACCGTCACCGGCAACCACAACAAAGCCGGATACCAGGACGGCCCCCTGGCCACCGCCCTGTTCAACAACCCCTTCGGCATCCTGGCCTCACCCGACGGCACGAAACTCTACATCGCCGATACCGGCAACAACCTCATCCGCATGATTGACCTCACCGCCGGCACCGTCTC
>DATBPS010000158.1:0-14606 GCA_036561225.1 Terriglobales bacterium
GGCCGATTCGGGTCTTCGTGGAGTGCATGCTCAGCGACGACCGTTTTGGCCCCGCCGGGTTTCTGCACTCCATCGCCTGGGCGCAGTACCGCCCCGCCGACGGCGCCCGCTGGCGCGGCGAGCGCGCCCGTCTGGCGCGCCGGGCGCAGCGGCTATTGCCACGGGTGACTCCGCCCGCAGAGTTCAGCAGGATCAACAAGTTACGCTACAAGCTGGCCTGCGGACGCATCCCCCACCGGGTGCCGACGCCGAAAGTATGGTTTGCGGGCCTGGATAAAGTAGCCGAATAAGGGTCACTAAACTCATACATTTTTCCCGGTTGGCGGCAGCCACTTCTTGGCTACAATGCTTGAGATTTGGGCCGTGAAGGACTGCGCTATGAAGAACGTTCGTCTTGCCACTTGTCTTGCCGTGGGATTGACCGCCGGAGCCGCCCTGGTGGCTCATCCCTCGCCGCCGGGCACGCAGCCGGTGCCGGATGCCAGCGGCAGCTTGCAAACGATTTCCACCCAGGGCGGGATCAACACGCACAATCCGTTTTTCCTGCCCGAGGGCAGCAATGGGCGCACCTGCGCCTCCTGCCATGTCCAGGTTACCGCCTGGACGCTTTCCCCGCCGGAGGTGCAGCAGCGTTTTCTGCGCACCGCCGGAACCGACCCGCTGTTTCGTCCGGTGGACGGCACCACCTGTCCCAGCGATGATGTGTCGAACTTCTGGGCGCGGCTGCGCTCCTACCGCATGCTGCTGGGCAAGGGGCTGATCCGCATCGGCTTGACCGCCCCGGCCGGCGCCGACTTTGCCGTCACCGCGGTGGACAGCCCCTACGCCTGCAACACGCCGGAGAACCTCTCCTTCTACCGCCGGCCGCTGCCGGCCACCAACCTGCGCTTCGTGCCGGCGGTGATGTGGGACGGCCGCGAGGCCTCGCTCGCCACCCAGGCCAGCGGCGCCATCACCGGCCACGCCCAGGGGGCGACACCGCCCTCCGCCGCCATCCTCAACCAGATCGTGGATTTCGAATCCAGCCTCTACACCGCCCAACTGGTGGACCGCAGCGCCGGCGCGCTCACCGAAGGCGGCGCCCAGGGCGGCCCCATGGCCCTGCTCTCCCAGCCCTTCACCCTGGGCGAGAACAACATTGACGCCAACGGCAACGTGCCCGATCCCCAGGTGTTTGACACCTACGCCGCCTGGACCCACAGCGACGCTCCGCATCGCGCCGCCATTGCCCGCGGCGAGGCCATCTTCAACTCGCGTCCCATCCTGATCACCGGGGTGGGCGGATTGAACGACGCCCTCAACCAGCCGGTGATCACCGGCACCTGCTCGACCTGCCACAACGCCGCCAACGTGGGCGACCACAGCAGCGTGGGCTTCCTCAACATCGGCACCGCCGACCTGGCGCACCGCACCCCCGACCTGCCCCTGTACACGGTGCAGTGCAACAACGGCGACCAGGTGCAGGCCAGCGACCTGGGCCGCGCCATGATCAGCGGCCACTGCTCCGACATCGGCAAGTTCAAAGGCCCGGTGCTGCGCGCCCTGGCCGCCCGCGCCCCGTATTTCCACAACGGCATGGCGGCGACCCTGATGGACGTGGTCAATTTCTACAACGACCGCTTCCATCTCAACCTCAGCCCCCAGGAAAAATCCGACCTGGCCGCCTTCCTGGCCTCGCTGTAAGCGCGCGCGGCCCGCGAGGGATGCGCCCGGCTTGCGTGTCCCCCAACAGGGGGCAACTCGGAGACGCCCGCGCTGGCTCACGGCGTCTCCAACTTGCCGGGTCGAGCTAAGCTAAGCCTATGAGCGCAGACAGCAGCGTTGGGGGCGAGGATCTGATGCTTTCGCTTTATGGCAGGCTACGCGAAGCCTACGCCGCCGAGGGTGGCGGGGAGGCGTTTCATCGGCGCGAGAAGGCGTCTTTCGAGCCCCCTCGTCGCCCATAACGCTTGATCGCCGCGGATGCCGGCCGCACTGTCTAGCGGCCGAAGTGTTTGGCGTTGAGGTCGGCGAAGGCGTCCCACTTCTGCGGGAGATCCTCGCGCGCGAAGATGGCCGAGACCGGGCAGACGGGCACGCAAGCGCCGCAGTCTATGCACTCCTGGGGATCAATGTAGAGCTGGGTTTCGCCCGCAAAATCGCCCTCGTCCTTGCGCGGATGAATGCAGTCCACCGGGCACGCGTCCACACAGGCGCTGTCTTTGACGTTGATGCAGGGTTCTGCGATGACGTAGGCCATGGCACCATTATGCCCCGCAATGGACGGCCACGGGGCTGTCGGCGGAGAGACGATAATGCAGCACCACCAGTTCCAGATCATGGCCGGCGTCGGCGGCGACCGAGTGCGCGGTATCGGGGCGCATCTCCACCACCACGCCCGGTTCGAGGTGGGTGGGTTTGCCTTCCACGGTGAAGGTGCCCGCGCCCTTGACCGTCACCGCCGTCACATCCACGTTGCTGGAGTGGGTGGGCACGGCATGGCCGGACTGGATGGACAGACGCACGGCGCGAACGCCGGGACGCTCGAAGATGTTCTGCTTCTGAATCGGCTGCACGGCGGTGGGCATGGTGAAAAGATCTCCTGCATGGATTCTCCCGCGGGGGCAGGGCCGCCGCCGTGACTTCGGTCACGGCCCCGCGTTAGGCTATTCTGCTCACGGGCATGAAGAACTGGCTCAAGAGCGGCACGCGGACCCGACCGGGCTGGGGCTTGTGGGGTCCCCGGCCCGGTCGAGCGTCAAGCGGGTCGAGTGGCGAAGCCACTCGGGGTCCCGCGCCCATCAATGGTTGGCGGCGGTCGCTGAAACACTGGTTCCCCCACCTGCCGCTGGCGCTGGGGCTGGCCCTTGCTGGGCTGCTGGTGATGGCGCTGGCCTATGGCCGCCACTTCGGGGTGCGGTGGAGCGATCCGCTCGCCCATGTACCGCCTTCGGGCGTGCCCTTTCTGCTGATCGGGGTGGCGCTGGTGCTGATGTCGGTGGGGCTGGCGCTGCGCTCGCGCTTTGCCTGGTCCATTGCGCTGCTGCTGGCGATGGCCGCGCTGCTGGCGGTGCGCTTGTTGCCGCACTCGCCCGCGCCGCTGGTGGCCAACTACGTGCTGCTGCTGTTCATCGCGCTGCTGCTGGCGCGCCGCGCCTTCAATCGCAGCAGCGTGGCGGCGGGCACCCTGTTTGCCATCACCAGCAGTTTTCTGCTGCTCATCTATGCCGTGTTCGGCGCCCTCTACCTGGGGGCCGAGTTCACCCCGCCCATCCACGACGCGGTCACCGCCTTTTATTACGCCGTGGTGACCATGGGGACGGTGGGATACGGCGACATTACGCCACACACCACGCATGCCCGCCTGTTCACCATCTCGATCATCTTTCTCGGCATCGCCGTCTTTGCCACCTCGATCAGCGCCATCGTCGGCCCGCTGGTGAGCGGCAGCCTGAACCGTATCGTCAACCGCAAGGAGAGCCGCATGCGCCGCACCGGACATTTCATCGTGGTGGGCCTGACGCCGCTGGCCCATAACGTCTATCACGAACTGAAGCGCCGTGGCCAGTCGGTGCTGCTGATCGCCTCGCAGACCCCGGACCCGGGCGACTTTGACGCCGAGGATGTGATCGTGGGCGATGCCAACAACCTCGATGTCCTGCGCAAGGCCAATGCCGCCGAAGCCAAGGCGGTGCTGGCCATGCGCGCCGACGACAGCGAGAACGCCTTCATTGCGCTGGCGGTGAAGGAGCTCAAGGGCAAGGCGAAGACGGTGGTGGCGGTGAACGACGCCAAGTATATGGACCGCCTCAAGCTGGTGCAGCCCGACGTGGTGATCGCCCCCCAGGTGCTGGGCGGCGAGATTCTGGCCATGGCGCTGAGCGGGGAACCGATCAGCGGCGACTACGTCCTGCAGCGGCTGCTGCACTTCGACGCGAAAAAGTAGCCGGTGGCTGACCGAGCGAGCGCAAGCGGCAAGCGGGACGCGGTAAGCGGGAAGCGGGAAGCGCGGCGCAGCCGCGCCGGGGCCCGCGCCCATCAAAGACGGGCGCAGCCGCGCCGGGGTCCGCGCCCGTTAATGTGAGCCGGAATTGGCGGGACAGCTGGCGCCCAGCCAGTGGCTGTCGAATTTGAAGGCGGACTTCATGGTGTGTCCGCCCATGGTGGCGCTGCCGGCGCCTTCCCCGGTGACGTGCTCCTGGTCCACGGCGTGCAGTTTGATCCGCATGTCGGTTTGCGCCTTGCCGGTGCAAACGGAATGAATTTCGAGGTCGGTGGCGCTGGAGGTGATCACATCGCCGTGGCAGGTCATGCCGTCGCCGGCACCGCGATTGAGCATTTTGCCGGGATCCTGAGTCAGATCCTCTTGGGTGAGGCAGCCTTTATCGACATGGTCGGAGCTGCGGCCACCCGAGCCCATGGCGGCGGTGTAGCGGGCGCGCTGCTCGGGTGTCATTTTGGCAACGGTCTCCGGCGGCAGGCCCAACATGCCGGACACGGTAAGCGTGGTGTGGTTCTCCCAAAGTCCGGTCTTTACATTCATGGGGACCACCGGTGCCGAGGCCTGGGTCAGGCCCATGGTCAGACAGACCAGCGGCAGGGCGGTGGCAAGCGCGGAAAACTTCAGCATGGCGGCCTCCGATTTCGGCATGGATGCCCATGGCCGGGTTGACGTCGCGGAAAATTTCCAACGCGGCGTAGACTGGCACCATGGCGTTCCGTACCATTATTGAGCCATTCCGTATCAAGAGCGTGGAGCCCATCCGCTGGACGGCGCCGGAGGAGCGGGCGCAGTATTTGCGGGCGGCGCACTATAACCTCTTTCTCCTACCCTCAGAACAGGTGTTGTTGGATCTACTGACCGATTCCGGCACCGGAGCCATGTCCACGGCGCAGTGGGCGGGGATCATGCGGGGCGACGAGAGCTACGCCGGCAGCCCCAGCTTCGATCGCTTCAAGGCGGCGGTGCAGGGCATCTTCGGCTATAAGCACGTGATCCCCACCCACCAGGGGAGAGCGGCCGAGCGCATCTTGTTTTCGGTGATGTGCAAGCCGGGAGTAATCGTGCCCAGCAACACCCACTTCGATACCACCCGGGCAAATCTGGAGTTTGTCGGCGCCGAGGCGCTCGATTTGCCGGTTCCCGAGGCCAGGCAGCCGGGCCTCGAAGCGCCCTTCAAGGGCAACATGGACCTCGCCCGTCTCCAGCAGTTGCTCGAGCGCGAGCGTGGCAAGGTGCCGCTGGTGATGCTGACGGTGACCAACAACAGCGGCGGCGGACAGCCGGTGTCGCTGGAAAACGCCCGCCAGGTGAGCGCGCTCTGCCGCCGTTATGGCGTGCCGCTGTACTTCGACGCCTGCCGCTTCGCCGAGAACGCCTGGTTCATCAAGCTGCGCGAGGCGGGCCAGGCCGATCGCACCCCGCGCGAGATTGCGCGTGAGATGTTCCGCCTGGGCGATGGCTGCACCATGTCGGCGAAGAAGGATGGTATGGCCAACATCGGCGGCTTTCTGTGCACCAACGACGACGTGCTGGCGCAGCGCGAGAAGAACCTGCTCATTCTGACCGAGGGCTACCCCACCTATGGCGGACTGGCGGGACGCGACCTGGAGGCGATTGCCGTGGGCCTCGAGGAGGCGCTCGACGAAGGCTACCTGCGCTACCGCATCGCCTCCATCGCTTACGTCGTGGACCGGCTGGCGCAGGCGGGCGTGCCCACGGTACGACCCGCGGGCGGCCACGCCATCTATCTGGATGCGCGCGCCATCCTGCCACATTTGACCCCGGCGCAACTGCCGGGGGTGGCGCTGGCCAACGAGCTGTACCTCGAGGGCGGGGTGCGCAGCGTCGAGATAGGCACGCTGATGTTCGCCGCCGCCGCTCAACTGGATCTGGTGAGGTTGGCGATACCCCGCCGCACCTATACCCAGAGCCACATGGACTATTTGCTGGAGGTGATTCTGGCGGTGTTTGCCCGGCGCGACAAGATTCGCGGCATGGTGATCGAGTACGAAGCGCCCTTCCTGCGGCATTTCACGGCGCGCCTGCGGCCGGAGTAGCGGTTGGCTCAATGCAGCGGTAAGCCGAGGATGAGGTGCAGGAACGGCTGGGGGTAGACGCCGACCCAGACGAGGGCCACCAGCAGCACGCCCAGAACACAGGCGCCGGTGAGCGGCATGCGCCAGGCCAGCGGGCCATCGGCGGCGGGGGTGTCGGGAGGCGCGCTGAACAGCGCCACGACCACACGCAGGTAGTAGAAGAGTCCGACCACGCTGCTGATGATCAGCACCAGCAGCAGCAGCCAGAGCGTGGCGGCATCACCGGCGGCGATGACGTAGAACTTGGCCAGGAAGCCGGCGGTGAGCGGAATACCGGCCAGCGACAGCAGCATGGCGGTAAACACCAGCGTCAGCCAGGGGCGGCGCCAGAACAGGCCGCGGTAGTCCTCGATGGTGTCGGGCTCGCGCTCGGGGGTGGTGAGGGCGGAGATGATGCCGAAAGCGCCGAGGGTGGTAATGAAGTAGGCGAGGAAGTAGAAGCCGACCGCGGCGGCGGCCATCGTGCGCGACGCGCCGGCGGCTTCCAGCGCCACCAGGATGTAGCCCATGTGGGCAATCGAGGAGTAGGCCAGCAGGCGCTTGACGTTGTTCTGGCGCAGCGCCAACAGGTTCCCCGCCACCATGGAGGCGATGGCCAAAATGGTAATCACCAGGATGACGCGCTCCGGCGGCGGCTGGCCCATGCGATACAGGAAGCGCAGCAGGACGGCGAAGACGCCGGCCTTGGAGGCGGTGGCGGTGTAGGCGGTGACCGGCGCCGGCGCGCCCTGATAGACATCCGGCGTCCAGAGATGGAAGGGGACCAGGCCCAGCTTGAACCCGATGCCCACCAGGATGAGAGCCGCTCCCGGCAGCACCAGGGCGGCGGGCGCGCCGGCCAGCGCCGTCTCGATCTGGCTGAAGTCCATGGTGCCGGTGGCGGCGTAGATGAGCGCCATGCCGAAGAGCAGGAAGGCGGCGGAGGAGGCCGCCAGCACCAGGTACTTGATGCCCGCCTCGAGCGGCAGCGGACGTCCGTGGGGATAGGCATTGAGGGCATAGAGGCTGATGCTGAGCAGCTCCAGCCCCAGAAAGAATGAGACGAAGTGGTTGCTGGCCGCCAGCGTGGCCGCGCCCAGAGTGGCGATCAGCAGCAGAACATAGAACTCTTCGCGGCGTGTGGGGAGGGTTTCGAGGTAATCGTAGGCGAGCAGCGCCACCACGAAGGCCGCGCCGGCGATCAGGCCGATGAACAACAGCGCGAAGCCGTCCAGCCGCAGCAGCGGGGTGACATCGGTCGAGGCCACGCCGGCGGCGGGCCAGAGCAGCCAGATGGAGGCCGCCAGACCGGCCAGCGTGATGATGAGCGTGGCCTTATGGCTGCGGCGGATGGCGATACCGGCCATGGCCACCACCGCCGTCAGGGCGAGAACGACGAGCGGCCACAGTGCGGTCCATTGGGCGGACGTAAAGCTCATGGCCGCCTCTCGTTCGACGCCACGGTTCCGGTAACGGTCAGCGTCAACTGCTCGATGCGCGCCAGCGGCGCGGCGGCGGTGTTGAGCACCGGCTGCGGGTACAGGCCCAGCCACAGCAGCAGGGCCATCATGGGAACCAGCACCAGCGCCTCGCGTTTCAGCAAATCCGGTATCTGCCAGTGATGGCGGTTGGGGCCGTGGAAGGCGCGCTGCACCAGCTCGATGCCGTAAAACGTCGAGACCAGGATACCGATCGCGCCGGCGATGGTCAGGCCGATACTGACCGGCCAGGTGCCCACCAAAATCAGGAATTCGGCCACGAAGTTGCCGAGGCCCGGGAGCCCGACGGCAGCCATGGCAAAGAACAATCCAGCCCCGGAGAGGCGCGGCATCACCGCCCACAGCCCGTTCATGCGGCCCATCTCGCGGGTGTGCATCCGTTCCTGAAGAACCCCGGCGAGCACGAAGAGGGCGCCGGTCGAGAAGCCGTGGCAGAGGATCTCGAGCACCACGCCCTCCAGCGCCCACTGCGCCGCGCCGCTGCCGGGTGGCGCCGAGACGGCGGCAAAGATGCCCAGCAGCACGAACCCCATGTGGCTGACGCTGGTGTAGGCCACCAGGCGCTTCATGTCGGTCTGGGCGTAGGCCAGCAGCCCGCCGTAGATGATGCCGATCACCGCCAGCACCATCGCCCAGGGGGCGAAGGCGCGGGCGGCGGAAGGAAATAGCGGCAGGACGAAACGCAGCAGCCCGTAAGCGCCGGTCTTGAGCATCAGCCCGGCCAGCACCACGCTGCCGGCGGTCGAGGCCTCGGTGTGGGCGTCGGGCAGCCAGGTATGGAAGGGGAACATGGGCAGCTTCACCGCAAAGGCGGCGAAGAAGCCGAGCAGAATCCACAGCGCCGCGCCGCTGCTCAGCGGCGTGTGCAGCAGCTCGGTGTACTCGAAGGTGTACACGCCGGTCGAGGCGTAGTGGGCGAAGTACAGCGCCAGGATGGCGATCAGCATCAGCAGCCCGCTGATCTGGGTAAAGAGGAAAAATTTGACCGCGGCGTACTGCCGGCGTTCATGTCCCCAGATGGCGATGAGGAAGAACATGGGCACCAGCATCAGTTCCCAGGCGAAGTAGAACAGGAACAGATCCATCGCCAGGAAGACGCCGGCGATGCCCGCCAGAATCCAGCACAAATTGAGATGGAAGAAGCCCACCCCCTCGCGAATGTCCCGCCAGGAGGCGAGCACCGACACCAGGCCGAGGGCGAAGGTGAGCATCAGCAGCAACAGGCTGAGGCCATCGAGCGCCAGGTGGAAGCGGATGCCGAAGGCCGGAATCCATGTCCAGTCCACCTCCCGCAGCCAATGGCCCTGCAGAGCCCCTTGCAGGTCGCCGCCGCCGGAGCGCAGCCAGATCTGGAGCGTAAGCACAAAGTCGGCACCGATGCCCACCAGCGCAATCCAGCGCGGCCAGTCACGTCCCCACCGTCCGCTCCACGCCGCCAGCGCCCCGGCAACTCCCAAAATGACGAGCAGCCACACGAGGATCACGGCCGACCCCCATCAAGAGTTACCAGTGGCCAGTTGCCAGTTGCCAGTTGAAGCCGCGGAAGATGCCGCAGTCGCACGGTGGCCTTGCACCCGAGCCTGTCCTGGCCAGCGAAAGACGCTTCCGGACGAGCACGCCCCGGCACAAATCCCCCTCCCCCGAGCCCGCTCTGGCAACTGCTTACCATAGGCCTACCACCAGGAGAAGAATGGCTCCCGCGGCGATCCAGGCGGCGTAGCGGCGCACTTGCCCGTTCTGGGTGAGGCGCAGGCCGCGGTACAGGCCGCCGCAGAGGGCGCCGATGCCGGCAAAGAAGAGGTCCACGACGTCGTGCTGGTCGGCGCGGGCGACCGCGATGGTGGGGCGGACAAGGGCGCGGTCGTAGAGCCAGTCCATGCCCCAGTCGCTGTACCAGTAGCGGTGCAGACCCTGGGTGAAGCCGCCCGCCATGAGGGTCTCGGTGAGCGAGGGGCGCTGCAGTTGGAAGAGGTAGATCAGGTAAACGCCTACGAAAAAGACGATGGCGGCGATGACCTCCGAGCCGATCTCCCCCAGTGCGGTGGGCCGCGCCTGTGCGACCAGAGGCAGAGCGGGGGCGAGGAAGCGGCTGAGGTGCTCGCCGCCGCCCAGCGCGACCGGCAAATCAATGAAGCCGGCGACCATGGAGAGGAAGGCGAGCACCACCATCGGCCACTGCACCGCCGGGCCGGGGAAATGCTGCGGGGCAAGCTTCTCCGAACCGTAGAAGACCACGAAGATGAGCCGGAAGATGTAGAGGGCGGTGAGGAAGGCGCCCGTCAGGGCGCCGATCCACAGCCAGGTCGTGCCCAGCGGACTGCTGTAGGCTTGCCAGATGATCAGGCCCTTGCTGTAGAATCCGGCGGTAATCAGCGGCAATCCGGCCAGCGAGCAGCCGGCCAGCACAAAACACCAGAAGGCCAGCGGCAGCTTGTGGCGCAGCCCGCCCATGCGGAAAATGTCGTGCTCGTCGTTGAGGGCGTGGATGACCACGCCGGAGGCGAGGAAGAGCAGCGCCTTGAAGAATGCGTGCGTGACCAGATGGAAGATGGCGGCCGACCATGCGCCCACGCCCAGGGCCAGAAACATGTAGCCGATCTGGCTCACGGTGGAGTAGGCGAGAATACGTTTAATGTCGTGCTGGGTGAGGGCGCTGCAACCCGCCAGCAGCAGCGTCGCAAAGCCGATCAGCGCCACCGCAAACAGTGCCGCCGGCGCCAGCTCGTAGAGGCCGTGCATGCGGGCGATGAGATACACCCCGGCGGTGACCATGGTGGCGGCGTGGATCAGGGCGCTGGTGGGGGTGGGGCCGGCCATGGCATCGGGCAGCCACGTCTGCAGAGGCAGTTGCGCGGATTTGCCCACCGCGCCGCCCAGCAGCAGGAAGGCGGCCACCTCGGCCGCCGCCGCGCCTACGTGCCAGTGGGCGGCGGCCCGCTGCAACAGCGGCTGAATGTCGAGCGTGCCCAGTTGGTTGAAGAGCAGAAAGAGGCCCAGGATAAAGGCGGTGTCGCCGGTGCGGGTGACGATGAAGGCTTTGCGTCCGGCCAGGCCGTTGGCCTCATCGCCGTACCAGAAGCCGATGAGCAGATAGCTGCACAGTCCCACGCCCTCCCAGCCCAGCAACAACAGCAGCAGGTTGTTGGCCAGCGTGAGGGTGAGCATGGAGGCCACGAACAGGTTCATGTAGGCGAAGAAGCGCTCGTAGCCCTCGCTCTCGCGCATGTGCTCGGTGGAGTAGACGTGGATGAGAAAGCTGACGAAGCTCACCGCCAGGGTCATCACCACCGACAGGGCGTCGAGGTAGAGGCCCATGTCCACCTGGAAGCTGCCCACCGCGATCCAGTGCCAGACGGTCTGGGTGAAGGGCGCGCCGTCCCAGGCCACAGCGATGGCCAGCGCGATGAGGAACGAAGCCAGGATGGAGCAGGACCCCAGCCAGGCGGCCGCGCGCCGCCCCATCTTCCGCCCGGCTACCAGCAGGACAAAGCTGGAGGCAAAGGGGATGACCGGTTCCAGCCAGAGCGCGTTGTAGATCGCCGGGTGCATGGTGTCTCAGCCGCGCATACGGTTGGCCCGGTCGGCGTCCACCGACTTGGTTTGATGGTGAAGTTGCAGGACCAGCGCCAGACCCACCGCCACCTCGGCGGCGGCGACGGTCAGGATGAAGAGAAACATCACCTGCCCGTCGGGCTGGTTCCACGCGGCGCCGGCGGCGATGAAGGCCAGCCCGGCGGCGTTGAGCATGATCTCGATCGAGACCAGGATCATCAGCAGGTTGCGGCGTGCCAGCAGCCCGGCCAGGCCGAGAACAAACAACACCGCCGCCAGCAGCAGGCCCATATGGGTCATGGCGTCCCCACTTTCGCGGCGGTCTCGGCCGCCTTCTGCTGCTTGCCGACAACGGCGACACCGAGGTGGTAGGCGGCGACCGCCGCGCCCATCAACAGCATGGAGGCCAACTCGACCCCCAGCACGTAGGTGGACATCAGCGCCAGCCCCACATCATGCGGGCCGACATAATGCGCGGCGGTGGGCGGCCCAGCGCGCAACAGGGAAACGAGGAAAGCGGCAAACAGCAGTCCGGCCAGAATGGTCGGCCCGATCCACCCCCGCCCCGGCTGCCACTGCTGTTCCTGACGCTTGGAGGCTTCGCCCAGATTGAGCATCATGGTCACGAAGACGAACAGCACCATGATGGCCCCGGCGTAGATGATCACCTCCAGCGCGGCCAGATAAGGCGCGCCCAACGCATAGATGGCCACCGCCACCGCCAGCAGCGACGGCACCAGGTAGAGCAGCGCATGCACCGCGTTGAGGCGCGAGATGGCCATCACCGTGGCCACGATGGCGATGATGGCGGCGAATCCAAAGAGAACGGGCATAGGCTTATAAGAGTTACCAGTTGCCAGTTACCAGTTGCCAGCCAAGTCTCCGGAGTCCCGCGCGCCGAAATCCGCCAACTTCCCGGTTTCCCGGGCGGCGAGGGAGCCGGGGCACGCCGCGCCCCCGGGCCCGCTCTGGCAACTGGCAACCGGCAACTGGCAACTGTCTCTTCAAGGCATCAGGCTCTGCAGGTCCACCGGCGGGTCCTCCCGCTCGGCCTCCCCCTTGTCCTTGCCGCCGATTTGCACACCGGCGACGCGCCAGAAGTTGTAGCCGGGGTACTTGCCCGGCCCGGCGATCAGCAGATCCTCCTTCTCATAGACCATGTCCTGTCGCCGGTACTCGCTCATCTCCATGTCGGGGGTGAGTTGTATGGCGTAGGTGGGGCAGGCTTCCTCGCAGAAGCCGCAGTAAATGCAGCGCGAAAAGTTGATGCGGAACCAGGCGGGATACCGTCGCCCGGTGGGGTCTTCGGTGGCTTCGAGCGCGATGCAATCCACCGGGCAGGCGGCGGCGCAGAGATAGCAGGCGACGCAACGCTCGCCGCCGTCTGGATCGCGGGCGAGAATGATGCGGCCGCGGTAGCGGGCGGCCAGATAGGCCTTCTGCTCCGGGTACTGGATGGTCACACGCTTGTGGAAGGCATGCAGGAAGACGTCCCAGAGGGTGCGCAGAATGCTCAGCATCAGTGCACCGCCAGCACGACCGCTCCGGTGACCAGGAGGTTGGCGAGAGCCAGGGGGAGCATCAGCTTCCATCCCCAGGCCATCAGTTGATCGAAGCGCGGCCGCGGCAGCGCGGCGCGCAGCAGGATGAAGAATGAGATGAAGCCGAACATCTTGATCAGGAACCACACCAGGCCGGGCAGCCCCGGTCCGCCCCAGCCGCCCAAAAACAGCACGGTGATGAGACAGGAGATAAGCGTCACCCCCAGGTATTCGCCCACGAAGAACAGACCGAACTTCATCCCCGAGTACTCGCTGTGGAAACCGGCCACCAGTTCGCTTTCGGCTTCCGGCAGATCGAAGGGCAGGCGGCGGGTTTCGGCCGCGCCGGCGATGAGGAACAGAACAAAGCCCAGGAACTGCGGCACCACGTACCAGATGGTCCGCTGCTGGGCTGCGACGATGTCGCCCAGGCTGAAGGATCCGGCCAGGATGACCGTGCCCATTACCGCCAGGCCCATGAAGACCTCATAGCTGAGCATCTGGGCGGCGGCGCGCATGCCGCCCAGCAGGGCGTACTTGTTGTTCGAGGCCCAGCCGCCGATGACCACGCTGTAGACGCCCAGCGACGACATGGCCAAAAAGAAAAGCAGACCGATGTCGAGGTCGGTGATGACGATGCCGGAGGTGAACGGCACCACGGCAAAGCCCAGCAGCACGGTGGCGGCCACGATGGCCGGCGCGCCGATGAACGGCCAGCGATCGGCGAAGGGAGGCACCCAGTCTTCCTTGAAGAACATTTTCACGGCGTCGGCAACCGGCTGCAGCAGACCGAAGGGGCCGACGCGGTTGGGTCCGTAGCGGTCCTGCCAGAGCGCCAGCAGCCGGCGTTCGTACCAGATGAGGAAGGCAGCGATGTTGAGGGCAAAGAAGAGAATGCCGAGCAGCGCCCAGATGGGATGCGGGCTGAGCAGGCGGGTCATGCGCCGCCTCCTCCCGCGGCAGTGATGCGGCACCAGCCGGGCAGCACCGCCCCGTCAAAAGCCGCGAAACCGGCGGGCACCAGCGCCAGACCGTCCGCCAGTCCGGCCACGATGCGCAGCGGCGCCTGGAAGGCGCGGCCGTCGAGTTCAATGGACAACGGCCGATCAGCTTTCCAGCCGGCGGCTTCCGCGGCGGCAGGGTTGAGGCCGATGTAGGCCGCCGGGGCAAGCTGGGCGATGGCCCGCGCCTCGCGGCTCAGCTCTTCGGACCCGAACAAGTGCTGCTGCCGCAGCACCCAGAAGGCATCGCGCCGCGCGACAAACTTTTCCGGCACGGCGGCAGTGGCGTCCGAGTTTGGATGCAAGGAGACCACCACCCGCACCCCGCCATCGCCGCCGCGGCGCGGGCCATTCACCTCGTTCTGGTAGAAGAGCTGCGCCTGCGGCGAGTTCCAGCCGGGTGTCCAGAAATACGGCGTGAGCGCGGCCGGCGGCTGCACGTGCGCGCCCTCCATGCTGAAGCTCAGGGCGGCGTCGGAATCCTCGGGCGGTTTGGGCTCGCTGACCGCGATATTGGCCAGGATGGCGGTGCGGCCGCTGAAGCGATGCGTTTCCCGCGCCACCTTTTGTCCGGCCATGCGGAAATCGGCCGCCGGCGCCGCGTTGCGGATGGCCGCCAGTGAGGGCAGCGCGCTGGCCAGACTCTCGATCACCGCGTCCAGCGTGGCCTCGCGTCCCTGACCGTGTTCCAGCCAGCGCCAGCTCTCCGGCAGGGCGGGATCGGGGGTGGCGACTTGGAAGAAGCGCTGGGCGCGGCCTTCGTTATTAATGACGGTGCCGTCGGCCTCCGCCCAACTGGCGGCGGGGAGAAGCAGCTCGGCGGCGTCGGCGGCCGGATGGCGCAATTGATCGAGCACGATCAGGTGCCGGTTGGCGGCCGAGAAATGACCCAGGAAGGCTTCGACCTCGGCCGCCGGGGCGCGGTGTTCGAGGTCGGTTTCGAGCACGATGGCGGT
>DATBPS010000159.1:0-7763 GCA_036561225.1 Terriglobales bacterium
CGCGGTCAGAATCAGCACCGGCAAACCCCGGTGCAGCGGGTCGCGCCGCAGCGCCCGCAGAATCTCCAGCCCATGCGCCGCCGGCAGCATCAGGTCCAGAATCAGCAGCCGCGGCCGCAGCGCGGTGACCTGCTCCGGAACCCCGGCGCCGGTCGCGTTCAAGGTGACCAGGAACCCCTCGCGGCCCAGATGGACCTCCAGCAGCCGCCCCAGCAGCGGATCGTCCTCCACCACCAGGATTCTTTCCCCCGGGATCATGCCTCCGGCGCCGCGGCGTGCCCATGGCGCACGTCCGTGCCCTCCAGCCAGAAGATCACGTCTTCGGCGATGTTGGTGGCGTGGTCGGCGATGCGCTCCAGGTTGCGCGCCACGAACAGCAGCCCCAAATTCAGCTCCGCCCGCCCCGGCTCCTGCGCCATGGCCTCCACCAGGCGGTGGAAGATGGCGTCGCGCAAACGGTCCACGGCATGGTCGGCGGGCAGCACCTGCCGCGCCAGCTCGGCATCGCCTCGCATCAGCGCGTCGAGCGACATGCGCAGCATGGCGTTCGCCTGTGACGCCATGCGCGGCAAATCCACCAGCGGCGGTCCCAGCGGCTGCCGCAGCAGACGCTCCGCGCCCTGGGCGATGTTCACCGCCAGGTCGCCCATGCGCTCCAGTTCGTTGCCGATCTTCAGCGCCGCCGCCGCGAAGCGCAGATCCACCGCCAGCGGCTGCTGCAGCGCCAACAGGCTCAGCACCCGCTCGTCCACCTCGCGTTCCAGCTCGTTGATCTCCGGCTCGAGTCCCCCGATTACCGTCTCGGCTCGCGCCGGCTCGCGCTCCAGCACCGCGTGCAGGCTCTCGTGGACGGCGGCCTCCACCAGCCCGCCCATGTGCAGCAGGCGGGCGCGCAGTTCCTCCATGCGGTGTTGAAAGGTCTTGCGAATCGTCTGCGGGGTGGGCGACAAGCGGGTTCTCCTAACCGAAGCGTCCGGTGATGTAGTCTTCCGTCTCCTGGCGTGCCGGCGCGGTGAACATCTGCCGCGTGGTTCCGGTCTCGATCACCCGCCCGCCCAGGAAAAACGTGGTGCGGTCGCCGATGCGCGCCGCCTGCTGCAGGTTATGGGTGACGATCACAATCCCCACCCGCTCCTTCAACTCCTGAATCAGTTCCTCGATGCGCGCCGTGGCGATGGGATCAAGCGCGCTCGCCGGCTCGTCCATGAGCAGAATCTCGGGTTCCACCGCCAGCGCCCGCGCGATGCACAGCCGTTGCTGCTGCCCGCCCGAGAGCCCCAGCGCCGGCTGCGTCAGCCGGTCGGCGACCTCGTCCCACAAACTCACCGCCCGCAGTTGCCGCTCCACCACCTCCGCCAGTGCCCGCCGTCCGCGCGCCAGCCCGTGCAGCCGCGCTCCGTAGGCGACGTTGTCGAAGATGGACATGGGCAGCGGATTGGGCCGCTGAAACACCATCCCCACCCGCCGCCGCAGCGCCAGCACATCCCCCCCGGCAATGTCGGCGCCATCCAGAAGAATGCGCCCCTGGCGGCGCGCCGTCGGGATGAGGTCGTTCATCCGGTTCATGGCGCGCAGGCAGGTGCTCTTGCCGCACCCCGACGGCCCGATCATGGTCAGGATCGAGCGCTCGCGCACCTCCAGGTCCACCTCGAACAGCACCTGCCGCGTGCCGTACCACACGCTCAGCCCGCGCACCTCGATCACCGCCCGCCCTGCTTCCGTCGTCTCCGGCGGCGTCAGCGTCGGCAACAAACCCAGGCTCATACCTCCTCCACCAGCGGCAACCGCACGGTGAACGTCGTGCCTTCGCCCAGTTCGCTCTCCACCGTCACCGTCCCGCCGTGCTCCTGCGCGATGTGCTTCACCAGCGCCAGCCCCAGCCCCGTCCCCTCGACGGTGCGTCCGGGGACGCGATAGAAGCGTTCAAAAATGCGTGCCTGGTCACGGCTGGCGATCCCGGCTCCATTGTCGCGCACCCGGATGACATACCGCGGCGACGCGGAGACGCCCTGAGCCGGTGCGGGTGTGTCCCGCCCCTCCGCCCACCCGCTCAATTCCACCCGCAGCGGCGCTTCCGCGCCCGCCCTTTCCCCATGGCGCAGCGCGTTCTCCACCAGGTTGAGCAGCAGCCGGTGCAGCGCCCCCGCATCGCCGCGGATGCGTCCTTCCCCCCACGGCGGCGATACCAGCGCCGCCCCCCGCGTCTGTGCCTGCGGCCGCAGTACCCGCAGCACCGGTTCGGCCAGCTCCGCCGCCTCGAACACCTCCGGCCGCAGCGGATAGGTACCCGTCTCCAGCGCCGAAAGCGTGGTCAGGTCGGCGGTCAGCCGCGTCAGCCGCTCGGAACTCTCCAGGATCCCCAGCAGCCAGGCATGGCGCTCCTCGGCCGCGGCATCCGGGTTGTGGGCCAGCAGCTCGCCGTAGCCCTGGATCGAGGCCAGCGGGGTGCGCAGCTCATGCGACAGCGCCGCGATGAAGTCCCGCCGCGTGGTTTCCAGCCGCACCGTGGCCGTCACCTCCCGCGCCTCCAGCAGCGCCCCCCGCGCCGGCGGCGCGCCCAAAGGCGACACCGCCACCTCCAGCGTGCGCTCATCGGGCAACTCCACCCGCCCCTGCCACGCGGCGCCCTCGCGCACCGCCGCCGCCGCCCGCACCAGCAGTTGCGGCAGCCGCGGCAGCCGTTCCAGCAAACGCTCCGCCGCCGGATTGAGGAAGCGCCACTGCAAGCGCGCGTCAAACTCCACCACCGCCGCCTGCATGTGCTCCAGCACGCCGGACGCGTTCTCCATCATGCGGCCTCCCCCCTGCCACTCCACCAGCGGGCCACCACCGCCAGCCCGCCCACCAGCAACAACAGCAACAGCGCCGCCGCCCACGCCTGCTGGTGCCAATCATCGTAGGGTCCGGTGGCGTAGGTGTAGATCTGCACCGTGAGCGAAGCCATGGGCCGCCCCAGCCGCAGGTTCCACTGCGAGTTGTTGAGCGAGGTGAGCAACAGCGGCGCCGTCTCCCCGGCGGTGCGCATCACCCCCAGCAGCGCGGCGGCGATCAGCCCCCGCCGCGCCGCCGGCAGCAGCACCCCCCGCCACATCCGCCCACGGCTCGCGCCCAGCGCCAGCGCCGCCTCGCGGTAGCTCGCCGGCACCGCCCGCAACGCCTCTTCGCCGGCGCGCAGCGTGATGGGCAGCAGGATCATGGCCAGCGCCAGGCCCCCGGCCAGCGCCGAAAAACGCCGCATCGGCACCACCACCAGCGCGTACACAAACAATCCGGTCACGATGGTGGGCACCCCGGTGAGTACGTCGGCGGCAAACCGCACCACCCCCGCCAAACGCTCCCGCCCCAGTTCCGCCGTGTACAGCGCCCCCGCCAGCCCCAGCGGCAGCCCCACCGCCAGCGCCACCGCCAGCATCTCCAGCGTGCCCACCACCGCGTTGCCCATCCCTCCGCCGCTCTCTCCCGGCGGCGTGGGCAGATGCGTGAGGAAGGTCCAGTTCAGCGCCCCCGCCCCCTCCCGCGCCACCCGGTAGAGGATCATTACCAGCGGCGTCAGCACCGCCAGCGTGCACACCCCGGTGGCGGCCAACAGCAGGCGACTGAGGTACCTCCGGCGCCTCATGCCGCCGCCCCCCGCGGTTTCAGCAGCATCCGCGCCGCCAGATTGACCACCAGCGTCAGGCCAAACAGGATCAGCCCCAGCTCCACCAGCGAGGCGGTGTACAACGCCGAAGTGGCTTCGGTGAACTCGTTGGCGATGATGCTGGCCAGCGTATAGCCGGGCGCGAACAGCGAGGCGCTGACCGCCGGCCGGTTGCCGATCAGCATGGTCACCGCCATCGTCTCCCCCAGCGCCCGTCCCACCGCCAGCAGCACCCCGCCGCCGATGCCGCCCCGCGCCGCCGGCAGCACGATGTGCTGCACCACCTCCCACCGCGTCGCCCCCAGCGCCAGCCCCGCCTCCCGCTGCGCCACCGGCACGGCGCGCATCGCCTCCAGCGCCATGCTCACCACAAAGGGCAGCACCATCAGCGCCAGCACCAGCCCCGCCGCCAGAAATCCCACCCCGTAGGCAGGCCCTTGAAACAGCGGCAACCACCCCAGATGAGCCCCCAGCCACGGTTCCAGCGTCTGCCGCAGCCAGGGCACCAGCACCACCATGCCCCACAGTCCGTACACCACGCTCGGCACCACGGCCAGCAACTCCACCAGCCCGCCCAGCCAGACGCGCACACGCCGCGGCGCCACCTCCGATAAGAAGATGGCCACGGCCACCCCCAGCGGTGCCGCCAGCACCAGCGCCACCGCGGTGGTGAAGAGGGTTCCGAACAGAAACGGCCACGCCCCGAAGTGCTCGAACACCGGGTCCCAGGTGGAGCCGGTGAGAAAACCCCACCCGAACGCCCGCCGCGCCGCCGCGCTGCCCCAGTACAACTGCGCCCCCACCCCCAGCGTGAGCAGCGGCACCACCGCCGCCAGCCCCCGCAAAAGCCAGCCCGACCCGGCGTCGCCCTCCCGTCGTTTGGGCCTCTCCCGTCGCGCTGCCGCGCCCGCCTGCATGGCCACAGTATGCAGGCCCCCGGCCCCGTTTCCGCCGCGCCCCCGGCAGTTGTCATCGTTTTGTCATGGTTCACCTGTCTTCATTCTGTAATCGCACGCACAGGTCATTGCGGGCACCATGGTGTTGATGCTGAAACGAACCCAACTCCTTATCGCTGCTCTCGCGCTGGCGGCTGCCTGCGCCCTCGCCCAGTCGCCATTGCAGGTGAAAGTGGGCAGCCTCACCTTCACCCCCGGCGGATTCCTCGACTTCACCTCCGTCTACCGCACCACCGCGGTGGGTAGCGGCATCGGCACCAACTTCGCCGCCATCCCCTACAACAACACCGCCGCCGGACGCCTGAGCGAGTTCCGCGAAAGCGCCCAGAACTCCCGCCTCACCCTCAAGGTGTCGGCCGCTCCGGCCGGCCTGGATCTGTACACCTATCTGGAAACCGATTTCCTCGGCAACCAGCCCTCCAACGTGGCGGTGAGCAGCAACTCCGACACCCTGCGCCTGCGCGTCTTCTTTCTCGATGTGCGCCGCGGCGGCTGGGAGATCGTCGCCGGCCAGGACTGGAGCATGCTGACGCCCGGCAAAGTGGGCCTCTCGCCCATGCCCGGCGACATCGCATACGGCCAGACGGTGGACACCAACTATCAGGTGGGCCTCACCTGGGCGCGTCAGCCCCAGTTCCGCCTGCTCTACCACGCCTCGCCCCACTTCACCGCCGGAGTGTCGCTCGAAAACGGCGAGCCGTACATCGGCGGCAGCTCGGGCGCGCCGCAGGCGACCATCCCCGGCGCCTATGCCGGCCAGGTGAACAACGGCAGCTCCAACTTCTCCGCCCCCGGCTTCACCCCTGACATCATCGCCAAGCTGGCCTACGACTCCGATCCGGCGGGCAAGGGAATCCACCTCGAAGTCGCCGGCCTCAACAGCAACTTCCGCACCTTCACCCCGGCCACCGGCCTGACCCAGCGCGCCGCCGGCGGAGGTATCGAGGCGGACGCCGCCGCCTATCTGGCTCCCGGCTTCCGCCTCATCGCCAACACCTTCTTCGGCGATGGCGGCGGCCGCTACTTCTTCGGCATGGCCCCCGACCTGGTCGTCCGCCAGGACGGCTCGGTCTCGCCCCTGCTCACCCGCGGCGGCATGGCGGGCTTCGAATGGCAGGCGCTGCCCACCGACATGCTCTACGCCTACTACGGCGGTCTCGCCATCAAGCCCAGCTTCGATCTCAGCGGCGCCACCGCGGTCGGATACGGCTACCCGGGCGCCGCGGCGGCCCAGAACCGCTCGATTCAGGAAGCCACTCTCGGCCTCAATCACACCTTTTGGAAGTCGGCCAAGTACGGCTCCATCAGCCTCATGACCCAGGCTTCCTACCTGGTTCGCACGCCCTTCGCGGTCGCCGCCGGCGCCCCGAAGAACGCCCACTCGACGATGGTGTTCGCCAACTTGCGCTTCTCACTGCCATGAAACACAAGCTCACACTTCCGATTACGTTCCTCCTCTGCATCTCTGTCTTCGGTGCCGCGGGCGCCCAGGCCCAGGCGCTCACCGGCGCCGGCAGCACCTTCGTCACGCCCTTGATGTCCCGCTGGGCGGCCGATTACCAGCGGGTCCATCCCGGCGTGAGCATCAACTACCAGTCCATCGGCAGCGGCGGCGGCATCCAACAAGTGCGCAACCGCACCGTGGACTTCGGCGCCAGCGACGCCGCCCTCACCGACGCGCAACTGCCGCAGATGCCGGCGCTGGTACAGGTGGCCGAAGCCGCCGGCCCGGTGTGTCTCATCTACAACCTGAGCGGGATTTCGCGGCCACTGCATCTCACCCCCGCCGCCCTCGCCGGCCTCTTCATGGGCACGGTGACCTACTGGGATGACCGCGCCCTCACCGCCGCCAATCCCGGCCTCCACCTGCCCCACACCCCGGTGCTGCTCGCCCACCGCGCCGACGGCAGCGGCACCACCAGCATCCTCACCACCTACCTCGCCGCTGTCAGTCCGGAATGGAAGCAGCGGGTGGGCAGCGGCACCGCGGTCAACTGGCCGGTGGGGCTGGGCGGCAAGGGCAGTGAAGGGGTCACCGAACTGGTGCGCCAATCGCCCGGCGGTCTGGGCTACGTCGAGCTGGCCTACGCTCTGCAGCACCATCTGCCGGTGGCCTGGGTACAGAACTCGGCCGGTAAATTCATCGAGCCCTCGGCCGCCGCCACCGCCGCCGCCCTCGCCGCCTCGCGCGACTCGCTGGCCAGGGATGTGCGCGCGCCCATCGTCAACCCGCCGGGCGCCGCCTCCTACCCCATCGCCGGCCTGACCTTCCTGCTGCTGCCCAAGGCGGCGCGGGATGCGGCCCACCAGGCCGCCTTGCGCGGCTTCGTCCACTATGTGCTCACCGGGGGGCAATCCATCGCCGCTTCCCTCGGCTACGCCCCCCTTCCCCCCGCCATCCAGCAGATCGGCCTGCGGACTTTGCAACAACTCCCGTAACCCCGGTCACACGCCGCGATTCCGCTTCCGCCGGCAAGGGAATCCACCGCGAGCTCGCCGGCCTCGACAGCAACTCTCGCACCTTCACTCCCGCCTCTGGCCTCACCCAGCGCCGGGCCGGCGGAGGACTCGCAGCCGATGCCGCCGCCTAACGCGGGGGTCGCGCCGTTTGCACTGTGGGCAAAGTCGGCGCGAGGAGGCCGCGAAAATCGGAACGGGCAAAGGCCGCAGTGCGGCCTTTGCGCCCCCGGCAGTCGAGGAGGCCGCTGCCATAGCCCCTCGCGGCAGCTAAGCCACGGCGCTGAGCGGTCGCAGGGCGCGACCCAAGTCAGGGGCGGAGTATCCACTAACGCCTGAGATCCTTGAGAATCTCCCGCGCGGCATTGTGCCCGGGCGCGCCGGTGACCCCGCCGCCGGGGTGCGCGCCCGATCCGCACAGATACAATCCCGCCAGCGGCGTACGGTAGTTGGCCCACCCCAGCGCCGGACGGGCCGAGAACATCTGGTCCAGCGTCAACGCGCCGTGGAAAATATCCCCGCCGGTCAAGCCATAGGTCCGTTCCAGATCGAGCGGGCTCTGGATGCGGCGCGCGATCACCGCCCGCTTGAAGTTGGGCGCGTGCCGGGTAACGGCGTCAATCATGACGTCGGCCACCTCCTCCCGGTGCGCATCCCAGGAATCGCCATTGGGCAGGGTCGGCGCGGCGTGCTGGCAAAACAGGCTGGCG
>DATBPS010000160.1:0-6836 GCA_036561225.1 Terriglobales bacterium
CCAGGCGGTGGCCCCTCTGCCGGATAGCCGGGGCGCGGGCCTGTATGCGCGTCTGCTGCTCAACCTCGGCTCTCCCTGGCCCTACTCGGTGGCCAAACACCATACCGCACGCTTCCAGGCGGCGGTGGACGCGCTGTGGGCGAGCGGTCGCTATGACCTGGCGCAGGTGGAGTGGACCCCGTTTGCCTCCTTCCTGAACGACGCCGTGCCCCACCTCATCGCCAGCCACAACATCGAGGCGCAGATCTGGCAGCGGCGCGCGGCCATCAGCCGGGCGTGGGTGGCGAGGCCGTATTTCCGCCTGCAGGCGGCCAGAATGCGGCGCTTCGAGCGCCGCGCCTTTGCCCGCGCGCGGGCCGTCACCGCCGTCAGCGCCGAGGATCGCGCCACCGCGCTGGGGTGGGGAGCAAGCCGTTCCTCGCTGGTGGCCAACGGCGTGGACCTCGATTACTTCCAGCCCCGTCCCGAGGCCGCGGTGGAACCGAATACCCTGCTCTTCGTCGGCGCTCTGGACTGGTTCCCCAATCAGGATGGGGTGGTGTATTTCGCCGAGACCATTCTGCCCCTCCTCCGCGCCCAACAGCCGGATTGCCGCCTGCGCGTGGTGGGCCGCCGGCCCAGCCCGGCGCTGGCGCGGCGACTCCAGGGCCTGGCCGGCGTCGAATTGGTCGGGGAAGTCGCCGATGTGCGCCCCTACATGGCTGCCGCCGCTCTGTTGGTGGTGCCGCTGCGGGTGGGCGGAGGCAGCCGCATTAAAATCATCGAATCGCTGGCCATGGACAAGGCCGTGGTGGCGACCACGGTGGGGGCGGAGGGATTGCAGGCGGTGAGCGGCACCCATCTCCTGCTCGCCGATACCCCGGAGCAGTTTGCCCGCGCCGGCGCGCTATTGTTGCAGGCGCCCGCGCAGGCCCAGCGCCTGGGCCGCTCCGGCGGACGTTGGGCGCGCCAAACCTACAACTGGGATGACTGCGCCCGCGCCCTGGAAGCCGCCTGGCGGGGTTCACTCGACCCCTTGCGTTTTCCGCTGGGGGGTGCGCGGTGAACTCCCCGGTCACGGTGCTGCATCTGCGCGCCAGCAACTTCGTCGGCGGGCCGGAGCGCCAGATTCTGCGCCTGCTGCACTATGACCTCGGCGTGCGGCAGATGCTGGGCGTGTTTACCGGCTCCGGAGGCGAAGGCCAGGACCTGCTCGATGCCGCCCGCGCCTCGGGGGTCCCGGTGGCGGCCCTCGCCGGCGGAGGCCGCCGCGACCTGGCCGCGGGGGCGCAACTGCGCCGCCTGCTGCACCAAGAAAACATCGGCCTGGTCTGCACCCACGGCTACCGCGCCGATCTGCTGGGCAGTTGGGCGGCGCGCGCGGCCGGCATTCCCGCCGCCTGGTTCCTGCGCGGCTATACCGGCGAGGACCGCAAAGTGCGCGCCTATGAAACCCTCGATCGCCTGCTGCTCGGCTGGCCCCGGCACCTTGTCTGCCTCTCCCGCACCCAGGTCGAACAACTGCCCGCGCGCCTCCGCTCCCGCGCCCTGACGGTGCCCAATGCCATTCCCATTCCCGAGGTGGACCGTGCCGCCGCGCGCGCCGCGCTGCGCGCCCGTTTCGGGTGGGCGGAGGACGCCCTCATCGTCGGCGCCGCCGGCCGGCTGAGCCCGGAAAAAGGCGCCAGCTTTCTGCTCCAGGCGGTGGCCCAGTTGCCCTCTGGCCTGCCGGGGCATTTTCTCATCGCCGGTGATGGCGTCCTGCGCGCCGCGCTGGAAGCTGAGGCCCAACGGCTGGGCATTGCCCGGCGGTTGACCTTCGCCGGCTTTTGTCCCGACTGGCCGGCCTTGCTGCCGGGCTGCGATCTGTTCGTCAACCCTTCCTTGCGCGAGCAGGCGCCCAACGTGGTGCTGGAAGCCATGGCGGCCGGGGTCGCCGTGGTGGCCACCACGGCGGGCGCGGTGGCCGAGATCGCCGGCTCGCCCCCCGCCCTCGCCCTGGTGGAGTGCGGCGACAGCCGCGGCATGGCGGACGCCCTCGCTCGTCTGCTGCCGGATGCGGCCGCGCGGCGCGATCTGGCCCAGCGTGGCGCCGAGCGCGTGCGCCAGGCGTATTCGCCCGAACATCAGCGCCGGCAACTGCAGGAGCTCTACCGCCGGGCTCTGCCCGCGGCGCATCTTCCCGCGGCAGCTCCGAGCCGCCCTGGGCAGAGCGGGCGCCCGCTGCCGGACGACGCCGCTCTGCCCACCGTGTCCGTGGTGCTGCCGGTGCGCCACGAAGCCACCCACCTGGGAGCACTGCTGGATCAACTGCTGGAGCAGGACTACCCCGCCGGCCGCTGCGAAATTCTGGTGGCCGACGGCGGCGCCGGCGCCGGCGACGACGGCACCACGCGGCTGGCGCAGGAGTATGCCGGTCGTTTTCCCGGCCGCGTGCGCTGGATCCCCAATCCCGGCCGGCGCTCCTCCGCCGGCCGTAACTGCGGCGCGCGCGCCGCCCGTTTTGACTGGGTGGTCTTCGTGGATGGACATTGCCGCCTCCCCGGACGCGATTGGCTGCGGGCCAGTATGACCGCCGCCGCCGCCCGCGGCGCCATGTGCCTGAGCCGTCCCCAACCGCTCACAATGGAGGCGGCCCATTTCTGGCAGTCCGCTATTGCCCACGCCCGCGCCCACCGCCTCGGCCATGGCAGCGATTCCACCATCTTCAATACCAGCGCCGCCGGCTGGGTCAACCCCTCCAGTTCCGGCGCGGTCTATCATCGCAGCCTGTTTGAGCGCCTGGGCGGCTACGACGAAAGCTTCGACGCCTGCGAAGATGTGGAATTCAACCACCGCCTGGCCCAAGCCGGTGTGCAAGCCTGGCTGGCGCCCGAAGCTGTGGTGTATTACGCCGCGCGGCGCACCCTGAGCGGTCTGTTCCGGCAAATGCTGCGCTACGGCCGCGGCCGCGTGCGCTTGTCCCGCAAGCACCACGACGCCTTTACCTGGGCGCAGTGCCTGCCGGCCATTTGGCTGGCTGGCCTGCTCCCCGCGGCCGCCGCTCTGCTGTGGGCTGGATCGTGGCTGCGCTGGCCCGCCGCCTCCCTCTTGGCACTCTATGCCCTGGCACTTTTGGCGGGCGCGGTGGCCGTTGGCCGCCGTCACGGCTGGCGCTATGGTGCCGCCGCTCCCGCGGTGTTTCTGACCATTCACGCCGGTCTGGGCGCCGGTTGTTGGCGAGAAGTGCTCGCCCCCCACTGGGCACCGGCCCCCGAGGCCTGCCCCGCCCCCGATTCTCTCTCTCGGAGCAATTCATGACGCACACACGCCTGACCCTGTCCACCTTCGTCCTGGCCCTGGCCTGCCTGCTCAGCGCCGGCTGCGCCAGCAAAGCGCAGAAGATCGCCAACTTCCAGGCCAGCGCCAAGTCCTATATGGACCAGCAGCGCTACCCGGAGGCTATCATCCAATTGCGCAATGCCGCCGCTCTCGATCCCAAGTCGGCGGACTTGGAACTGAGCCTGGGCGATGCTTACACCCGCAACCAGCAGTATCAGGATGCCTTCACCACCTACAAGAAGGCCCTGCAACTGGCGCCCGGCAATGCCAAGGCACAACTGGCGCTGGGCCAGTTCTATCTGTTGGGCAGGGATTACGCCTCCGCCACCGCCAGCGCCCAGGCGGTGCTGAAACGCGATCCGGAAAACGCCGACGCCACCATTCTGCTGGCCAACATTGACACCGCGCAGCAGAAGATTGACCCCGCCATCCAGCGCCTCCTGACCTTTCTCCAGCGCCACGACGACAGCGTAGCCGCCCACCTCAGCCTGGGCATTCTCTACGCCGCCACCCGCAAGCCGGATCTGGCCAAGCAGCAGTTTCAGCGGGCCATCGCCCTCGACCCCAAGTCGGCGGCGGCGCGCAGCGACATGGCCAACCTGTACGCCACCCAGGGCGACTGGAAGGGAGCCGAGGACGTGTTTCGCCAGGACGTGGCGCAAAACCCCGATTCCGTGCCCGCCTATCAGGCTCTGGCCTCCTTCCTGGCCGGCCGCCGGCGTTTCAGCGAGGCCGAACCGGTCTTCCAGAAGCTGGTCTCCATGCAGCACAACTCGCCCCAGGCGCGGTTTGCGCTGGCATCGTTTTATTTGGCCAGCAATCAGCCCGACAAAGCGATGGCGCTTGACCAGCAATTGGCCAAGCAGGCTCCCACCCTGGTCGCCGCCCGCGAGCAGTGGGCGGAAATTGCCGCCAACAATAAAGACTTTACCCAGGCGGAGTCCGTGGTGGACGCCCTGCTCAAGGATCAACCCAACCAGATGTCGGCGCTGCTGCTCAAGGCCCGCATCCAGTTGGGGGCGGGCAAGCCCGACGACGCTCTCAGCACGCTGACCGCCGCCCAGCGCCTGAACCCCAACTTGGCGGCCATCGCCTACGAACAGGGGCAGGCGTTCGCCATGAAAAACGACGCCGCCCGCTCCAAGGACTCGTTCCTCCAGGCGGCGCGGTTGGACCCGAAGAATTACCAGGTGCAGGCGGCCCTGGCTTCGCTCATGCAGGCGGAGGGCGATTATCAATCGGCGATGAGCTATGCGCAAACCATGTTGACGCTGTCGCCCAACCTGCCCGAGGGCTACTATCTCGCGGGCAGCGCCTACGCCGCCCAGAAGCAGTATCAGCCGGCCATCACCAACTTCAAACACGCCCTCCAGTTGCTGCCCTCCTACAGCGCGGCCTCTACCGGACTGGGCATGGTCTACGTCACCCAGAAGCAGTGGAAGCAGGCGGAAGACATCTTCAATGCCGCGTTGAAGACCAACCCTGCCGACTCCTCGGCGCTCGCCGGCTTGATGGCGGTGTACCAGAACAATGGCCAGTCGGCGCGCATCCTGCCCTATGTGCAGCAACAAGTGGCGGCGGCCCAGGCCGCCCACGCGCCGGCCGCGGCCCAGGCGCAATTGCAGGCTCAATTGGCGCGCGCCTATGCCCTGGGCAAGGACAATGCCAGGGCCGAGGTGGCGCTGGAAAAGTCGCTGCAGCTGGACCCCCACAACTACAACACCTACGCCATGCTCGGCACCCTCTACGCCCAGCAGCAGCAGAACCAGAAGGCGCGCGACCAGTATGCGAAGGCGGCGGCCCAGAACCCGACCAGTTCGGGACTGTGGACCATGCTCGGCATGCTGGATGAGAGCGTCCATCAGTCCGCCGACGCCGAGCAGGCCTACCTCAAGGCGGTGACGCTCGACCCCAACAACGGCGTCGCCAGCAACAACCTGGCGGTGATCTACAGCGCCGAGCCCGACAAAATGCAGCAGGCGCTGGTGCTCGCCCAACGCGCCAAGCGGGCGCTGCCGTCGGTGTCGGCCATCAACGACACCCTGGGCTGGATCTATGTCAGTCAGGGCGTCTACAACCTCGCCATCCCCATCCTGCAACAAGCGGTTCAGGGCGATGTCGCGGCCAACCAGACGCCGGAACAAAAAGCCCAGGCTGCGGTCATCCGCGTCCACCTGGCCACCGCCTTGTACCGCAATGGCGACAAGCAGCAGGCGCGGGCAGAGTTGCAAAATGCCATTCGCCTCGATCAGGCGGTGGCGCAGCAGAGCAACGTGCAGCAGATGCTGAAGAACTGATGCCCCTCCCCACCCAAGCTGCCACCATCGCCGTTTCCATAGACCTGGAGGAGTACTTCCAGGTGGAGGTGATGAGCGGCGTGGTGGAATTATCGCGCTGGGATAGTATGCCGGCGCGGGCGGAAGCCTCCACCGAACGGCTGTTGGCGGCCATGAGCGAAACCGGCGCACAGGCGACGTTCTTCGCCGTGGGCTGGCTGGCGGAGCGGCAGCCGCAACTGTTGCGGCGTATTGCCGCCGCCGGACATGAAATCGGCTGCCACAGTTACTGGCACCGGCCGGTGTTCCGGCTGACCCCGGCGGAATTTGCCGAGGATACCCGGCGGGCGGTGGCGGCCATTGAGGATGCCGCCGGCGTGGCCCTCGCCGGCTATCGCGCCCCCAACTTTTCCCTCCGTTGCGACGGCTCCATGGATTGGGCTTTCGACACCCTGGCCGCCAACGGCTTTACCTACGACTCCAGCGTGCACCCCATCCATCACCCCTTCTACGGCGCGCCCACCGCGCCGCGGCAGCCCTTCCGGCTGGCCAACGGACTCTGGGAATTCCCCATGGCCACCGTCGCCTGGGGACGGCGGCGGCTGCCCATGGCCGGGGGCGGATTCTGGCGTCTGGCGCCGCTGCCCTACACCCGCTGGGCGCTCCGCCAGGCATTGCGCCAGGGATTGCGGCCGGTGTGCTATCTGCATCCCTGGGAACTCGACCCTGACCAGCCCCGCCAACCGCTGGCGGCGCGGCAGCGGCTGCGCCACTATGCCGGACTGCGGGGCATGGAAGCCAAGCTGCGCCGCCTGTTGCGGGAATTTCGCTGCGTCTCCATGGCCCGGCTTTACGCCGAACACCTGCTCGCGACGCCGACGGCGGCCTTGGCGGAGGGAGCGCGGGCATGATCATCGTTCTCGGCCTGGTGCTGCTGATCGCCTGCCTCTGGAGCCTCTCCAACCCCTTTGTGGCGATGATCACCCTGATGGGGGTGAACATCATCGAGCCCGGACAGTTGTACCCGATCTTCGCCGTCATCCACGTCGAACGCGTGGTGGCGTTGCTCGCCCTGGTCGTTCTCTTCGCCCGCGGCTACCGCTTTGTCTACCCCGCGGTCACACGCTGGTGCCTGTATTTTTACGCTGCTTGCCTGGCCAGCATCCCCTTCGCCTTCTGGATCGGCAACGCCATCACCAACGCCATTGATTTCGGCAAGGTCATTGTCATCCATCTGCTCTACGTAACCCTGGTGAACAC
>DATBPS010000161.1:0-21923 GCA_036561225.1 Terriglobales bacterium
GCTTCCCGAACTATCCAGCTTCGAGGGGCGATGGAGTAACCCGCTTTGCAACTAGAGATTTGCTCGATGAGATGTTGCAAGCGGCGGGCTTCGCCTCCTGGGAGATCTTCGCCGTGGATTTACGCCCCTGGCCACGGTCGCTGTTCCTAGCCCTGCACCAGCGGCCACTCAAGTTGTGGCAGCGCGTGCGGCGGCATGGGCGGGAGCGGCCGCAAACCTATGACGGCACCTGGACGTTTCGGAACCGCTCCAGGATAACGATTGTGAAAGTCCTGCTGCATGCGCTTTGGCTGGCGCAGGAAAAGATCATGCAAGCTGGCGGTCCCATGTTTCGCGCCTACGAAATCGCACCGCCGGGCGACCGAACCGCAAACGTCTTCGGGCTTCTAGTGGTGCGCGCCTGGAAACCATTGCTGGCGGAGCATGAGGCCGTGGTGGTCCCAGTCGAGGCTACCCCGGCGGCGCCAGAGGAGCCGGCTCCTCCGGCAACCGGCAGTGGCCGCAGTCGTCGCTGGGCTCCGGGCCCCGGCGCTGGCGCGGAGCGCTAAGCGGGCGGGCGAAGCCCGGGTGCCCGCGCCCATTAATTAATTATATTCGCGCGCGAAGCGCGGAAACAGCGCGTCGTTGGGGTAAACGCGGTCCACGTTCTGCGGGGTGATGAGCTGATGGGTGGTGAATGTCGCCGGGGCGATATGCTTGCCCAGCAGCAGCTCGGTGGCCAGCTTCATCACCGCCTCGCCGTAGCGCTCGGGAAAGGTGGCGACCGAGCCCACCAGCGGCGTGCCCGCCTGCCGCAGTTCGGCGCGCACCTCGGGCTCGGCGTTCTGGCCGACAACCGCGCAGTGCGCCGCCCGGCCACACTCCTGGAAGGCGCGCACCGCCGCCAGCGCCATGGGATCGTTGGCCGCGCCCACCGCGATGCGCTTGGCGGCGGAGCCGCGGAGATGGCGGCGCACCTGCTCCAGCGCGGACTTGAACTCGCCTTTCCCGTCCAGCCGCTCGACTTTCCGCTTGCCCGCCGGCAGCGACTCCTCCAGCCCCGCCAGAATGCCGTCGGTGCGCATGCGCACCAGCGAGCCCGCGCGCGAAATTTCCAGCAGCAACACCTCGTCCACCACGCCGTGCCACTTTTGTTTGATGAAGTTACCCAGGCAGTGCCCGCCCACCAAGCCCACGGCATAGTTGTCCACGCCGTAATAAATGGCGCCCGGATGCGGGATGTCGATGGCGATCAGGGGCACGTTGGCGGCTTGAAACCGCTCCGCGATCGACGGCGCGGTGCGCTCGTCGATCTGGAACTCGATGGCCACGTCCACGCGTTCATGGATGAGCCGCCCCGCGCTTTTTAACGCCGATTCCGGATCGCGCCGGTTGTCGACCGTGATCAACTCCACCTGCGCCTGCTGGCAGGCGCGGACCAATCCTTCGAACAGCTCGCGCGAGAAGGAGGAGTTGCGGTCCTGGTCAGCGTAGCCGACGCGAAACTTCCGCCGCTCCCCATCCCGCCGCCCTGCCAGCCGGTACTGGTTCTCCCCCAGCTTCTCCAGCATCCCGCACTCGTGCAGAGTGTAGAGGATGCGGAAGCAGATGCCTTTGCTCAGCCCGGAGCGCGCCACCACCTCCCGCAGCCCCAATTCCTCACCCGCCTTACGGAACGCCGCCAAGACGGCGGCCGCGTGGACCACCGACTTCACCAGGTATCGGTTCGGGCTGGCAGGGCCCGTAGCGCTGGCGGCGGAGGTGGCGGCGGTGGTGGGAACAGCCGCCTCGCCCGCGCTGGCGGGATCCCGGGGGGACGGCGGAACCGGTGTGGCGGCTTTCATATCCTGGATCTCCGCCTCTATTTCGCACCGCAACCCAAGGATTGTCAACGTTACCCGCAACTGTTACGGTTGCCGCCCGCGGCTCAGCTGCGCGTGCCGCATCGCACAACGATCCCCCAACGGCCCCGCCAGGCCGCCCGCGGCCGCGCCTGCGGCTGCGCAGCGGGCAGGGGACCGGGACGCAAGCCGCGTTGCGCCCTCGTTTCTACGCCGCCGGACAGGGCCAGGCCAATGGGGGGCTGAAAATTGGCGGCGTTGTGCAACACGGAACGTGGCGGGCAGCGGCACCGGTCCGGCAACCGCCTGAGCCGACGCCGGTTGCACCGCTGTTGGGCGGGGCAGGTGGTGGCGCCGCCCACCGCGTGCGGCCGCCGGCTCCGCCCATGAGCAGGTGACTCGCTCACCATTTCGCATAGCGGCACCCGTGCGGCGCCCGGCCCGCCGCCCGGCGCCTCGCACCCGGCCCCCACCGCGGCGCCACATCCTGTGCGCCTTCAAGCGTTTACGTCAACGCCGCCGGACCCGCCGCGCATTTTAGCTTGCAAAATTGCCCGCAAACGCCGAAATCGAGTTGGGGTGCCACGGACGATACGGGTAGAGTTGGAGGTTCCAGATTGATCGTGCCATGCCACTTTCCTCCTCGCACCACCCAACCCGCGCCGCCGACGCCTGCGAAGTCCGCGTGGCGGCGGCGCTCGAGGGCTGGCGTTTGGAACTGCCCTCGTGGGGGTTCGCCGACACCGGCACACGCTTCGGAAAATTCCTGCAGCCCACCGCCGCACATACGATTGAGGAGAAGTTTGCCGACGCCGGCCAAGTCCACCTCTACACCGGGTGCTGCCCCACCGTGGCGTTGCATGCCCAGTGGGATCTGCCCGGCGATGCCGCTGGCGACGCGCGCGCCGTCCTGCAGATGGCCGCGCGTTACGGCGTGCGCCCCGGCTCGATCAGCCCAACGCTATTCCAGGATCAGGAGTATAAACACGGCTCGCTCGCCAACGAACAGCCCGGGATCCGGCAGCGGGCGCTGGATCACCTCCTTGCCTCCATTGCTTGGGCGCGAGCCTTGGGGTCGAGTGACGTCACCCCCTGGTTCGCCGACGGCTCCAATTTTCCCGCCACCGCCGATATGCGCCAGCGCAAGCGTTGGCTCACCGCGGGATTGGCCCGCGCCCATGCGGCGCTGGGGCCCGAACAGCGGCTGCTGATCGAATACAAGCCTTTCGAGCCGGCCTTCTACCACACCGACATCGCCGACTGGGGCATGGCGCTGCTGCTGGCCCGCGCCGCCGGTCCGCAGGCGCGCGTGCTGGTCGACACCGGCCACCACTACGCCGGGCAGAACATCGAGCAGATCGTGGCCTGGCTGCTGGACGAGGGGATGCTGGGCGGCTTCCACCTCAACGACCGCCGCTACGCCGACGATGATTTGACCTTCGGGTCGATCGATCCCTACCAAGGCTTCCGCATCTTCGCCGAGATCCTGGCCTTCGAGCGGGAACGCGGCTCGAGCGCCGGCTTGGCCACCATGATCGACCAAAGCCACAACCTCAAAAACAAGGTCGAGGAGATGATCCAGACGGTGATGAGCGGCCAGGAGCTGTACGCCAAGGCCGCCATCATCGATTTCGACGCTCTCGCCGCCGCCCGCGGCGAGCAGCGGCTCATCGACGCCGAGAACATCTATAAGGACGCCTTCTCGACCGACGTGCGCCCGGCGGTGCGCGCCTGGCGGCGGGCGCGCGGGTTGGCCGAGGATCCGCTCGCCGCCTTCCGCGCCAGCGGTTACCTGGAGCGCGTGGCACGGGAGCGCGCCGGACACACGGCCACGGCCACCAGTTACGCCTGAACAATTTCACTTCAGAAGGGATATCCACGGAGAGCTCATGCAGCAGAAAGCAGCGGTCGTCGAGTTGAAATATTTGAAAGATCTTTGGGACGAGGCCGCCACGCGCGGCATGGATGAGCCCGAGCTGCTCCGCTACCGCTCCAACCTGTTGGGGCGCGACCTGCGCATCACCAACTACGGCGGCGGCAACACCAGCTCCAAGATCACGCAGACCGATCCGCTCAGCGGCGAGCCCAAGGTGGCGCTGTGGGTCAAGGGCAGCGGCGGCGACCTGGGCAGCATCCAGCGCTCCGGCTTCGCCCATCTGTACCTCGACCAGGTACGCGGCCTGGAGAAGTTGTACCGGGGCGTTGAGCACGAGGACGACATGGTGGCGCTGTATCCGCTGTGCGCCTTCGGCCCGGGCGGCGCGGCGCCGTCGATCGACACGCCGCTGCATGCGTTCCTGCCCTTTCCGCACGTCGACCACCTGCATCCGGACTGGGGCATCGCGCTCGCGGCCGCGGCCAACGGCAAAGCCAAGATGGAGGAGTTCAACCAGAAGTTTGGCCACCGACTCGTCTGGGTGCCGTGGCAGCGGCCCGGGTTCGAGTTGGGCCTGATGATCCGCCAGGCGGTGGCGAATGTCCCCGGATGTGATGGCATCGTGCTCGGCGGCCATGGCATGTTCACCTGGGGCGAGACCCAGCGCGCCTGCTATTTGAATACGCTGGCGATGTTCGATCACCTGGGCCAGTTCGTGATGGCTGGGGTGGAGAAGCTGGGCAAGAACCTGTTCGGCGGCGCGCTGCATCAGGCCCGTCAGGACCGGCGCGAGCTGGCCCTGGATCTGTTCCCCTTCCTGCGCGGGCGGGTGTGCGGGGCGCAGCGGCTGATCGGGCATTTCAACGATCTCCCCGAGGTGTTGCAGTTCGCCGGCGCCAAGGACGCGCCCCGGTTCGCCCATCTGGGCACGAGCTGCCCGGACCATTTTTTGCGCACCAAGATCCGGCCCATGCTGGTGGATTGGAATCCGGCCACGGGCACGGCCTCGGAAGCGATGGATCAGTTGCGCTCGGCCATTGATGCCGGCCTCGAAGTCTACCGGCGCGAATACGCGGAGTATTACCAAAGCTTTGCCACACCGCAGTCGCCCGCCATGCGCAACGCCAACCCCAGCATCGTGCTGGTGCCCGGCGTCGGCCAGTTCAGCTTTGGCAAAAACAAGGCCGAGGCGCGCATCGCCGGCGAGTTCTACGTGAACGCCATCCACGTGATGGCGGGGGCGAGCGGCCTTGCTGATGGCAAGGAGCCCAACCCCCTGCCACAGGCGGGCGCGGCGGCGCCCACGGAGGCCTTCAAAACCCACAGCAACTATGTCGCGCTGCCGCTGAAGGAAGCCTTCGGCATCGAATACTGGGCGCTGGAGGAAGCCAAGCTGCGCCGCCAGCCGCCGGAGAAGGAGTTCAGCCGCAAGATCGTGGCCATCATCGGCGGCGGCTCGGGCATTGGCCGCGAAGCCGCCGTAATGATCGCCGCGCGCGGCGCCCATGTGGCCGTGCTCGACCGCGATGCCGCGCCGGCGGCCGAGACGGCGGCGGAGGTGCAAGCGAAATCGGGGCGGGAAACGGCGGTCTCGGCGGCCGCCAACATCCGCGAGCGCGCCTCGGTGCGTGCCGGGCTGCGCGCGGCCGTCGCCGCGTTCGGCGGCATCGACGTGGTCATCGTGACCGCGGCCATGTTCCCGTCCTCTCCCAGCGGCGTCATCGACGACGAGCTCTGGCGGGCCACGCTCGACGTCAACATCATGGGCAGCTTCCTGGCCGCCGACGAGGCGCGGGCGCTGTTCCAGGAGCAGAACCTGCCGGCCACGCTGGTGCTCACCAGCTCGGCCAACGCCGCCGTCCCCAAGCACGGCAGCGAAGCCTACGACGTCAGCAAGGCGGCGCTCAGCCATCTCGTCCGCGAGTTGGCCATCGGCATGGCGCCGGGCGTGCGCGTCAACGCCATCGCCCCCGCCACCGTGGTCTCCGGCTCGGCCATGTTCCCGCGCGATCGCGTCCTCGCCTCGCTCGCCAAGTACGGTATCGAGCACAACGTCGACGAGTCCACCGACGCCTTGCGCGCCAAGCTCGCCGGCTTCTACGCCCGGCGCACGCTGACGCGCGCCCCCATTACGCCGGCGGCGTGCGCCGAGGCGATTTTATTCCTCGCCGGCGAGCGCACCTCCGCCACCACCGGCCACGTCATCCCCGTCGATGGTGGACTGGCCGAGGCCTTCCTCCGATAACCGGCGTTCACGCCGCCAACCGCATGCGAACACTGCGCGCCGCCGCCGTCGATCTTGGAGCCGGAAGCTGCCGCCTCTCGCTGGGCGAGTGGGACGGCAGCGGCGCGCACCTGCAACTCGTCCACCGTTTCGCCAACGGTCCGGTGAGCCGCGGCGGGCATCTGTACTGGGACCTCGAGCGCCTGGAAAACGGCATCGACGCCGGCCTGCGCGCCTGCGCCCAAAGCCTGGGCGGCAACGGCGCCGGCGCGATTGATGCCTTGGGCGTCACCGGCTGGGCGGTCGATTACGTCCGCCTCGGTTCCAGCCAGCGCCCGCTCGCCGACCCCTTCTGCTACCGCGATCCCCGCACCGAGACCGCCATCGACGAGGTCTCGGCCCTGATTCCCCGCGAGCGCTTGTACGGGCTCACCGGCATCCAGTTCATTCGCATCAACACCCTCTACCAGCTCTGGGCCGACCGCCGCGACGGCGTGCCCGCCGGCGTGAGGTGGCTCAACATTCCCGAGTCCCAGCTCCACCGCCTCACCGGCCGCGCCCCGGAGACGGCGGTGGCGGAGTACACCAACGCCACCCACACGCAACTGCTCGCGGTCGCCACCGGCGAGTGGTGCGACGAAATCTTCGAGCGCACCGGCCTCGACCGCCGCGCCGCGCCCCGGATCGTGGCGCCCGGCACGCCGCTGGGGCGCCTGCGGGGCGAGTTGGCGGCCCTCGCTCCCCTGGCCGGCACCGAAGTCATCGCCCCCGCCTGCCATGACACCGCCGCCGCCGTGGCCGGTATCCCCGAAACCGGCGGCGATTGGGCCTTCATCAGCAGTGGTACCTGGTCCCTGGTTGGCACCGTGCTCGACCACCCCTGCACCACCCCCGCGGCGCTCGCCGCCAACCTCACCAATGAAGGCGGCGTGGGCGGCACCATCCGCTTCCTCAAAAACATCACCGGCCTCTGGCTGCTGGAGGAGTGCCTGCGCGCCTGGGAAGCCGCCGGGCGGCAGTGGACCACCGCCGATCTCATCGCCGCCTGCCAGTCCCGCCCGGCCTCGCAGGCGGTGTTCAACGTCGATCGCGCCGAGCTCATGCTCCCCGGCGACATGCCCGCCAAAATCAACCGCGCCCTCCTCGCCGCCGGCCGCGCCCCGCTGGCCGACGGCCCCACCGCCGCCCCCGACGTCGCCGCCGCCATCTTCGCTTCCCTCGCCGTCCGCTACGGCGAAGTCGTGCGCGCCCTCGCGCTCGCCTGCGGCCGCCGCTTCCGCCGCATTTACATGCTGGGCGGCGGCAGCCAGAACGCCGTCCTCAACCGCCTGGTCGAACACGCCACCGGCCTCGAGGTTGTGCGCGGCCCGGTCGAAAGCGCCACCATCGGTAACTTGGCGGTGCAGTTCGCCACCCTCGAAAACGGCCGCGCCGACGCCGCCACCGTCGCCGCCTGGGCCGAGCGTTTGGCCTGTGCGGCGCTCGTATAATCGCTGGTCTAACCCCCGCTCCAATGGCGCTAACCTATAGCCAGTGGTGACTCGTCCCCGCATCGCGCTCTTCATCCCCTGCTTCGTGGACCAACTCCTGCCCCAAGTCGCGCAGGCGATGGTGCGGGTGTTGGAGCGGGTCGGCTGCCAGGTCGAGTTCCCCGCCGCCCAAACCTGCTGCGGCCAGCCCGCCTTCAGCACCGGCCACTGGGCGGAAGCGCGGCCCCTGGCCCTCCGCTTCGCTGAAATCTTCGCTGGCCCTGAGGCCCGGCAAAGCTATGACGCCGTGGTGTGCCCCTCGGGCTCATGCACCACCATGGTGCGCAACTTTTTCCCCGCGCTGGCCCACGGCGACGCGGCGCTAGCGCAGGCAATCGCTCCGCTGCACGGTCGCGTTTTCGAGTTCAGCGAGTACCTGGTGCGGCAATTGAACGTGCGTGACGTGGGCGCCTCCTTTCCTTATCGGGTGACGTTCCACGACGGCTGCCACGCCCTGCGCGAGTTGGGCCTTTACGACGAGCCACGGGAGTTGCTCCGGGCCGTGCGCGGCCTGGAACTGGTCGAGATGGAGGAGACCACCGAGTGCTGCGGCTTTGGCGGCGCGTTCTCCATGCAGATGAGCGACATCTCGGCGGCCCTGGGGCAGCGCAAGGCCGCCAACGTCGAACGCGCCGGCGTTGATTTCGTCACCTCCTGCGACCCCAGTTGCCTGATGCAGATTGGCGGCACGCTGGCACGCCAACCGGGACGGGTGCGCGCCATCCACCTGGCCGAGATCCTGGCCGCGGGCCTCGACGCGGGCCTCGACGCGGGACCTCAAGACTCGGGCGCAGAGCGGTCGGCCCAGCCAAGCGCCCGCACGACAGGAGATGCCGGCGGCGCACGAGCGGGGCTCAGGGGCCCCCGCGACGCGCCGCCGGCCAAGCGGGCGGCGAAGCCGGGCGCCCGCGCGGAGAAACGCCCGTGAGTTCCACGCTCCATAGCTTCGAGCAGGCCGCGACCCGCGCCGCCCACGACCGCCCGCAACAGGAGACGGTGCGCACCAGCCTCGGCACCTATAACCGGGCGCTGAACGCCGGCCGCGAACGCTTCGCCAGTTGGAGCGAGGCCCGCCACCGCGCCCGTGCCGTTAAAGCCGATGCCGTGGCCCATCTCGGCGAGTATTTGGAACAGTTCGAAGCCGGTATCACCAGCCGCGGCGGCCACGTCTTCTGGGCCGAAACCGCGGCCGACGCCCGCGACTACATCCTGGACCTCGCCCGCCGCCGCGGCGTGCGCTCGGTGATCAAGTCGAAGTCGATGGTCAGCGAAGAGGTCCACCTCGGCGCCGCGCTCGAGGGCGCCGGCCTCGAGGCGGTGGAGAGCGACTTGGGCGAGTTCATCGTCCAACTCCGTAATGAACCGCCCTATCACATCGTCACGCCCGCCATGCATCTGCGCCGCGCGCAGATTGCCGCCCTCTTTCAGCAGAAGCTGGGCACGCCCGCCGGGGCCGATTCGGCCGAGGATCTCACCATGGCGGCGCGGCACTATATGCGCGCGCGCTTCGCCTCGGCCGGCATGGGCATCACCGGCGCCAACTTCCTGATCGCCGACGCCGGCATGGTGGCCATTACCGAGAACGAAGGCAACGCCCGCCTCACCGCCTCCCTGCCGCGGGTGCATGTGGTGCTCACCGGCATCGAAAAAATCCTGCCCCGCCTGACCGATCTGGCGCTGTTCTGGCCGCTGCTGTCCACCGCCGGCACCGGCCAGGCGATCACCTGCTACAGCAGCCTCATCGGCGGCCCGCGCCAGCCCGGCGAGGCCGACGGCCCCGAGGAGTTCCATGTCGTCCTGCTCGATAACGGCCGCACCCGCGTGCTCGCTGATCAAGAACGGCGCGACACGCTGCAGTGCATCCGCTGCGGGGCGTGCTTGAACGTCTGCCCGGTGTTCCACACCATCGGCGGCCACGCCTACGGCACCACCTACTCCGGCCCCATCGGCGCGGTGCTCACCCCGCTGCTGCGCGGCGAAAAAGAATTCGGCCACTTATCGTTCGCCTCCTCGCTCTGCGGCGCCTGCACCGAAATCTGCCCGGTCGAAATCGACCTGCACCATCACCTCATCGAAAACCGGCGCGACAGCGCCCTCCAACACGTCCGCCCGCTGCCGGAACGGATCGGCATGCGCGCCTTTCGATGGCTGATGAGCGACGCCGCGCGCTACGCCCGGCTGGCGCAGCTGGCCCGCCACCTGCTGCGCTTTAAAAACGCATGGGTGCCCGAAGGCAGCCCGCTCGACCTGCTGCGCCCCTGGACCGCATCCCGCGACCTGCCCGAGCCGCCGCGGGAGTCGTTCCGCGAGTGGTGGCAGCGAACCCGGCAGGAACGGGGCGGCCATGCCTAAGGGGCGCGACCACATTCTGGGCCGCATCCGCGCCGCGCTGGCCGACCGCCCGCCGGGCGGCCTCCCCGAGGATGTCGCCGGCGCGGCTGTTTTCGCACCCGTCGCCGATCCGCTCGCCCGCTTCCAGGCCGAGTGCCAGGCCAACCGCACCGAACTGCACCTGGTCACCGCCGCCAACGAAGCCGATTGCCTCACCGCCGTGCTCGCCCGGGAAAAAGAAGGCGGCGACGGCACCATTTACGTGCAGGACGCGCCCGCCCTGCGCGCGCTCGCGGCCCGCCTGCCCGCGGCCACGCAAACCAACCTGCAGTTCGCTCCCGCCCAACCCGCCGGGATCGCCAGCCTGACCCTGTGCGAAGCCCTCGTCGCCCGCACCGGATCGGTGCTCGTCTCCAGCCGCTGCGGCGGCCGCGCCGCCACCATCCTGCCGCCCACCCACATCGTCTACGCCCACGCCAGCCAGCTCCACGCCGAGATCGACGCCGCCCTCCTCGCGGCCCGCTCGCAATCTCCCACCGCCTCCCTCTACTCGCTCATCACCGGTCCCAGCCGCACCTCCGACATCGAAAAAATGCTGGTGCTCGGCGCCCACGGCCCCAAACGCCTCACCGTCCTCTTACGCACCGATTAACGCGCGGGAAGTGGCTCGCCACTGTTCCCTGGATCGCTCCGGTGATGCTCGCACTGTGAACATCACTCGCTTGTGGACGGGCTTCGATTGGCGGCCGGCACGAGCGGCACTGCCGCTCGTCGCCCCGCTCTGCTCGTGGCACTTCCAACCCGGCGGAGGCGGAGCGCATCTTGCAAGGGCTGGCAGGGGCTGGCCAGGCCGGCACGCGGACCCGCGAGCTGAACGGCGCCGGCGGCTGCGCCCCGCGGGAGAAATGTTGGTGCCCGGCGCCCACGGCCCGAAACGCCGGGCGGTCATTCGTCGTAATGACTCCTAAGGCCGGGCCCGCAAAGCGACCAGCGGGAGCGGCTCGATAAGCAAGCCATCCGCAACGCCGGCTGCCGCGCCCCGCGGCGGCGGTGGTATGATGCCGTGGCACAATTAACGCACCTCTGAGACCTATGTCCTCCGCCCCTGCTGCCGTTTCCACCCCCGTGTCCGCCCAGCGCTGGTACCCCCTGCTGGCCCTGCTGTTTGCTGGCAGCGGCTGCGCGGCGCTCATCTACGAACTGGTCTGGTACCAGATGTTGCAGTTGGCCATCGGCTCGCAGACGGTGTGCCTGGGTTTTCTGCTGGCGGCCTTCATGGGCGGGCTGTGCATCGGCAGCATCACCCTCCCCAAATACCTGAAGCGGGCCCGGACCCGGGGAAAAAACATCCATCCGCTGCGCCTCTACGCCGCGCTGGAGTTCATGACCGGCGTGCTGGCGCTGCTCGTCATGCTCATCATGCCGCTGGCCGAGCGCGTCTACTTCGCCGCTTCCGCCGACGGGCTGTCGAACATGCTGCTGCGCACGGCGCTGTGCTCGCTGTGCCTGCTGCCGCCGACGATTCTGATGGGGGCCTCGCTGCCCGCCATCGTGGCCTGGATCGAGACCAGTGCCGGGGGCGTGGCCATGTGGGGCATGCTCTACGCCGGCAATACGGTCGGGGCGGTGTTCGGCTGCCTGTTCGCCGGCTTTTACCTGCTGCGCAATTTCGACATGGCGACGACCACTTATGTGGCCGTGGCGGTGAACGTGGTGGTGGCGGGGCTGAGCTGGGCCATGGCGGCGCGCACGCCCATGACCTCGCAGGCGCAGACACACAGCAGCGACCGGCCGTCGGCGGCCCGGGAAGGCGACTTCTGGGTGTACCTGGTGATCGCCCTCTCGGGCGCCACCGCGCTGGGCGCGGAGGTGGTGTGGACGCGGCTGTTCGGCATGCTGCTGGGCGCCACCGTGTACGCCTTCTCGATCATCCTGGCGGTGTTTCTGGTGGGCCTCGCTCTGGGCAGCGCCGCCGGCGCCAGCTTGTCGCGCCGCTACCGGCCGCGCTGGGCGCTGGGCTGGAGCCAGTTGCTGCTGGCGCTGGCCATCGCCTGGACGGGTTGGATGATCGCCAGCTCGCTGCCCTACTGGCCCGTCAACCCCATGCTGACCATCAGCCCCTGGTACACCTTCCAGCTCGATCTGGTGCGGTGCCTCTGGGCCATTCTTCCCGCCGCGCTGTGCTGGGGCGCGAGCTTCCCGCTGGCGCTGGCGGCGGTCTCGCGCGAGGGCGACGACCCCAGCGACCGCGTCGGCGCCGTCTACGCCGCCAATACCTTGGGCGCGATCGTGGGCGCGCTGGCGGTCAGCATCACCCTGGTGCCCGCCATCGGCACTCAAAACTGCGAGCGCCTGTTGCTGATCCTCGCCGGCGCCGCGGCGCTGATCGCCTGGGCGCCGGAGCTGGCCCGCGCCCGCCTCCAACGCCGCGCCGGCCTCACCGCCTTCGCCCTGGCCGCGGCCGGCGTGCTATGCGTGGCGCTGGCCATCTCCATCCACCGCATCCCCGGCGAACTGGTCGCCTATGGACGCAAAATGGCGCCCTCGCTCGGCAGCTCCAAGGTGCTCGATGTGGTCGAGGGACGCAACTCCTCGGTCGCCATTACCCAGTGGAGCGACGGCAACTACGAGGTCGACGTCAACGGCCACGTCGAGGCCACCACCGAATCGTTCGACATGCGGCTGCAGCGCATGGTCGGGTTCCTGCCGTCCCTGCTCGAGTCCAATCCGAAATCCGTGCTCGGCATCGGCTTCGGCGCTGGCGTCAGCGCCGGTACCTTCACCCGCCTGCCCACCGTCCAGAAGATCACCATCTGCGAGATCGAGCCCGTCATCCCGCCCACCTCGACCAAGTACTTTGGCAACGTCGACTACGACGTCAAGGACAACCCTAAAACCCACATCGTCTACGACGACGCCCGCCACTACCTGCTGACCACGCGCGACACGTTTGACGTGATCGCCAGCGATCCGCTTGACATCTTCGTCAAGGGCACCGCCGCCATCTACTCCAAGGAGTACTTCGAGGCGGTGAAGCGGCACCTCAACCCCGGCGGCTACTTCAGCCTCTACGTGCCGCTGTACGAGAGCGACGTGCCCACCGTGCAAAGCGAACTGGCGACATTCTTCTCGGTATTCCCCAACGGCACCGTCTGGGGCAACACGGTGAACGGCCAGGGCTACGATCTGGTGCTGATGGGTCAAGCCGGCCCGCTGACCATCGACCTCGACGCGGTGCAGGCGCGCCTCAACCAGCCCGATTACGCGCTCGTGCGGCAGTCGCTCAGCGACATCGGCTTCAGCTCCGCCATGGGCCTCTACTCGACCTACGCCGGCCAGGCCAGCGACCTCCGCCCCTGGACGCAAGGCGCTCCACTCAACGTCGACGCCGACCTCAAGCTGCAGTACATGGGCGGCTGGGGCATCAACTCCAGCCTCGAGGACGTGATCTGGCAGCAGATGCTGGCCTACCGCAAGCCGCCGGTGACCATCTTCCGCGGCACCCCGGAGGAGTTGGACACGCTCTTCCGTGTATTGCGCCCGGGCTCGGCGCAGTAGCATCGCCGCCGTAGATTACCGCTTTCCTGTCGGCGGCCGGACCTCGACGGGGTTGACCACCGACAGGAAATCAAAGCGGTGGAAATCGGCGTCGGCGGTGCGGATCTCCCGTACGCCGTGCTCGTACATCAGCGCCGCGATATGGAAGTCATGCACATGGTTGCCGCGAACGGAGGGATAGCGCCGGATCAAATCCCGTAACACCTCGGTGTGCCGCTCGGTCTCGCCCAGCAGCCGGAAGCTGGAGCCGGTGGCGCAGGCCTCGAGAAAGCGCCACGCTTCCGCCAGCGCCAGCGGCCGGACAAAAACGCCGGGGTGGGTCACCACCCTTAAAAACTCATAGAAGATCGACCACGTCGCGGCCCAGCCCTCGTCGGCGGCGCGCCAGGACGCCAGGGCAGCGCGTGCCGCCGCATGCTGCGGCGCACTCCGGTTGGCCGCGTACGCGAAGATGTTCGTATCCACCAAAAACATGGCGGGAACGTGGCCGTCTAGCGCCCGGGCGCGGCATCCAAGGTCCGCCACAGCGCATCCCGGTCGGCGATGTCCACGCACTCGCGGCCAAGGTCAAACTCCGGCAGCGGCGGCAGTGCCGGGCGCCGTTCCCGGGCCCAGCCCGTTTCCAGCAGCTCCGCGACTACACTGGACACGGTACGGCGGCTGGCGGCGGCCCGCACTTTGATGCGGCGGTACAAAGCGTCGGGCAGGATAAGGGTGGTTTTCATACCGCAGGGAAAATCATACCGCCATTATGGAAGTACGGCAACGGCAGCCGCGGCGGGCCGCGCGGAGGCCGCGGGGTAGACTAGAGTGACCGCCGTCTCCCGTGAAACATCTACTTGCTTCAACTGGGCTCGCCCTTGCCGTGGCGGCGGCCGCGCTCGCTGGCTGCCGCTTGCGGCCGCCGGCGCCGGCCGCCCCCGCGGCGCTCAACTCCAGATCGGACGTGGCGACCGAGTACGACTTGATCTATGCCATCACTCATGGGCACGTGAGCCTCCGTCCCACCCCCTTTCTGGCGGCAATGATCGCCGCCGCTGGGGCGCCCCCCGCCCAGGCCACGGCCCTCGATGTCGGCAGCGGCAACGGGCGCAACTCCCTCTACCTGGCGCGGCACGGCTATCAGGTCACGGCGGTGGACATTTCAGGGGTGGGGCTCAGTCTCACCCAGCTGCAGGCGCAACAGGATCACCTGCCGGTGCGCACCGTGGACCAGGATATCAATTCCTTTGACTTCGGCAGCCAGCGCTGGGATCTGGTGGTTCTCGTCGACTTCCCCTTTCCCTACCAGGCCCTGCTGCCGAAGATCGCCGCCGGGCTGCGGCCGGGAGGGTTGGTCGTGGTGCAAGCCGTGTCGGCAAGGCAATCGGGGCTGGAATCTCCCGATCAAGTGCTGCACTACACCTTTATGCATCGGCGCGATCTGACCGCGGCCTTCGCCGGATTTACGGTGCTCCACGATCAAGTAGCCGAACAGCCGACGGTCTGGGGGGTGCGGGCGATGATGATCACGTTTGCGGCGCGCAAACCCCGGCAGAAAAGCCGTTAAATATGGCCCTCGCCAGACGTAACCTGTAACCCCATGGGGACGTTGTAACGGGGATGGAAAGTTCTCACCCGCCGCGGCTCGATCTGGGGCTGGACGCGGCCGCCAACTCCCCATCCGGCCGCCGGCGCCGGCACTCGGGTTGGATTTGGATCCTGGTTCTCGTGATCGCCGGGCTGCTGGGCTGGCACTTCCGGCCGGTGGCCACCACCTCCACAGCGGGAACGCCCGCCGCAGCTGGGCGCGGCGGACGCGGGGGCGGCGGCGCGCCTACGGTGGTCGTGACCGCCCTCGCCACCCGGGGCAGCATTCCGGTGTTTTTGCGCGGCATCGGCACCGTGGCGCCCGCCAACACGGTCACCGTCCACTCCCGCGTGAACGGCCAAATTACCGCCGTCCACTTCCAGGAGGGGCAGATGGTCCATCGCGGCGATCTCCTGCTGGAGGTCGATCCCCGGCCCTATCAGGCGGCGCTGGACCAGGCCCAGGGCCAACTCCAGCACGACACCGCTGTTTTGGATGATGACCAGCTCGATTACCAGCGCTACCTGGCGCTCTATCAGCAAAACATTCTCCCCAAGCAGCAGCTCGACTCCCAAGCCGCCTTGGTGAACGAGTACAAGGGCGCCATCGCCAGCGATCAAGCCGCCATCGAGACGGCCAAGCTCAACCTGTCCTATTGCCGCATCGCGGCGCCCATCGACGGGCGCATCGGGTTGCGCTTGGTGGACACCGGCAACATCATTCAGGCCAACGACACGAACGGCTTGGCGGTGATCACGCAAGTCCAGCCGATCGCTGTGTTGTTCAGCCTGCCGCAGGCGCAGCTCCCGCAGGTGCTCACCCAACTGCAGGCGGGCCAGCACCCTTCCGTGTCCGCCTATGACAGCACCAACACCAAGCTACTGGCCACCGGGCGGCTGCTGACCATCGATAACACCATCGATGCCTCAACCGGCACGTTCCGCGCCAAGGCGATGTTCGACAACCGCGACAACGCCCTGTTTCCCAATCAGTTCGTGAACGCCCGCATGCAGGTGGGCACGGACCAGAACCTGACCATCGTGCCGCCGGCGGCGGTGCAACAGGGTCCGAATGGGAGTTACGTCTTCGCCGTCTCGCCCCAGAACCGGGTCAGCATGCGCCCGGTCACGGTGCAATTGACCGAGGGCGAGCAAGCCGGCATCAGCAGCGGACTGGCGCCGGGCGAACCGGTCGTCGTGGATGGCGCCGATAAGCTGCAGGAGGGCAGCCGGGTCTCCATCCAGCCGGCGCCGGGCCAACCGGCACCGGGCATCGCCGGGGCCCCGTCCACCAATGCCAACGCCGGCGGGCGCCGCCCTGGCGGCCGCCCTGGGGGCCGGGGTGGACAGGGTGGACGTTCCGCCAACCGTTCCGCGGCTTCGACCGCGCACGGAGGCTAAGCCGCCGTGAACCCCTCCCGCCCTTTTATCCTCCGCCCTATCGCCACCAGCCTGCTCATGGTGGCGGTGCTGCTCGCCGGCTTCATCGCCTATAAGCAGCTCCCCGTCTCCGCCCTGCCCCAGGTGGATTACCCCACCATCGAGGTGCAGACGTTCTACCCCGGCGCCAGCCCCGAGGTCATGACCTCCTCGGTCACGGCGCCGCTCGAGCGCCAGCTGGGCGAGATCCCCGGCCTCAACCAGATGACCTCGACCAGCTCGTTTGGCAGCTCGCTGATCACCCTGCAATTCGACCTGAACCTCGATATCGACGTGGCCGAGCAGGAGGTGCAGGCCGCCATCAACGGCGCCGGCACCGTGCTCCCTCCCGATCTGCCCAACCCGCCCATCTATAGCAAGAGCAACCCCGCCGACGCGCCCATCCTCACCCTCGCGCTCACCAGCACGACGCTGCCGCTCTCCCAGGTCGAGGACCTGGCCGAGACCTCGCTGGCGCAGAAGATCTCCCAGGTCTCCGGCGTCGGCTTGGTCAGCATCGCGGGCGGCCAGCGGCCGGCGGTGCGGGTGCAGGTCAACCCCACCGCGCTCGCCTCCTACGGGTTGAGCATGGAGGACCTGCGCACCTCGCTCAGCCAGGCGAACGTGGATCAGGCCAAGGGCTTCTTCGACGGCCCCCACCGCTCCTACACCATCAGCGCCAACGATCAGTTGAACTCCAGCGCCGACTACGCGCCGCTGATCATCGCCTACCGCAACGGCAATCCGGTGCGGCTGCGCGACGTGGCCAAGGTGGTTGACGGGGCCGAGAACAACCAGCAGGCGGCCTGGGCCAACACCGAGCCGGCGGTCATCCTCAACATTCAGCGTCAGCCGGGAGCCAACATCATCGGCGTGGTGGACCGCGTGCAGGCGCTGATGCCGCGCCTGCAGGCCTCGCTGCCGCCCTCGGTCAAGGTCACCACCCTCACCGACCGCACCCTCACCATCCGCGCCTCGGTGACTGACGTCGAGTGGGAACTGATCCTCACCGTGCTGCTGGTGGTGGCGGTCATCTTCATCTTCCTGCGCAGCGTGCGGGCGACGATCATCCCCAGCGTGGCGGTGCCGCTGTCGCTGGTGGGCACCTTCGGCTTCATGTATCTGCTGGGCTTCTCGATTGACAACCTGTCGCTGATGGCGCTCACCATCTCCACCGGGTTCGTGGTGGACGACGCCATCGTGATGATCGAGAACATCACCCGCTTTCTCGAAGAGGGCTTGACGCCGCTCGAGGCCGCCCTCAAGGGCGCCGGCCAGATCGGCTTCACCATCATCTCGATCACCTTCTCGCTGATCGCGGTGCTCATCCCGCTGCTCTTTATGGGCGACGTGGTGGGGCGCCTGTTCCGCGAGTTCGCCCTTACGCTGACCGTCACCATCCTGATGTCGGCCTTCGTCTCCCTCACGCTCACGCCCATGATGTGCGCCAAGCTGCTGCGCCATCGGCCCGAGGCGCAGCAGAGCCGGATGTACCGCTTCTCCGAGCGCGTCTTCCAGGGCATTATCCGCTTCTACGGACGCACGCTGCAGTTCGTCCTCCGCCACCGCATCGCCACCCTGGTGGTCACGGCGGCCACCCTGGTGCTGACCATCTGGCTGTACGTCATCGTCCCCAAGGGTTTCTTCCCGGTGCAGGACACCGGCCTGATTCTCGGCATCTCCGAAGGGCCGCAGGACATCTCCTTCGCCGGCATGACCCAGCGCCAGCAGTTGCTGACCAAGGTCATCCTGCAGGACCCGGCGGTCGCCAGCCTGGCCTCCTTCATCGGCGTGGACGGAACCAATACCACGCTCAACAACGGCCGTATTCAGATCAACCTCAAGCCGGTGGAGGAACGCCCCGGGGTCAGCGCCAGCGACGTGATCCGCCGCCTGCAGCCCCAACTGGCCAAGGTCGAGGGCATCCAGTTGTACATGCAGCCGGTGCAGGACCTGAGCGTCGAAGACCGCGTCAGCCGCACCCAGTTTCAGTACAGCGTCGAGGACGCCAACGCGCTCGAGCTGCAGCAGTGGATCCCCAAACTGCTCGACCAGATGCGCCGGATGCCGGAGTTGCGCGATGTGGCCAGCGATCAGCAGAACGGCGGCCGGCAGGCGGTGGTGGACATCAATCGCGATGCCGCCTCGCGCCTCGGCATCATTCCCTCGACCCTCGACAACACGCTCTACGACGCCTTCGGGCAGCGCCAGGTCTCGACCATCTTCACCCAGCAGAACCAATACCACGTGATTCTGGAAGTGGACCCGCAGTACCAGGTCAACCCCGACTCGCTCAAACAGATCTACGTCAACGCCGGCGCCGGCAGCGGCGGCGGGGCGGCTTCGGTGGGCACCAACGCCGCCGGATCGGTCAATGGCACGGCGACGCTCAGCGGGGTGAGCACCGCCCACAGCACCCAGGTTCCGCTCGACACCTTCACCACCGTCACCCAGACGTCGGCGCCGCTGACCATCAACCACCAGGGCCAGTTCCCGGTGGTGACGCTGTCGTTCAATCTGGCCCCCGGCTACTCGCTGGGCCAGGCGGTGGACGCCATCCACCAGGCGGAGACGGCGATCGGCCTGCCGCCCTCGGTGCAGCCCAGCTTCCAGGGCACGGCGGCGGCCTTCATCAACTCTCTGGCCAACGAGTCGCTGCTCATTCTGGCGGCGCTGATCACCGTCTACATCGTGCTGGGGGTGCTGTACGAGAGCTACATCCACCCCATCACCATCCTTTCCACCCTGCCCTCGGCGGGGGTGGGCGCGCGGCTGGCGCTGATGCTGTTCCACACCGAGTTCAGCATCATTGCCCTGATCGGCTTGATACTTCTCATCGGCATCGTGCAGAAGAACGCCATCATGATGATTGACTTTGCGCTGGAAGCCGAGCGCAAGGAGGGCAAGAGCGCCGACGACGCCATCTACGAGGCCTGTCTGCTGCGCTTCCGCCCCATTTTGATGACCACCCTGGCGGCCATGATGGGCGGCATCCCGCTCGCTTTGGGTACCGGCACCGGCAGCGAGCTGCGCCGCCCGCTGGGCATCTGCATCGTCGGCGGCCTGATCTTCAGCCAGATCCTGACCCTCTACACCACCCCGGTGGTGTATCTGGCCTTTGACTGGCTGAGCCACCGCTTCCGCGGCCCCGCCGCCCAACTGGAAGGCGCCGAGGCGGAAGGATGACCCGTGCGTGACTTTGGGTTCAGTTCGGTTTCGGCGCCCTTCATCAAACGCCCGGTGGCCACCTCCTTGCTCACCGCGGCCCTGCTGCTGGCGGGCATTGTAGCTTTCCGCCACCTGCCGGTCGCGCCCCTGCCGGAGATTGACTACCCCACCATCTCGGTCAGCGCCGGACTGCCCGGCGCCAGCCCCGCCACCATGGCTTCGGCGGTGGCCACGCCGCTGGAGCGCCAGTTCAGCCGCATCGCCGGGGTGACCGAGATGACCTCGTCGAGCTCGCTGGGCTCGACCAACATCACCCTGCAGTTCGATCTCAACCGCGACATCAACGCCGCCGGCCGCGACGTCGAGGCGGCCATCAACGCCGCCCGCGGCCAGCTCCCGGCCAACATGCCGGGCAACCCGCATTACCGCAAGTCCAACCCCGCCGACGCGCCCATCCTCAACCTGGCGATGAGCTCCACCGAGGTCGGGCTGCCGCAGGTGTACGACGAAGCCGACTCCATCGTGGCCCAGAAGATCGCCCAGATTCAGGGCGTCGGCCAGGTCTTCGTCTACGGCAGCTCACAGCCGGCGGTGCGGGTCGAAGTCAACCTGCGCCAGCTCAACAACCTCGGCGTCAACCTGGAGCAGGTCCGGCAGGTGCTCAACAACGCCAACGCCAACCGCCCCAAGGGGATGCTGAGCACCGGCGCCCACAGCTTCGAGATCAACGCCACCGACCAGCTCTTCACCGCCGCCCAGTACAAGCCGCTGATCGTCACCTGGCGCAACGGCGCTCCGGTGCGCCTGGAGGACGTCGCCGACGTCTACGACGGCACCGCCGACTACCGCAACGCCGGTTCGGCCAACGGCGAGCCGGCGGTCACCGTGGCCGTCTTCCGCCAGCCCGGGGCCAACATCCTCGACACCGTGGACCGGGTGATCGCCGAGCTCCCCGCCCTGCGCTCCTCCATTCCGCCGACGATGCACATCATCGTCAGCCAGGACCGCTCGCCCACCATCCGCGCCTCCATCCACGACGTGGAGTGGACGCTGATCGTCTCCATCCTGCTGGTGGTGCTGGTGGTCTTCGCCTTCCTGCGCGACTGGCGCGCCACCGCCATCCCCAGCATCGCCGTGCCGCTCTCGCTGGTGGGCAGTTGCACGGTGATGTACCTGCTCGGCTACAGCATCGACAACCTCTCGCTGATGGCCCTGACCATCGCCACCGGCTTCGTGGTGGACGACGCCATCGTGGTGATCGAAAACATCGCCCGCCACATCGAGGACGGCATGCAGCCCTTCGCCGCCTCCCTGCGCGGCGCCAAGGAGATGGGCTTCACCGTGCTCTCGATGAGCACCTCGCTGATCGCCGTCTTCACCCCCATTCTGCTCATGGGCGGCATCCTCGGCCGTCTCTTCCGCGAGTTCGCCGTCACCCTGAGCGTGGCCATCGCCTTCTCGCTGCTCGTCTCGCTCACCACCACGCCCATGCTCTGCGCCCGTTTCCTGCGGCATGAGAACGGCCAGCACGGGACGCTGTACCGCTGGGCCGAGAACGCCTTCGAGGCGATGAAGCGCGACTACGACCGCGGTCTGCAGTGGGTGCTGCGCCACCAGGCCTTCACCATGGCGGTGCTGCTGGCCACCATCGCCCTCAACGCCTATCTGTTCATCGTCATCCCCAAGGGCTTCTTTCCGCAGCAGGACACCGGCCGCCTCAACGGTTCGATCGTCGGCGACCAGGCGCTGTCGTTCGCCGCCATGCGCGACAAGCTCGATCAGTTCGACAAGATCGTCCTGGCCGACCCGGCGGTGGACACCATCAGCGCCTACACCGGCGGCAACCGCACCAACACCGCCCGGCTGAACATCCAGCTCAAGCCCATCGAGGTGCGCAAGCTCTCCGCCGATGAGGTCATCGCCCGCCTGCGGCGCAAGACGCGCATCGTGCCCGGCGCCCAGTTGTTCCTCAGCTCGGTGCAGGACGTCTCCGTCGGCGGCCGTCAGAGCAGCGCCCAGTTCCAGTACGCGCTGCAATCAGAAGATCTGAACGCCCTCGACCACTGGGCGCCGCTGCTGATGGACAAGCTGCGCGAGCTGCCCGAACTGCGCGACGTCAACAGCGACCAGCAGACCCATGGCCTCGAGGCCGGCCTGGTGATTGACCGTGACGCCGCCAGCCGCCTGGGCGTCTCCATGCAGGCCATTGACGCCACCCTCAACGACGCCTTCGGTCAGCGCCAGGTATCGAACATCTACGAGGGCATCAATCAATACCACGTCATCCTCTCCGTGCCGCCCGAGTATCAGGGCAGCCCCGACGCCCTCAAGGACATCTACGTCGCCAGCGGCAACGGCCACCTGGTGCCGGTCAGCACCTTCGCCCATTACGCGCCCAGCCAACTGGCGCTCTCGGTCACCCACCAGGG
>DATBPS010000162.1:0-3763 GCA_036561225.1 Terriglobales bacterium
TGGATTCGCCCATTTGGGGCATCACGACGTCCACTGGCATGCTTCGTTCCTCGTTGTATGGAATTTGGTTACAACCTTGTATCGTCCCACAATTCCCGAGTGTCTGCCAAATTCCTTGCAAACACGCTCAGAAACTCGCGCTCCACCAACGCCGCCGCCTCGTCCAGCGTCCAGCCGCGCCCCGTTTCCCGCGCCAGCGACGTGACCCCGCGGTCGCGGATGCCGCAGGGGATGATGCCATCAAACCCCGCCAGATCATTGTTCACGTTCAGCGCAAAGCCATGGCTGGTGACGCCTCGCGCCACATGAATCCCCATCGCCGCCAGCTTCCGCTCCGGCGCGTCGCCGGTCCATACCCCGGTCAGCCCGGCCAGCCGCTTGCAGGCCACGCCCGCCGCCGCGGCGACGCGGATCAGCACTTCTTCCAGGGCGCGCACGAAATCCACCGGCCCCAGTTCCAGCCGTCCGCTGCGCGCCGGCAGAAAGGCCGGCCGCGTACAAGCGCGCAGGTCAACTATCGGGTACCCGACCAACTGCCCCGGCCCGTGAAAGGTGACATCGCCCCCGCGGTCGCACTCGGCCACCTCGACGCCACGCTCTTGCAGCGCGGCCTCATCCCACAGCAGGTTTTCGCGCTTGGCGTTGCGTCCCAGCGTGATCACCGCCGGATGCTCCAGCAGCAGCAGCACATCGGGAATCTCCCCCGCCTGCCGCCGCGCCACGAGCTTCTTCTGCAGCTCCTCGGCCGCCGCATACCCCACCCGCCCCGCGCGTATCACCGCGAGGTTTGGACAAACAGGCAACTGGCCACTGGCAACCGGCAACTGTGGTTAGGCGTTGATCGTCAGCCCGTAAATGCTGTTGGCCGCATCCAGAATCGCCTCGTACACGGTCGGATGCGCATGGATGGTCTCCATCAGCTCCTCGGCGGCGGCGTTCATCTGCAGCGCCAGGGTAGCTTCGCTGATCAGCTCGGTGACGACGGGGCCGATCATGTGCACGCCCAGCAGGGTGCCGTCCTTGGCGTCGGCCACCATCTTGATGAAGCCCTCGTGCATCCCCAGGATCGTCGCCTTGGAGTTGCCCACGAAGGGGAACTTGCCGACCTTGATGTTCAGCCCCTTGGCGCGCGCCGCCTGCTCGGTCAGCCCCACGCTGGCCACCTGCGGCTCGCAGTAGGTGCAGTTGGGCACGCGGGTGTACTCCATCGCGCGGAACGCCTTGCCGGCGATGTGCGCCACCGCCACCATGCCCTCCATCGAGGCCACGTGGGCCAGTTGCGGCGAACCCGCCACCACGTCGCCGATGGCGTAGACGTTGGGCTCGGCGGTGCGCATATAGCCGTCGGTCTTGAGGAAACCGCGCTCGGTCTGCACCTTGGTCTTCTCCAGCTTGAGCCCTTCGGTCACCGGCGCGCGGCCGACGGCGACCAGCAGCTTGTCGGCTTCGATCACCTGCGCCTTGCCTTCGGCGTTGGTATAGGTCACCTTGACTCCGGTCGCCGTCTTCTCCACCTTCTCGAACTTGGCGCCGGTCTGGATATCAATTTTCTGCTTGCGCAGCGCCTTTTCCAGCTCCTTCGAGATCTCCTCGTCCTCGACCGGAACCACCCGCGGCAGCATCTCGAGAATGGTGACCTCGGTATCAAAGCGGCGGTAGATGGAGGCGAACTCGACCCCCACCGCACCGGCCCCGATGATCACCAGCTTCTTGGGAATCTCCGGCAGCGCCAGGATCTCGACATTGGTCAGAATGCGGTCGTCGGCCTTGAGGCCGGGCAGCATGCGCGCCGTCGAGCCGGTGGCGATGATGATGTTCTTCGCCTGGATGCGGCGCGTCGAGCCGTCGGCCGCCTTGATGTCGAGCTGGCCGGGACCGGCAAAACTGGCCGCACCCTTGGCCCACTCCACTTTGTTCTTGCGGTAGAGGAACTCGATCCCTTTGGCATGCTTGGCGACGATCTTGTTCTTGCGCGCCTGCATGGCGGCCCAGTTGACGGCCACGCCGGTGACGTCAAAGCCCAGCTCCTTGGCGTTGCGGAAGGTGTCCATCACGTCGGCGCTGTAGAGCAGCGCCTTGGTGGGGATGCAGCCGACGTGCAGGCAGGTGCCGCCCAGCTTTTCGTCCCTCTCGATGCAGACCGTCTTCAGCCCGTACTCGCCGGCGCGGATGGCGGCCCAGTACCCGCCCGGCCCGCTGCCGATGACAGCCAAATCGTAAGAGTTTTCAGTTTTCGCGTCGCTCGCGGCCATAGGGTGCGGCATCCTTTCGTGGGGCAACCCTCAATGGTAGCGCATGGGGCGGCGGCCAGTCCTTTGACTTATTTAAGTCGCAGCGCCATACTGGCGGCATGGCTGATGATTCGGTGCGCACTTCGCTCGACCTGCCGCGCGATCTGCATCGCCGCCTGCATGCCCGGGCTCGCGCCCGCGGCTGCTCAGCGCGTAAGCTGATTCTGGAGAGTATCGAGCGCCTGGTGGAAGAGCCGGGACCACGGCGTCCGGCGCGGCGGTTGAAGCTGACGCCGCCGCTGATCCGCCCCGCCGGTCGGCACCTGGCGCCCGACTACGACAAGCTCTATGACCTCATTGAGCTTCCCTGACATTAATGTGTGGCTGGCTCTGGCCACCGCCGAGCATGTGCACGGCCGCCTGGCCGCTGCATGGTGGTCGGAGACAACCCACCCCATTGCGTTCACCCGCTTCACCCAGTTGGGCTTTCTGCGGCTCGTCACCACTGCTGCGGCCATGGATGGCAAGCCGCTGAGCATGAGTGGCGCCTGGCGGGTATACGACGGTTTTTACCGGGACGACCGGGTTCACTTCGCACCGGAGCCGGCCGAAGTGGAAGAACACTTTCGTCGCCGTACGCGCGGCTCGTCGGCATCACCGAAGGTGTGGGCGGATGCCTGGATGCTGGCCAGCGCCGAGGCCAGCGGGGCCACGCTGGTGACCTTCGACCGCGCCCTGGCGAAGCAGGGCGCCCACTGTCTGCTGCATGAAAGTTGAAAACGGGAGAGCGAACTCATGAAAAAAGGGCTGATCATCGCCGGTTCAGTGGTCGTTCTGCTGATCCTCATCGTTTTGGCGTTGCCGCTGTTTGTCAGCGCCAACACGTTCAAGCCGATGCTGGAGCGCGACCTGACCGAGGCGCTGGGGCGCAAGGTTGCCATCGGCAACATCAGCCTCTCGATTCTGTCGGGCAGCGTGGCGGTGGACAGCTTTCAGGTCGCCGATGACCCGGCGTTCAGCTCGGCGCCGTTCCTTACCGCCCAAAAGCTGAGCGCGGGCGTGTCGCTGGTGCCGCTGATCTTCTCGAAGAAGCTGGACATCACCTCGCTCACCATCACCGACCCGCGCATCACCCTGCTGCGCGCCGCCTCCGGGCGGTGGAATTACTCCAGCCTGGGCGCGTCGTCGAACGCCGGGGCCGCGCCTTCCTCCGGCGCATCGGCCGCCAACAACTTTTCGGTGGGCAAGTTGCACCTGGTGGACGGCACCATCACCGTGGGCGAGGCCGGGAACCGGCGCACGCGGCAATATTCAAACGTGGATTTGGAAGCCGGCAACGTCTCCTACGCGTCGTCGTTTCCATTCCAACTCACCGCCGCCACTCCCGGCGGCGGTTCGGTGAGGCTGGACGGCAAGGCGGGGCCGATCCAAAGCGCCGACGCCTCGCTAACCCCGTTTGACCTGACCCTCAACGTAAAGAACTTCGATCTTGCCGCCACGGGCATGATCGATCCCTCGGCCGGCATCGGCGG
>DATBPS010000163.1:0-34594 GCA_036561225.1 Terriglobales bacterium
TGGGCATCGGCGCCGGGGTGCACGCACTCTCCCCCGATGGCAGGCTGCTGGCAGTGGAGATGGTGGACTTCAAGAACAACGAACGCCATGTGTCGCTGGTGGACGTGGAGACGGGAGTCGAAGCCAACCTGCTGCCGCTCGAGGCCAATACCCTCCCGGTGCTGGCCTTCGGGGCGGGTTCGGAGTACTTCCTGTGCATGAAGGAAGATGCCGAGGCCAACTTCAACCTGGTGCGTATCTGGCGCACCAGCGATCTGAAGCTGGTCGGGGAAGCCCAGGTGGCGCTCTCCTTCCACAGCATGGCCGCCTGCCTCGAGCACAGCCTGCTGGCTTTTCTGGGTGGCGGCAAGCTGGAAATTGTGGCACTCAGCTAGGTCACTACACAGCAGCCCGTAAGCCCTGGCGTACACTGAGGGCATGGCACTTGCCGCCACTTTGCTGGCCGCCGCGATGGCTGTCTCCTCCTGGGTAGCGCCTGCCAAACCCAAGCTCCATGATGCCTATAGCGGGCAAAAAGCCTATGCTTTTACCGCACAAGTGACCGGTTTTGGCATGCGAATGCCGGGCTCGGTGGGGCACCAGAAGACTGAGGACTTGGTGCGGAAGGTAGTCACCGACAACGGAGGAGAATTTTCCACCGACGACTTCACCGCCAACACGCCCCGGGGCAAGGTGCCGGTCCATAACCTGATCGGCAAGTTCAACGTCTCCAAAGACCCGAACCAGCCCATCTTTATACTCGCCGGTCATTACGACACCTTGTTCAAGAACGGCTTCGTCGGGGCCAACGACGGCGGATCCAGCACCGCCATCCTGCTGGCCTTCGCCGAGGCCCTGCATGCCGCCCAGCCGACCAGGATGCAGATCTGGCTGGTGTGGACAGACCTCGAGGAAGCCATTAAGGAATTCAAGGGCGATGATGGTCTCTATGGCAGCCGGCATCTGGCCCGCAAGCTGGCAGCCGAGGGCTTGGTACCGCGCATCCGCGGGTTCTTCCTGCTGGATATGATCGGCGACAAGAACCTCAATGTGGACCGGGAATCATCCTCCACGTCGTGGCTGCAGGACTTCATCGCCGCCGCCGCCAAGAAGCTGCACTACAGCCAATACTTCTTCCAGTACTCGACCGAAATCATTGACGACCAGCAGTCGTTTGCCAACGTCGGCATTCCCGTGGTGGATGTCGTGGACGCGCAGTACGGCCCTATGGGCGCCGGGTACGATTCGATGGGGAAGTACCACCACACCAACCAGGACACCATGGACAAGGTCTCCGAGCACAGCTTGACGGTGGTGGGACAGACGGTGTTGCTGGCGGTGGAAATGATCGACGGACAGGCGTAGCGAAATCGGTCAGTTGCCGGGAAGGCGACTGGCAATTGGTGTGCGCGGATCTGGATAGAGTTATGTCAACTGGATATGCACAGGCGGCGGGGCCGAATGTGGACGGGCGACGTTATCGGACGTGACGGAACATGCCGCTATTCAACGATGAAGCCTTTGTTTTGCGCACCTACGCGCTCAAGGAGAGCGACCGGATCGTCAGTTTTTTTACCCGCACCGGGGGCAAGCGGCGGGGCGTGGCGCGGGGAGCCAGGCGGCCTAAATCCAAGTTCGGAGCGGCGCTGGAGCCCCTCACCCAGGTGCGGGTGCAGTACTTTGAACGCGAAGGGCGGGAGCTGGGCAACATTGACCACTGCGAGCTGATTGCCTCACCTCTGGCCACGGGTGTTCCCGATCTGCTAAATTCAGTGTCGGCGTCAGTGATGGTCGAAGTGGCGGAAAGGCTGCTACCCGACCACGAGGTCAACGACGCGGTCTTCCGGCTACTGGCGGCTGCCAGCGCCCATTTGAGGACCTCGCCGGGAGATGCGGCCTGGCTGCCGCTCACCTACTACCTGTTCTGGATGGTCCGTCTGGGAGGATTTTTGCCCCAACTCGAGCTCAGTCCGGAGGCCCAAGGGCTTGCCGCGGCCATCGCCCGGCACCCCTTGATGGCGCTGGCGGATTGGACCGTGCCGGCGGGCGGAGCGGCCGGGCGGGAAGTGCGGCAACAGCTGAAGCGTTGCCTGGAGGATCACCTGGAGTCGCCGTTGAAATCATGGAGCATGTTGGCCAGCCTGGAGGCGGCGCTGTGACCTTTCAGGACCTCATCCTGCGCTTGCAGGAATTCTGGGCCGCCCAGGGGTGCGTGCTGCAGCTCCCCTTCGACATGGAAGTAGGGGCGGGGACGATGGCGCCGGAGACCTTCTTGCGGGTTCTGGGCCCCACGCCGTACCGGGTGGCCTATCCCCAGCCGAGCCGCAGGCCGGCCGATGGCCGCTACGGTGATAACCCGAATCGGTTGTACAAACACCTGCAGATGCAGGTAATCCTTAAACCAGCACCTGAGGATGTTCAGGACCTGTACCTGCAAAGCCTGACGGCGTTGGGGATAGACCTCCGGGCACATGACATCAAGTTCGAAGAGGACAACTGGGAAGCGCCGACGCTGGGAGCCTGGGGACTGGGCTGGCAGGTGATGCTGGATGGGCTGGAAATCACACAATTCACATATTTTCAACAATGTGGAGGGCAGGACCTCAACCCGATTCCGGTGGAGCTGACCTATGGGCTGGAACGGATTGGGGCTTTTCTGCAGGATGTGGACTCGATCTACGACATCCGCTGGAATGAGCAGTACAGCTACCGGCAGGTGCGGTTTGCCGATGAGCTGCACAGCTCGGTGTACAACTTCGAAAAGGCGGACGTGGATCGCCTCTGGGAGGCGTTCAAGGGAAATGAGAACGAGTGCCGAACCCTGCTGCGGCAGTTTAAGGATTTGCCGGAGGCGGCGCGGGCGCGTTTCCCGCTACTGTCGGCCTACGAACTGTGCCTGCGCTGCTCGCATTTGTTCAACCTGCTGGACGCGCGCGGGGCGATCTCGGTGACCCAACGGGTGGAGATGATCCAGCGCGTGCGGGCGCTGGCGGTGGGCATCGCCGCCGCCTGGCTGGAACAGCAGCAACCGGAGGTCGCCCATGCCTAGCGGCGACGCCCTGCTGATCGAGTTGGGGTGTGAAGAGCTGCCGGCGCGCATGGTGGAGTCGCTGGCGCGGGGCTTCGCCGAAAACCTCATGCAGCGGTTGCAGGGGGCGGGGCTGGCCGGGGCCGACGCCGTACCCGAAGTTGCCTGGACGCCGAGGCGCCTGCTGGTGCGTGTCGCGGCAGTGGCACGGCAGCAGCCGCAGCGGGAGGAGGAGGTCGTCGGCCCGCCGGCGCGCCTGGCCTTCGCGCCTGATGGCTCGCTGACGCCCCAGGGGCTGGGCTTCGTAACCAAGAACCATGGGCAGGCGGCGGATGCCTACAAGGTGACCAACCCCAAGGGGGAATACCTCGCCCTGCGGCGCAAGACGGGCGGGGCGAAGGCGGGGGGACTGCTGCTGAAGATGATCCCCGAAGCCTTTTTCGCGCTCGCTCTGCCGCGCTCGATGAAGTGGGATGGGGATCTGCGCTTCGTGCGGCCCCTGCGCTGGTTGTTGGCGCTACACGGCACCGAGGTCGTGCCTTTCCGCTTGGGGGCGCTGACCGCCGATCGGCACAGCCGCGGCCACCGAACGCTGGGGGCAGGCTTTACCGTGACCTCGGCCGATGAGTTTCCCGGGCCGTGGGCGGCGAACGCGGTGGTGACTTCGCCCCAGGAGCGGCGCCAACAGATACGGGCCGCGGCGGGACGACAGTTGCAGCAGAACTTGAAGCTGCGGGAAGACGCCGTACTGGAAGAGACGCTGGTCAACCTGACCGAATACCCGGACGCCATCCTGGGCAGCTTTGCTGCCGCCTATCTCTCCTCGCTGCCGGAGGAAGTGCTGGTGACGGTAATGCGGGATCACCAGAAGTACCTGGCGGTGGAAGACGGTGCCGGAAAGCTGGCGCCGCATTTTCTAGCGGTGCTGAATCAGAAGGGCGATCCCCAGGGGCTGATCCGGCACGGCAACGAGCGGGTGCTGCGGGCCCGCTTTTCGGACGCTCAATTCTTCTTCTCGACCGATCGCAAGATTCGGCTGGCTGAGCGGCTGCCGATGCTGGAACAAGTGACCTTCCAGGCCCGTCTGGGCAGCTATCGCGCCAAGAGCGTGCGGATGCGCGCCATCGCCGCCTGGCTGGCGGGACAATGGAACCTCACTGCCAACGCCCGGGCCGACGCCGAGCAGGCGGCGGAGTTGGCGAAGTGCGACCTGACCACCGACCTGGTCAAAGAGTTTCCAGAACTGCAAGGGATCATGGGCGGGCACTACGCGCGTGCCGAAGGCTTGGCGGAGCCGGTGGCGCAGGCGATTGCGGACCAGTACAGCTTCGATACTGCGCCGCGCAGCGACGTGGGGGCGGCCGTCTCGCTGGCGGACAAGTTCGACACCATCGCCGGCATGTTTGCTATCGGTGAAGTTCCGACCGGGTCGGCCGATCCTTTTGGGTTGCGGCGGCAAGGGAATGGCATCATCCGCACCTTGATTGAGCGCCGGCTGAAGCTGTCGCTGACGGCCGCACTGGGCTTTGCTCTGTCCCAGTTCGCCTCCCTGGGCTTGGGAGCGCTGCCCGAGAGTACGGCTGAATTCTTCAAGGAACGCTTGAGCTTTTATCTGCGTGAGAGCGCAGGCTTTGAGCCGGCCAAAGTGGCGGCGGTACTGGCGGCGGGCGCCGATGAGCCGCTCGATGCCTGCCACCGCGCCGCCGCCTTGGCGGCCGCACCGGATCTGGTGGCGGTGGCCGGGGTGGTGAAGCGGGCGCGGAGCATCGTGAAGAAAGAGGGCGGGTTGGAGAAGTGGCAGGCGCTGGCGGTGAACTCGGACCTGCTGCGTGTCCCGGCCGAACAAGATCTGCGGCGGGCGGTGGAGGCTCTACCGGCCGGCGGCGACTACGCTGCCGAATTGCGGGCGATTGCCTTGCTGGCCGCGCCCCTGGAGAACTTCTTCAGTCAAGTGCGGGTCAACGACGACGACCCCGCGGTCCGCGCCAACCGGCTGGCGCTGCTGGCGGCCACCGTCGCCCGGCTCAACCGCGTCGCCGACTTCGCCGAGCTGGCAGGGTAAAATATTTCAGCCATGACCACGATGGATATCACCTACCGCTACCTTGGGCCGCTGAACGAGGAGCAGATTCAGGCGCTTTCACGCCTTTCTGATGTGTACGGCATCCGCGCGCTGCGGGTGGACGAGACGGCGGATGCGATCTCCATCGAGTACGACGCTACTCGCTTCAACGCCGACCGTGTGGCGGCGCTGGTGCGCGGCTGCGGGGTCACCGCGCTCAGCGCTTAGGCACAGCCAGAGCTTTTAATTTCTCCCGATGATGGGCGATGGCCGCGGCCGCCTGGAGGGCGACGGCGAGGGCGGCGCGTGCCGAGGGACCGTCGGGTTCCACCGCTTGGCGAGTGGAGACGGCCTCGAGGAAGGCTTCGATCTCACTGCGCAGGGGTTCCGACTCCCCACCCTGCAGCTGCTCATGGGCGATCTGAGGCAGTGGGGAACCCGGGGGGCTGGTGAGCTTGAAGATTTGGGCGTCGCGGCGGGCCAGGTCGAGCGAGATGTACTCGCCGGGCTGAAAGAAACGCAGCTTGCGCACCCGCTCGGTGCTGACCCGGCTGGCGGTTAGGTTGGCCACACAACCTTGCGAAAAGGTAAGGCGGACGTTGGCGATATCGGTGTGGCGGCTCAGCACCGCCAGCCCGACCGCTTGCAGGTCGGAGACGGTGTCACCAACGAAGCTCAGGACCAGATCGAGGTCGTGGATCATCAGGTCGAGAAGGACGTCCACGTCGAGGCTGCGCGGAGTGAACACACTGAGGCGGTGGACCTCGAAGAACATGGGCCGGGTGAGGCGGGGCCGCAGCAGGCGGACCGCCGGATTGAACCTCTCCAGATGGCCGACCATGAGGATGCGGGCGTGCCGCTGGGCGGCGGCGATCATGGCGTCGGCTTCAGGCAGCGAGGGGGCGATGGGCTTTTCCACCAGCACATCGCAGCCGGCGGCCATCAGGTCGCAGGCCAGGGCGGCGTGGGCGGTGGTGGGCGCGGCGATGGACACCGCGCGCGCGGCGGAGGTCACGGCATCAAGGGAATCGAGCACAGCCGTGCCGTGCTCCTGCGCCAGGGCTTGCGCGCGCGCCCGGTCGGGGTCATAGACGCCCACCAGCTTTGCCTGCGGCAGCTCTTTGTAGATACGGGCATGGTGGCGTCCAAAAGCGCCGCATCCCACCACCGCGACCGGTGTCTGATTCATTGTTTGGCGGGCCTTCCATCGATGGCGATGCCGGCATCATCGGCGGCGGCAAGGCAGGCGTCGCGCTCCAGCATCAGGGTTATGCCGCTCTCCACCCCGAGGGCGGTGGCGCCGGCAGCGCGCATGGCGGCGATGGTGGCGGGGCCGATGACGGGGACATCGAAGCGCAGGTCCTGCTCCGGCTTGGCCACCTTGACCACGGTCAGCGGCCGTCCGCCGGCGATCTCCGCCGCGCGGCGGATGATGGCGTCAGTGCCTTCCATGGCTTCCGCTGCCACACAGGCGCGGTCGGCGATCACCACGCTCTGGCCGATGTCCTTGGCCGCCAGGTGGCGGGCCACCTCGTAGCCGTAGTCGAGGTCCCCGCGTTCGCGTTCGTCGGGGGCGCGGCGGGTCATGCATCCCGGGGTGGCGAGCAAAGGCTCCAGGAAGCGGGTCGAGCTTTCCAGCACAATGCCCTCCTCCTCCAGCACTTTGGCCACCCCACCCAGCAGGGAGTCGGTGTTGCGGGTGGCCAGGGAAGCGAGCAACTTGGCCATCTTCCAGTCGGGGCGGAGGTGGGAAAAAATCTGCTTGTGCTTGACCTGTCCGGCCATGACCGCGCGTTCGACGCCCGCCTGCTTGAAGACTTGGATGAGCTTGCCCAACTGGCCCAGGCTGAGCCAGTGAACCTCGACGCCCAGCTCTGCGATGGCTGGATCGGTCTCTTCCTTGACGGCCGCCACCACCATCTCCAGGCCGCGGCCACGGGCCGCCTCCAGCAGCAGAAACGGAAAGCGTCCATTCCCGGCAATCAGACCGTACTTCAACGGCCCCTCATTTGATCACCCCGCGGTGGCTCTGCTCGATGAACTCGACCAGCACCTGGGTATCCGGGGTGAGCGCTTCGGCCCGGATGCGTTCGACCGCCTGGGTGGTGTTGAGGCCGGCGTTGAGCAGCAGACGAAACGCCTGCTCCAGGGCGGCGATGCGCTCGGGAGAGAAGCCCTGGCGTTTCAGCCCGATCTTGTTGGGTCCGTAGGCGTGGTTTTCCCGTTTTTCGCTGGTGATGGAGAAGGGCAGGACGTCCTGGGTGGTGATCGTGCCGCCGCCAAGGTAGGCGTAAGCGCCCACGCGCACGAACTGATGGACGGGGGAGAAAGCCCCGACAGAGGCGTGGTCACCGACCTCGACGTGGCCGCCGAGGGTGGCGCAGTTGGCCATGATGACGTGGGAGCCGACGATGCAGTCGTGGGCCACGTGGCAGTAAGCCATGAGCAGGTTGTGGCTGCCGATGCGGGTCAGGCCTCCGCCTTTGACGGTGCCGCGGTGGAGGGTGCAGAACTCGCGGATGATGTTGTCGTCGCCCATCTCCAGCCGGGTCGGCTCACCGTTATAGGAGATGTCCTGCGGACCCAGGCCGACGCTGTTGAAGGGGAAAAAGTGGTTGCGCGCGCCGATGCGGCTGGGACCCTGAATGACCACATGAGAGTCGAGCACGCAGGCCTCACCCAGCTCGACCTCGGGACCGATGACACAGCCCGGGCCCACGGTGCAGGAGGCGGGCACTCGCGCCTTGGGATCCACCACGGCGAGGGGCGAGATCATTGGTCTGCTCGCAGGAACTGGGCGGGAACCACGGCGCAACTGAGGGTGCCCTCGGCGGCCAGCCTGTCCCCGACCAGCGCCCGGCCCTGCATGCGTCCGGCGGTGGAGCGGAAGCGCAGCACCTCGACTTCGAGGCGCAACTGGTCGCCGGGCACGACCGGCTGGCGGAACTTGGCGCCGTCCACGCCGGTGAAGTAGATGAGGTGCTGGCCGGGGACTTCGTCCTCGTGCAGGATCATCAGCGCTCCCGCCTGGGCCATCGCTTCCAGCACCAGCACCCCGGGCATGATGGGGTTGCCGGGAAAGTGGCCGGGGAAGAAGGGTTCGTTGGCGCTTACGTTCTTGATGGCCACGATGCGCTTGCGCGGCTCAAACTCGATAATGCGGTCGAGCATCAGGAAGGGATAGCGGTGGGGCAGCAGCCGCTCAATTTCGCGCACCCCCATGGGCAGGGTGTAGCGCAGCGGGGTGGCCAGTTCAGAGTTTTCAGCCATGGAGTTCAATGCCAGTCATTTTACAATGACAGCCGTGTCCCTCGTACCTCACGGTTTGAGTTGGCTGCAGGACCGGCAGGCGGAGATGCTGGAACGGCTGCGCGTCTGGGTGGAGCAGGAGACGCCCACCTCCGAGCCGGCACGGGTGCGCGCGCTGGCCCAGGCCGTGGCGGGCGGGTTCGACCGCACCGGCTGCCGCGCCCGCCTGCACGAGTGCGCCCTCGAAATGGACTTCGACGGCGGCGCCGGCCAGCCCACGCTGCTGCTCGGACATCTGGATACGGTCTACCCGGTGGGGACGCTCGCGACGTCACCCTGGCGTCAGCAGGGTGAACGCGTGTACGCGCCGGGCGTGTACGACATGAAAGCCGGGGTGGTGATGGCGCTGTATGCGCTGCGGGCGCTGGCCGCGGCGGGAACGAAGCCGGGCCGCCCGGTAAAGCTGCTCTTCGTCTTCGACGAAGAGACCGGCAGCCGGGGCTCGCGTCCGCTGACCGAGTCGGTGGCGCGGGAGTGCGGGCGGGTGCTGGTGCTCGAGCCCGGGGCGGATGCGGACGGCAAGCTCAAGATAGCCCGCAAGGGAATTGCCGTCTACCGCCTGCAGGCGCATGGAGTCGCCGCCCACGCCGGGGTGGATTTTGAGCAGGGTGCGAGCGCCATCACCGAACTGGCGCGGCAATTGACCGAAATCGCCGCCTGGGTGAACCTCGATCGGGGCCTGACCATCAATCCGGGAATCCTGTCCGGAGGCAGCGGCGTGAACGTGGTGGCGGCGGAAGCCGAGGTGCGCCTGGAAGCCCGCGCCTGGGCGGCGGCCGACCAGCAAGCCTTCGACGCTCGGTTGCGCGGGATTGCGCCGCGCGATGCGCGCGTGCGGCTGGAGATCAGCGGCGGCATCAACCGCCCCCCCATGGAGCCGACCGCCGCCAGTCTGGAACTGGCGGCCCAGGCGCAGGCCCTGGCGGCGGAGATGGGCATGACGCTGGCGACGGCACGTACCGGTGGAGGCTCGGACGGCAACTTTACCGCCGCGCTGGGCGTGCCCACCCTCGACGGTCTGGGCGCGGTGGGAGGCGGGGCGCACTCCACCGGGGAGCATATTCTGGCCTCCGCTCTTGCGCCGCGCACCGCGCTGTTGGCCGGTCTGCTGGCCCTGCCCTAGTTCCCGCTATCTTTTTCTCTCCACCACCGGGATCTCGACGTTCGAGGGATACGCGGCCGACCGATAGATGCGCTGTGTCGCCTTAACGAAATCGCTGTCCTTAGCCTGGAAAATGTTGGCAACGTAGGTCTGGGGGTTGCGGTCAATCAGCGGGAACCAGGTGCTCTGCACCTGAACCATGATGCGGTGGCCGGGAAGAAAGCAGTGGTCGTTGCTGTGCAGATCAAGGTTGTAGGCAACGATCTGATCGGGTTCGACCGGCTCAGGGCGGGAGAGGCTGTTGCGGAAGCGGCCGCGCAGGACGTCGCCGACGATCATCAGCTCATAGCCGGCCATCGTCGGCTGTGCCGGGTAGGATTCCGGATAGACGTCAATCAACTTGGTCACCCAATCGCTGTCGCTGCCGGTGGTGGAGGCGTAGAGGTGGGCGGTGATGCTGCCCGCTATGCACACTTCCTGATCGAGCACCGGCGTGGACCAGGACAGAGTATCCATACGGTTGTCGGTGAAGCGCTGGTCTTCGGTCTGCCAGGTGTACCAGCGGCTGCCGGGGCCGTAGGTCTCCTCAATTGGGCGATGGCGGTAGGGGACCGGATGGGCGGGGTCGGAGATGTAGGTATCCCAGGGCTGCGCGTTGGGAGTGTCTCTGGGGGGAGTGAAGGAAAGCTGCCGGTCGGCGGCAAAGTAGAGCTTGCGGGGGGTGACGCCGGAGCGCGGCGGCCAGGCGTCGTAGCTGACCCAGTGGTTGCTGCCGGTCTGGAACATCATCGCCTCCTGGAAAGGCAGCGTGCCCTCGTTCCGCAGCCAGTAGGCGAACCAGCGGGCCTGAATCTGTGCGCGGAAATATTCGCCGGTGTTGGCCCCGAATTGCACCGGGCCCAGGCTGTCGCCTTTGCCGTGGGACCACCCGCCGTGATTCCAGGGGCCAATGACGATGAAGTTCTTATGCCCGCTGTCGTGAGCCTCGAGGGTCCGGTAGATGCTTTGGGGACCGACAAAGTCTTCCTGGTCCCACCATCCCGCCACGTTGAGGTTGGGGACTTGGAGGTTCAGATTCTTCAGATAAGGGGAGACGGCCTCATGCTCCCAAAAGCTGTCGTCGTTGGGATGCTCGACAAAATGATTCCATGTGGGCAGCTGACCATGGAGCACCTCCCTGTTGACGTTCGCCAGCGAGCCGAGTTTCAGGTACCAGCCGTAGGTGTCATAGACGGGGAAGTGAAAGGTGAAGTTGGTCTTGCCGGTCTCCATCATGGCGGCGTACTCGAAGCCATAGCTGAGGCGGAATGCGCCCTGGTGATGGAAGTCGTCGTTGACAAACATGTTGTCGGGCGAGGCCTGCTCGCTGGCCGCCTTGAGGGCGGGATGGGGCTCGATCAGCGCCATGGTGGTCAGCCAGCCGCCGTAGGAGATGCCCACCAGTCCGGCCCGGCCGTTGTTGTTGGGGACATTCTTGAGCAGCCAGGCGATGGTGTCGTAGGTGTCAGTGCCCTCGTCAATGGATTTGGGGTTGGCACGGTCTCGCGGAGGCCGTTGCATCACAAACTGTCCCTCCGATCCGTAGCGTCCGCGGATGTCCTGCATGATGAAGATGTAACCATCAGTCGCCGCCATGATTGGGTAGGCCGACAGCAGGCGGGCGGTGGCGCCGTAGGGGGTACGGGTAATGAGGAAGGGAAGCTTCCCGTGCTCTCCCGGCGGGGTGAGGATAAGGGTATGGAGGCGCACCCCGTCGCGCATGGGGATCATCACGTCCTGCTGACCGTATTTCTGCGCCGCCACCGCGGCCACCATCAGCATCATGGCCAACACAATCCGGCATTTCATGCCGATGGTTATAGCACGACCGGCGTAGCATAGGAAGCGGTGCGGGTTCTGGGCATAGACTGCGGCAGCGAGGCGACCGGCTACGGCGTGGTCGAAAGCGACGGGCGGCGGCACCGCGCCTTGGAGGCGGGGACGGTGCGGGTGCGGGGACGGGCGGAGGACGGCTTCGCCGCCCGTCTGCACGCCATCCATACCCGGCTGAGCGAGATCATGGCGGTGCATCAGCCCGACTGCGTGGCGATTGAGGACATATTCTTCGCCAAGAACGCTCGTTCGGCGCTCAAGCTGGGTCACGTGCGCGGGGTGGCGATGCAGGCGGCCGCCGCCCGGGGCCTGCCGGTGGCGGAATACACGCCGCTGGCCATCAAGAGCGCCCTCACCGGCTATGGGCGGGCGGAGAAGACCCAGGTGCTCCACATGGTGCGAGAGCTCCTGCAGCTCACCGAAGATCCGAATTCCCTGGATGCGAGCGATGCGCTGGCCGTGGCGGTGTGCCATCTCCATCACCAGTCGCCGTTGGCGCAGGTGGCGTTGCTGCCGCGCCGCCGCTGAGTGAAGGCCGAAAGATTCCGGCCTGGTATTCTTCCACCCACGCCCGCCGGGATGGGGGCGCCGGATGGCGGCGCCGCCAGGTGTCCGCCATGGCGGCGGTGAATTGCCGCTGAATATACTGCGGCACCACGAAGTGGTCCCACTCCTCCTGGGCAAAACAACCGGGGACGATGGGCGGCGGCGGCGGCGCAGCGGGGCTCTGGCGCTGGTGAAGCTCCCGCTCCAGCTTGTCCAGCCGCCGGCTGCAGTTGTACGCCATGCCCCTGGTTGAGATGCCGCGCGGCGGAAGCCAGGGAACGACAGAATGGCGGCAATTGTTGTTCATAATTAAGGTATGCCGCGCCTCTACCCCTTTGCGATCGGGGGCCAGCTGGTTTCCCCCGAAGTGGAAGTGAAAGTGAATTCGCCCTACAGCGGCGATGAGGTGGGGCGCTGTGGCGCGGCCACTGGGCTGGAAGTCGAGCGATGCCTCAAAGCGGCGGCGGAGGCGCGCACCCCGCTGGCGGCGCTGCCCGCCTGGCGACGCAGCCAGGCCTTGAGGGAGCTGCGGGGGGCGGTGGAGCGCAACCAGGATGAGCTGGCGGCGCTGATGTCGGATGAGGCGGGCAAGCCCATACGCGACGCTCTGGCGGAGGTGCGGCGCGCCTTGCTGACGCTGCAAACCGCCGCCGAGGAGGCGCTGCGGCAGGAAGGCAGAGCCGGGAACCTCGATGTGGTGGCAGGCGGGGAGGGGCGGTGGACGATCGAGCGTCGCTTCCCCATCGGCGTCATTGCCGGCATCACGCCGTTCAACTTTCCACTGAATCTGGTTTTACACAAGCTGGCGCCGGCCATCGCCAGCGGCAACCCGATCATCGTCAAGGCCTCGCCGCGCGCACCGCTGTCGGCTTTGCGGTTGGGCGAGCTGGCCCTCGGTGTGGAGCTGCCGGCGGGCGCAGTGAACGTCATTGCCGGGGGGGCCGAGCCGGCGATGCAGCTCTGCCGCGATGGGCGGGTGGCGATGGTGTCGTTCACCGGCAGCGCCGCGGTGGGATGGGAGATTAAGGCGAAAGCGGGGCGGAAGAAGGTGGTGCTGGAGCTGGGCGGCAACGCCGCCAACATCGTGCACCATGACGCTGATCTCGATCTGGCCGCTCAACGGCTGGTGGCGGGCGCGTTCAGCTATGCCGGACAGAGCTGCATTTCGGTACAGCGGGTGCTGGTGCACCGCGACGTCTATGACGAACTGAGAGAGCGCCTGCTCATCCGCATCGCCGCTCTGCGGGTGGGTGACCCGCGGGATGCGGCGACCGATGTGGGGCCGATGATCACCGCCGAGGCGGCAGAAAGGGCCATGGCGTGGATCGCAGAGGCGCTGGCGGCGGGCGCCACCGCCATCTGCGGCGGCAAGCGCGACGGCGGCTTCCTCCAGCCGACGGTGCTGGAGAAGGTTCCTCCCGAAAGTTCCATCTGGAAGGAGGAGGCGTTTGCTCCGGTGCTAATGCTGCGCCCTTACGACACCCAGGAGGAGGCTCTGCGGGAGGCCAATGCCAGCCGCTATGGGTTGCAGGCGGGAGTGTTCACCAACGATCTTTCCTTTGCCCAAAAGGCGTTCGCCGGAATCGAGGTGGGGGCGGTGCTGATCAACGAAGTCTCCAGTTGGCGGATGGATCCGATGCCCTATGGCGGGGTCAAGGAATCGGGCTTCGGCCGCGAAGGCATCCGCAGCGCCATGGAGGAGATGACCGAGCTGCGCCTGCTCATACTCAGGGAAAGACTTTCCTGATGCTCACGGACGACATATACTGTCGCCCATGACCCTCACCCGCGCGCTCACCCTGACTGCCGCCGCCGCCGCCCTGTCGCTTTCGCTGGCCGCTCAGGCACCGCCGCCGCCCGCCAACGCTCCGGCACTGGATGCCATTCATCAGCTCAAGGCGCTGGAGCAAAGCGATCCCCAAGTGATGACCATTGAAAGCTGGCTCACCGACGTCTATGGCCCGCGCCTGACCAACTCCCCGGACATGCGCCAAGCGGCGCAGTGGGCGGAGAAGACGCTCAGTGGGTGGGGCATCGCCAACGTGCACGAGGAGAAGTTTCCGTTCGGCCGGGGCTGGTCGAACGATTTCATCGCCGCCCAGCAATTGACGCCGCGGGTGCATCCCTTGATCGCCTTTCCCGCCGCGTGGACGCCGGGCACCGATGGGGAAGTGAAAGCCGACGCCACCATCGTGAGCATCGCGGAGCCGTCGGATTTCGATAAGTACAAGGGAACACTAAAGGGCAAGTTCGTGCTCTTCCAGCCGATACCGCCCAATCCTCTGGTGGAGGGGACGGGTTCGCAATTGACGGGTGAGTTCCGCCGCTTGAGCGACAAGGAACTGGATGACCTGCAGAAGGCGGATGCGCCCCGGGCTTCCCGTTTTGCGCGGGGCGCGGCGGGCCCGGTCAGCCAGGCGCAGATCCTCAAGTTCCTGCTGGATGAGGGGGTGGCCTGTGTGCTCTCTCCCGGTCGTGGCAACTCCAACGACGGCACCGTGTTCGTGGCCCAGGGGGGCGGCACGGATAGCGGTCAGGGCGCCTTCGGGCGTGGTACGCCGCTGCAGAGCGCCGACGCGCCTCCCACGCCCTGCCAACTGGCGGTATCCATCGAGGATTACGGACGCATCTACCGCACCCTGGAGAAGAAGGTTCCGGTAACGCTGGACATCAACGTCAGGAACAGCTACCACACCGAGAATGGCCTCGACTCGATCAACATCATCGGGGAGATACCTGGCGGCGACCTCAAGGATCAGTTGGTGATGCTGGGCGGGCACTTCGACTCCTGGCAGTCGGCCACCGGGGCCACCGACAACGCCGCCGGTTCGGCGGTGATGATGGAAGCCCTGCGCCTGCTGAAGGTAAGCGGCCTGAAGATGCGGCGCACCGTGCGGCTGGCGCTGTGGACGGGCGAGGAGCAGGGTCTGCTGGGCTCGCGTGCCTATGCGTTGCAGCACTTCCGTGATGCCCAGGGCAATCTGTTGCCGGACCAGAAGCTGGTCAGCGGCTACTTCAACGTGGACAACGGCTCGGGGGCGATCCGCGGCGTGTACCTGCAAGGCAATGACATGATCGCGCCGCTGTTCCGGCAATGGATGCAGCCCTTCCACAGCTACGGCATGGAAACGCTGAGCATCAACAACACCGGCGGCACCGACCATCTGAGCTTTGTGGCGGATGGCATTCCCGGCTTCCAGTTCATTCAGGATCCGCTCGATTACGAAACCCGCACCCATCACTCCAGCGCCGACACCTACGAGCACGTCATCCCCTGGGACATGGAGCGCAACGCGGTGATCGTGGCGGCCTTCGTCTATATGACCGCCAACCGGCCGGAGATGCTGCCCCGGCCGCCCTTGCCCGCCGCCCCCCGCGGACGCTAGGCGAGCGCCACCAGACCGCGCTCACTGGGATCGCGCGCACAACCTGAGCTGGGGGCTTGGCTTCAGAATGTCAATGTTCGACATAGGGGCAGCCTCCGGTTAGGCTGAGAGCATGGCGCAGATGAATGTTTCAATCACCAAAGCTGTGCCGGGCGACCTCGATGTGGATGCTTGGACAGATATTCGGCTACCCGTTGCCGAGGGCTTGGCGGACGCGCAAGCAGGACGGGCTAGCGTGTACCAAGGTACGGCTGCACCGGCGCGGTTGGAGAACGACATGAAGGCAGGCCGGAGCCGACGCGGCCGGTGAGACTGGAAATTGCGCAGGCCGCGCGTGGGCGGCCTTTGCGCCCCCGGCAAGCCCACGCATACAAAAGAGGCGCGGCCCAGCCGGCCAATGGGGAGATTTGGATGTCCGGAGCTCAGCGGCAACGGGGACGTCGCGGACGCCATCGTGAGAATCAGGCGCCGAGGAGGCCGTCAACAAACTGGCCGGGTTCGAAGGGAACGAGGTCGTCGGCTTTTTCGCCGACGCCGAGGTAGCGGACGGGAAGGCCGAGTTCGCGGGCGATGGCGACGACAATGCCGCCGCGGGCGGTGCCGTCGAGCTTGGTGACGATGAGGCCAGTCAGACCGGCGGCCTGGGTAAATTGTCGCGCCTGCTGCAGGCCGTTCTGACCGGTGGTGGCGTCGAGCACGAGGAGGGTTTCGTGGGGCGCGCCTTCCACCAGGCGGGCGGCTGTGCGGTGCATTTTGGCCAGTTCCTGCATGAGGTTGGTCTTGGTGTGTAAGCGTCCGGCCGTGTCCACCAGCACGAAGTTGACGCCGCGCGCCTTGGCTGCGCTGAGCGCGTCGAAGAGCACGGCGGAAGGGTCGGCGCCCGGCTTCTGCTGCACCAACTCGACGCCCGCGCGCTGGGCCCAGACGGCGACCTGTTCGCCGGCGGCGGCGCGGAAGGTGTCGCCGGCGCAGATCAGAGAAGAGAAACCTTCGGACTTATAGCGCTGGGCCAGTTTGCCGATCGAGGTGGTCTTGCCGGCTCCGTTGACGCCTACCAGCAGTACCACGAAGGGTCCGCCATCGGAGGATTCCCGGGGCGGCCGGGCGGTGCGATCAAAGATGCCCACCAGCTCCGACTTGATCGCCGCCTTCACCGCCTCGGGGGTGATGACTTCGCGGGTTTTCTGCGCCTGTTCGAACTGTTGCCGGACCCTCCCCACCACCTCGGCGGCGGTGCGGGCGCCCAGGTCGGCGCCGATCAGGGTGCGCTCCAGCTCCTGTAAAAGTTCGGGGCTGACCTCGTTCCTGCCCTGGAACAGGGTTTCGACCTGAGCCACCAGAGCTTCGCGGGACTTGTCGAGGCCGTTGGCGACCCGACCGCTGATCCGCTCGAAGAGGCTCTGCTTGGGCGGCTCGCCAAATAGGGTTTGGATCATCCTCCGCTTATTTTCGCATGCCGGTAAGGCCCGAGTTGCCCCGGCAACATGGGGCAAGATCGCAGGGTCAGGCGTGCGAAATTCGGAACGGCGCGCCCCTGCCGGGTAACGACTCTGGGGAAGGGGCGAGAAGCAAGCGGCGCGAGGCCGCAGCCGGAAACGGCGAGGGAGCGTACACAGACGTACGTGACCGAGCCGGAGACGGCGAGAACGAAGTGCCGCGCCGCTTATCGCCCCGCCCCACTCCACTGCCGCCTCAGGCGGGGGCGCGGGTGGCGAAGCGGCGATGGCAGGCCTCGCATACGTACACACGCGCACGGCGCAGCAAGCGGTCCCACCATCGCCGCCGAATACGGCGGGCATCGGTGGACCGGCAACGTGGACACGAAATCGCCCGATTCATGGGGGGGAACCTTGGTTCGGATGGTAGCATGATGCCTCACTCAGGAGAGGTATATGTTCAACGAACTTCGACTCTGGAAGGCCTACGCTACTGTGACCACGCTGGCTCTGGCCGGGCTGGCCATCGCCGCCTGGCGACCGCAGACGGGCGGTTCGTGGCTGGACACCTTGACGGTGCAGCGGATCAATGTGGTGGGGCCCGACGGGGCGCTGTAGATGGTGCTCTCGAACCGCCAGCAGATGCCGGAAGGAAAGATGGGTGGGAAGACCTACCAGAGCCAGGGACGGCACGACGGCGCCGGATTGATCTTCTACAACGCGTTGGGAGATGAGGATGGGGGCCTGACCTTTGGTGCGATACAGAACGCCAAAGGGTACAGTGCCGATGCCGGGTTGATGTTCGACCAGTTTAAGCAGGATCAGACGGTGGGACTGACTTACAGCGACGACAACGGGCAGAGTTCGGCGGGGTTGCGGGTGTGGCAGCGGCCGACTACGCGGCTGTCAGAACTGATGGACCATATCCAGGCGGTGCGGGCCATGCCGGCGGGGGGCGCCAAGACGAAGGCGCAGGCCGGGATTCAGCGTCAGGCGGCCGCCGGGGAACTGGGGGCCGCGCGTCTATTTGCCGGTCGCACACCCCAGCAGGATGCCGCGGTCGTGCTGGACGACATGCAGGGCCATCCACGGTTACGGATGCAGGTGTCTGAGGCGGGAGTGCCGGTGATTGAATTTCTGGATGCACAGGGGAAGGTGCTGCGGCGGCTGACGGCCACGCCCTAAAATGGTGACCGTGGCTACGGCAACCTCGGCAACCGCACCGCATCTTCGCTGGCGCTGGGTCCGTCGCGCCCTCGTCTTCCTGATTTGTTTGCTGCTGGCCGGCTTTGGGCTGATTTACGGCTACATTCGGCTCGAAAGTCCACAGATGGACGGGCGGCTGGAGCTGGCGGGGCTGGAGGCGCCGGTAACGCTGATCCGCGACAGCCGCGGCATCGCCCATATCCGCGCCGGGAACATTCATGACCTGGTGCTGGCGCAGGGATTTGCCATGGCGCAGGACAGGTTGTGGCAGATGGATCTCATGCGGCGGCTGGGAGAGGGACGACTGGCCGAAGTGTTCGGTCCGGTGGCGCTGGAGGTGGACAAGGACAACCGCCAGTTGGGGCTGGGACGCACCGCCGCCGCCGAAGCAGGGCGTCTGAGCGCAGGCGACGCCGCGCTGCTGAGCGCCTTCGCCCAAGGTGTCAACGACTACATGACCCGGAGAGGGGTGCTGCTGCCGCTGGAGTTCCGGCTTCTAGGCTATCACCCCGAGGCCTGGCAGCCGCGCGACTCGCTGGCGCTGGCGGCGTATATGTACAACGTCCTGGCGTCAGGGTATGAGAGCAAGCTGATGCGCGAGACTTTCCTGGCCAAACTGGGACCGGCGCTCGGGGCACAATTGTTTCCCGAAAGCTCGCCGTGGGACGTGCCGCCGGGCGCGTATACGGGCGTATCCAGGACGCCAACCAATCAACGCGCGCAGCTGCCGGTGTTTCCGGCGGAGTTGCAGGCGGGAGCGACGCGACACGGCGGGAGCAACAATTGGGTGCTCTCAGGCGCGCACAGCTTCAACGGCCAACCGATTCTGGCCAATGATCCGCACCTGCAGTTTCAGATACCGGGGTTGTGGTGGGCGGCGGAGTTGAGCTCGCCGCAAGTGCATGTGGCGGGGGTGGCGATCACCGGCGTGCCCGGGGTGATCATCGGCCACAACGATCACATCGCCTGGGGTCTGACGAACTCCATGGCCGATGTGCAGGATCTCTATCGCGAGACGCTGGATGGCAAAGGGAATGTGCTCACGCCGCACGGATGGCAGCCCCTGCGTCACTGGCACGAGGTAATTGGCGTCAAAGGGCAGGCGGCGGTATCTCTGGATATTGCAGTGACGCCGCACGGTCCGCTCATCGCTTCGGACGGAGGCGGAAAGTTGGCGCTGGCCTGGAGTCTCTACGCGCCGGGCGCTCTGCAGGCACCGCATGTCTTTTTCGCCCTGGATGAGGCCCAGAACTGGCAGGAGTTTGAAAGCGCGCTGGCGGGGTTTGCCGGCCCGCCGCAGAACTTCGTCTACGCCGATACCAGCGGGCACATCGGCTATCAACTGGCGGGTTGGGTGCCGCGGCGGCGGGGGTTTGACGGGGCCGTGCCCGTGCCTGGAGGCGCGGCGGCGTATGCCTGGCGGGGCTGGGTGCCGTTTGACCAGCTGCCACGAATATTCGATCCGCCCGGCGGCATTGTGGCCACGGCCAACGGGCGGGTTACGCCGGATGGTTATAGCACTGCGATTTCGACCACCTGGGATGCACCCAACCGTACTCGGCGCATATACGCCCTGCTGGGCGGGATTGCCCGCTGGAATGCGCGGGCGATGGGGCGGGTGCAGACGGATGTGATTTCCGAGCAGGACCGCGATTTTGCCGCCCGGGTGGTGGCGGCTGGACCCGACCGGGCTGGGGCTCAAGGGGTCCCCAGCCCGGTCGAGCGTCAAGCGGGTCGAGTGGCGAAGCCACTCGGGGTCCCGCGCCAATCAATAGAAGCGGTGCCACCGCCGGTCGGGCTCCAAGTGAGCTTGCAGGCCTTGCAGGGTTTCCGCGGGGATATGAGCCACACCTCGGTGGCGGCGACTCTCGCTTACCAGACCCGCCAGGAACTGTTGCATGAAGTTCTCGCGGCCAAGGTGGGTCCCGCCCTGGCCGATGCCTACCGCTGGGACATGGCGCCGGTGTTCGAGCAGTGGCTGTTGCAAGCGTATCCGCGGCAGTGGTTGCCGCCAGGCTACAGCGGCCCTCATGCCTGGGATCAGCTTCTGCTGCACTGCCTGGAAGTGGTAGCGCAGCGGCAGCCACAGCCGTGGGGCCACTGGGAGACGTTATCGCTTCTCCACCCGATCTTCTCGCGAATTCCGTTTATGCGCGGCTACGCTGATCTCGGACCGGTGGAGTTGGACGGTAGCCCGCTGACGGTCAAGCAGGCGCGCAACACCGCGTTGGGAAACCGTTCGACGCTGGGGCCGAGCATGCGCTTCATCGCCGACCTGGGGAACTGGGATGAGTCTTCGCTAACCCTGGTGACGGGAGAGTCGGGACGGATTTTTGATGCGCATTACCGCGACGAGTTCAGCGCCTATCTGCGAGGACAGGGACTGCCCTTGTGGTTTTCCGCCGCAGCGGTGGCCGCCCATCAGGCGCATCAGCTTACGCTCGATCCCTCACACCCGCCTCGATAACCTGCTCGAGAACCATTCCGACCGAAGGGGGGGAGCTGCGGAGAGCTACGTCGGCCTCCTGCAGGGCGGGCAGCACGCGCTTGAGGCGGGCGGTGGGCATGCGGCGCGCCATGGTGAGGATGCTGTCGGCGGCAAAGCCGGGAGGGCGCAGGCCTTCCGGGAGAGCACGGTAAAGGCCGCTACGGTCGCTGACCCGCGCCTCGCGCACCAGCAGGGCCATGGAGAAGGCGCGGCTGAGTTGAAAAATCAGCCCGATGGCTTCGCTCTCGCCTTCATTCGCCATCCACTGACGCAGGCGGCGCAGCGCGCCGGCGCGGTCGCCACGGGCCATGCACTCGGCCAGCTCGTAGGCGGAAGCCGAGGCGGCGCCGGTAAGGAGGGCGGCCATGGCGGCGTCGGAGACCGGGGCGCCGTCGGCATGGAGGGCCAGCTTTTCGATCTCGCGTTGCATCAGGCCCAGTTGGCCTTCCAGCAGTTCGGCCAGCCGGCGGGCCTGAGGGGCGGTCAGGGACGTGCCGAGATCCACCGCCATTTGTTGTGCCAAAGCGGCCGCCTGCGTCTCGCCCGCCTGGGCGCACACTACCAGCGGCCCGACCGCTCCCAGGGTGGCTTCGATACGTTGCAGGCGCGATTTGTCTTCCAGGGCCATGCGGGCGCGATCGGGAGGAATATGGAGGTGATCGGCGACGAACACCACCACGGCAGCGGTAGGAGATCCGGCATGTTCGGAGAAGCGCCGCAAGTTATCCGGGAAGGCGCCGTGCTTCTTTTTGCCGGCGGTGGCCGGCTCGTCGTCGGACGCCTCAACTGCGGCAGCGGCGCCGCGGCCGAAGAGATCACGCGCGTTGCGCACCCAGAAGACCTGCAACGGGGCCATGAGAGAAGGATTGAGAGCCCAGTCCAGGACAGCGTCGAGGGGCGTTGAGGCGAGGTCCTCATCCCGCCATCCGTATTCCAGGGTTTCGGGTGGGAGCAGGGCCCGCAGAGCAGCGCGGAACTGGTCGCGCACGTAGCTTTCGTCGCCGACCAGTGTATAGATGGGCTGCAAGGGCCGGAGCGGGAAGGCGGCGCTCAAAACGCCTCCAGAATATCGGCGACCAGGGTGCGCGCCGCTTCCTGATTGAGGCGCAGGAAGGCGGTGGAGTTTTCCTCGAAGAAGTTCTGCTGCTGGGTGCTGGTCTGGTACTGCTCGTGGAAGACCATATCGTTGTTGCGGAACACTTCGCGGCCGGAGGGTTCGGCGGTGACCCAGGCCTGGAGATGGATGACCACTTCCACCGTGGTGGCGCGGCCGCTGGCGGCGTCAAAGGTCACCGGATGAATGCTGACGCTGCGCAGATCGCCATGGACGGCGGCATCGCTGCCGGCGGCGACGGGCTGGATGCGGTAGTGGGCGCGCAGTTCGAACTCGCGCGCCACGGCGGCGCTCAGGGCCTGTGAGAAACCGGGCTGACGGGTATGGTTGGCAAAGGGCAGCACCGCCACCACGCGGGCATCGGCGGGCAGCACCGCGCCATGGCCGGCGAGATGGTAGCCGCAACCGGCGAGGGCGAGAAGGGTGGCCAGGAGGGCGGGGAGGGCGGGTTTCACCGGCGGCGGGCCTCCAGCACGGCCAGTGCGGCGTCGAGACCGGCGTGGACGGTGCGACGGAGGTTGTCGAGGCCAGCCAGTATCCAATAGCCGCCGGCGGCGTCGCGACGGGGGGCGGAAATCTGAATCGTATCGCTGCCGGCCGCCGCCAGGGCATCGGGGATCGAGCTGGGTGTCAGCCAAGGGCTGCGCAGAGAAGCTGCCAGTACCTCTGGTTCGGGATCATGACTGTAACGCAGGTAGAGAGAGAGCAGGGAAGCGTGGAACAGGGGGGCTTGCAGGACTTCGATGGCGGGAGACTGGCCGGCCTCGACCGTCCGCAGGGCCGCCGTTTGATCAGCGATACGGGCACGAAGAACTTCTCCACCCATGGCGGGGCGAAGGTTGAAGGCCACCTGGCCGCCAAAGACCTCATCAGGGATGCTTTGCAGACTCAGCAGGCGGGTGGTCTGTTGTTCCAACTCGCGCAGGCCGGGCCAGCCGAGCTGGCTGGCAGGTTCAAACACGGTGGCGGCGAGGGCGACGGCGGGTCCGGCCAGGGCAAGGCGGTCGAGGATGTGCGCCAATGCTTGAGCGGCGGGATGGGCGACGGAAATGATGCGTACGGTCTGAGGGTCGTCATTCGGCGCAGTCTCGAGACCGGCCAGCAGACCCCCGGCCTCAGGCATAGCGATGGCGCCAGTGAGATCCACAATCAGGGTCGAGGCGGGAGCCATGGCCATGGCTTGGCGGGCCTCATCGGGTCCGCCAGCTAGCAGAAGCAGGTCGCGGTCTGCGAGGGCTTGCGGAGTACAGGCTTCGGTGACCATGGGTTCGTCGCCGAATTCCAGCAATCCACGGTCAGCGGCAGGCGCGGCGGTGGCGCCCCGCAGCTCCAGCAGGGCCGGGGGAAAGGCAGGAAAGTTGCGGTCCCTCAGCCCTGTGGCCAATTCTTTGCCGAGCAGGCCGGCTGCCCCCACGATGGCGATGCGGTAGGCGGTCATAGCTCGGCCGCGGCGCGGTGTTGACGATAGAGGTGGAGGTAATAAATCGCGCGCCAAACCAGAGCGGAACCTACATAGACCACGACCAAACCCATCAACACCGCTTCGGAGTAGTACCAGATGCCCGCCATGAAGGCCGCCAGGCTCACCATAAAGACATAGGGATGGCGTCGCCCTAAATCAATCTCCTTGAAGCTGTAAAACCGCCAGGTGCTGACCATCAGGAAGGCCAATCCGACCACCAACGCCAGCCAGAAACCGGCCAACACGGAAGAGGTGTTGACGGACATGAAGAAGAAAGTGGGAGAGGCGAAGAAGTGGACAATGGCAGCGATTGTGCCGGCGGCGGCCGGTATGGGCATCCCCACGAAGTAGCGCTTTCCGGGCTTGCCGGGGTTGGAGGGATGGGACTCGTGGGTGGAGATATTGAAGCGTGCCAGTCGAGCCGCCCCGGCGACAACGAAGAGAAAGACGGCAATCTGCGCTACGCGGTTGAGGGCCACGGCGGCGTGCGGGGTGGTCTGTAAAAAGCGCAAACCCCAGACGTAGGCCATGACAGCCGGAGCGACGCCGAAGCTGATGATGTCGGCCAGAGAATCAAATTCGCGCCCGAAGGCGCTGGTGGCGTTGGCCATGCGGGCAATGCGGCCGTCCAGTCCGTCGAGAAGAATGGCCCAGCCGATGGCTTTGGCGGCGGTGTCAAGCAGGTTGGCGGCATCAAGCGGCGCCTGCAGCGCCAGCAGGCTCTGCTGGATGGCATACCAACCCATGCCCAGGTTGGCGACCGTGAACAGCGATGGCAGCAGCGCCACTCCCCGGCGCAGCGGGCGGGGAGGATGGGGTGGAGGAGGCGTGGTCACGGCACCGGCGGCAGTAGTGGACACGTGTCCCAGAGTTCAGGAACGGGTTTCGTCTTCCGCCTTATACATGTACTTGATGATGGCCTTGTAGATGAGCAGGTTGGGCTCGCCGGTACGGTGCACCTTGATGCAGTTGCGATCGTACCATTCGATCACGCCCCGGACACGCTCGCCGTCGCGCAGCACCATGACCATCTCGGTCTTGGTCTGCATCTGCTTGAGAAAATAAAAGCTCTCGGCGTTGGTTTGTTCCGGAGGCACCGGCTTCTTGGGCAGGCGCGCCGGAGGCAGAGTGGTGGCGGCAAGAGCGGGGGCGGCGGCGGTGGCACGCGAGACTTGGCCGCGCACATCGGCCAGTGACGGGCGAATTAGTTTGCGGTTGGAAATCAGCTCGGAGTCGGGCGAGCGGCGGGCGGTGGTGTCGTTCAGCGAGGCCATAGCAATCGGCTCCTCGATCTCTTCGCGGCGCTCCCGGCGGGTTTCAGCGGCCAGCGGACAGCGACAGCGCCCAACTGGCTAGCGCCAGCGGCCGGAACGCATTGCGGCGAGCTGCTGCCTGTATGCGGTCCAGTCCGGCGATGGCGTCGGATACGCCTGCCGGAGCGATTCGTTGGGCCAACTCATTCATGTCGGCCACGCAGTCCACATTGCCGATTCCTGCGGAAAAGTCCGATTGGAGATAAAGAATATCTTGCAAGACACTATAAAGAATTTCCAGCAGCGATACAAACTTTTCTTTGCCCGCGCGGGTGGACTCACTCAGTCGAAAGACTGAGGTCAGCGGTTCTCCGGCAACTCCCGCCTGAAGAAACTGAAGGACTTCGCGACGGGCATCGCGATAGGCCGCGACGTCGAAGTGCAGCGCCCGGCCGGGGCAGCCGTGCGCCAGACGAGCTGCCAATTCGGCATCTCCAGTTTCTGCGGGGCGGCGCTGGCGCAGCGCCCGGGTCAGTTCCTCGACGCCCAACGGCGCCAACCGCAATTCCAGCGCGCGGGAGCGAACCGTAGGCAGCAGCGCCCCGGGGTTGCCGGCGAGTGCGACCAGCACCACGCCCGGGGGCGGCTCTTCCAGAGTTTTGAGCAGGGCCGCCTGGGTGGCCCAGCGCGCCTGGTCGAGGTCGGGGATGATGAGCGTCCAGGTGCGTCCGGCATCAGGGAGAAGTTGAGTCTGGTGGATGATGGCGCGAGCCTGTGGCAGCGAGAGAAAATCGCCGTCGGCGGGATAGAGGCGAATGGCGGGATGCAGCGCCAACTGCAGGGGTGCGGCGGCCCGCGGGTTGGTCTTCACCTCCGCGGCACGATGGGCGAGAGCGGCCTCAATTTGTTCGGGCAGAGTATCGAGCCGCGAGGTTTGGCGGCATAGGGCGCACTGGCCACAGATATCTCCCGGGGCGGGCGGGTGGAGGCAGTTGAGCGCCATGCCCAGCATCACCGCCAGGGTGGTCTTGCCGATGCCCTCGGGGCCGGTCAGCACCAGGGTGCGCTGCAGACGATTCTCGCGCCCCGCGGCGGCGAGCGTGCGCAATTGCTCGACTACGCCGTGGTTGCCGATGAACTCATTCCACATTGGCGGCCTCGCTGACGCGGGCGGCAACTTCGTCCATGCTGCCCTCGGCGGCGATGAGGCGGCAGCGTTGCGGCTCGCGGGCGGCAATTTCGCGGTAGGTCCGCGCCACCCGCCCAAAGAAGGCCATGCTCTCGGCTTCAAAGCGCCCGGCGGCGGGCAATTTGCGAGCCCTCTCCAGACTCACGACGGGATCGAGGTCGAAGATCAGGGTGAGGTCGGGTTGCAGGTCGGCGCACAGAAGGCGGTGGAGGTCGCGGATGGCGGTGCGATCGAGGCCGCGGCCGCCCCCCTGGTAAGCCTCGGTGGCATCATGGAAGCGATCGCACAACACCCATCGGCCGGCATCGAGGGCGGGGCGGATCACTTCCGCCACGCTTTGCGCCCGCGAGGCCGCCATCAGTGCCAACTCGGCCAGCGGCGCCGGGCCTTGGCCCAACACCACGCTGCGTATCTTTTCACCAACTGAGGTGCCCCCGGGCTCGCGGGTGGTGACTACGTCCCGCCCGCTTCGGCGCAGGTCTGCGGCGAGCCGCTCCATCTGGGTGCTCTTGCCGCTGCCGTCCAGGCCTTCGAAGGTGATGAAGCGTCCGCGCATCCGTTCCAAATTGTAACCCCCGCACTGGCTGCTATATTCAAGGCGGATGGCCCCTCACTCCATTGCCGCCGCCGTCGCTCGCGCCCAGGAAGCCATCGCCGCGGCGTGTGCCCGGCGCGGGCGCCGCACGGAAGCCGTGCGCCTGCTGGCCGCCACCAAGACCGTGGCCGTGGAGCAGATCCGCGCCGCCCACGCCGCCGGGGTGCGGCTCTTCGGAGAAAATCGTGTGCAGGAGCGCCTGGCGAAGCAGGCCGACCTCGCCGATCTCGATGCCGAGTGGCACCTGCTCGGACCTCTGCAGTCGAACAAAGCGGCCAAGGCGCTGCCGGCGTTTGATGTGATCGAGACGGTGGCCTCGCCGGAACTGGCGCTCCGCCTCAGCCGCCTGGCGGTCGCCCCGGTGAACATTATGCTGGAGATCAACATTGGCCACGAGGCGCAAAAGCATGGGTTGGCGCCGGAGGCCGCCGAGGAACTGCTGGGCGCGGTGAGTGCGGCCCCTCACCTGCGGCTAATCGGTTGCATGGCTGTGCCCCCGGTGACGACCGACCCAGAGCGCAGCCGCCCGCACTTTGCCGCTTTGGCCGCGCTCAGCGACCGCCTTCGGGCTGTCTTGCCGGCTCCGCCGCAACGCTGGGAGCTCTCCATGGGGATGTCGGCCGACTATGAAGTGGCGGTGGAAGAGGGAGCGACGCTGGTTCGCCTGGGCACGGCTCTGTTCGGAGAGCGCCCGGTACACGGTTAAGGGAATAGTTATGGATTTGCACTCTATCCAATTGGAACTACAGGCACATAAGCTGGACGGCTGGCTCTTCTACGACCACCACCGGCGGGACCCCATCGCCTACCGTATCCTCGGGCTGCCGGACCAGATGGCCAGCCGGCGCTGGTACTACTACATCCCCGCACAGGGCGAGCCGCGGAAGCTGGCGCATCGGATTGAATCGGGCGCACTGGACGGTTTGCCGGGGAGTAAGGCGTTGTATTCGCAATGGAAGGAATTGAGTGAGCAGCTCAAGGTGCTGCTAAATAGCGGTCACGGCGGGGCGCGGGTCGCCATGCAGTACTCGCCGGGCTGCGATCTGCCGGCCATCTCACTGGCGGATGCCGGGACGGTGGAACAGATACGAGGGCTGGGGTGCGAGGTGGTGAGTTCGGCCGACCTGATCTCGCGCTTCGACGCCGCCTGGACCCCCGCGATGCTGGCCAGCCACCGGCGCGCAGGGCAGGTGATTGACGCCACCATCCGCGACGCCTTTGCCCGCGTGCGGGTGGCGCTCGATGAGCAAGAGTCCTGGAACGAATTTGAACTGCAGCAGTGGATGGTGGACCGGATGAGAGCTGGGGGACTGGCCGCCGAACCACCTATCGTGGCGGTCAACGCCCATGCCGGCGATCCGCACTATCAGCCGGAGGCGAAGGGGTCTTCAAAGATCACCGCCGGTTCGCTGTTGCTGCTGGATGTCTGGGGCAGGGAAGCCAGGATTCCTGCCGCCGATGCCGCCTACTATGACGTCACTTGGGTGGGCTACTGCCTGCTGCCCGGGGAGGCGAACCCACCGCCAGCCATGGTTTCAGTCTTCAATGTGGTACGCGACGCACGGGAGGCTGGCATCGCCCTGGTGCAAGAGGCGGTCGCCGCGGGCCGCCGCCTCTGCGGGTTCGAGGTGGATCAGAGGGTGCGGGCGGTCATTCAGAATGCCGGACTGGGCGAGTTTTTCTTGCATCGCACCGGCCACTCGCTGGGCCGCGAAGTCCATGCCAGCGGGGCCAACATGGACGATTTCGAGACCCATGATGTGCGCCAGATTCTGCCCCACACTGCCTTCACCATCGAACCGGGAGTGTACTGTCCCCACGGCCAACCGTTCGGGGTCCGTTCGGAGGTCAATGTCTACCTCGGCAACGGCACGGTCGAGGTAACCGCGCCGCGGCAGGCGGAAATCGTGAGAATATGAATTTTGCCCACAATGAGCCAACCGGTGGCTAAATCCAGGACTTCACAGCCTTCTGCCCAGCCGGCAACGGCCGGCGGGTGGTGGATTGTGCTGCTGGGATGGCTGTTGCCGGGTATGGGCTACTTTCTGGCGCGGAAGTGGGTGCGCGGCAGTCTGGTCTTTGTGTGCGTTATCGGCATGTTCTGCCTGGGGCTGGCGATGCACGGCAAGGTGTTCGGGTTCAACACCAGCAACATCCTCGACATGCTGGGCTGGATCGGGGACCTGTGCGCCGGCGCGCTCTACTTCATCACCCGGCTGGTGGGGGGCGGAATGGGCAATTCGTATTCGGTGATCGGGGACTACGGAACGAACTTTCTGATCGCCGCCGGATTGCTGAACCTGCTGGCCGCCTCCGATGCCCGCGACGTAGTGCTGGGAAGGAAGCGGTAGGCGATGACGATTTCGCATCTCACCGCCGTGGTGTTGTTCTCACTGTTCTCCTCCACCATTTTTGGTATCACCCTGCGCGAGGGCTTGCGTGACCAGGTGCGCTACGGCCTGATCGCCTTTGCATGGTTTGTGGGTGGCACCATCGCCGGCGGATGGTTTCTCTACCTTCTGAATCCTCATTAACCACAGCAAACAAGGAGTCGCCATGTATCCCGAGTTCATGATTGCGCCGATGCGCGAGGAATTGACCCGCTTGGGCGTCGAACAGGCCCGCACCCCGGGCGAAGTAGATCAAGCCGTGGCCCAGCCGGGGACTACGCTGGTGGTGGTGAACTCGGTCTGCGGCTGCGCCGCGGGCAAGGCCCGGCCGGGAGTGGCACTGGCACTGCAACATGGCCGCCGCCCGGACCGCGCGATTACCGTATTTGCGGGGGCGGACATGGATGCCACCGAGCGGGCCCGCGGCTACTTCACCGGCTTTGCACCATCTTCGCCTTCCATGGGACTGCTGAAGGATGGTCAACTGGTCTTCATGCTCGAACGCCGCCAGATCGAGGGCCATAGCGCCCCCGAGATCGCGCAAGCGCTGACGGAAGCCTTCGATCAGCACTGCGCCCAGTGAGCGCGGTGGCGTGGCTGCCCAGCGCAGCCCTGCCGGAGACCGATTTTCCCCTGGCCAACCTGCCCTACGGGGCGTTCTCGGCCCCCGGCCGTGAGGCGCGCATCGGGGTGGCCATTGGTGACCAGATTTTCGATCTGCGGGCGGCCGATGCTATCGGTTTGCTGGCGACCTTGCCGGAGCCTTTGCGGGCAGTTTGCCGCCAGCCGGTCTTGAATCCCTTGATGGGCCTTGACCCCGTTCTGGTCAGCCAACTGCGCCGCCACTGCACCGAACTGCTGTGTGCCGGCCCTGAGGGCGAGCGGGAGCGCTCCGCCCGGGCGCTGCTGCCGCAAGCTGAGGCCATTTTGCGGCTACCGGCCGACATCGGCGACTATACCGACTTTTACGCTTCCATCCACCACGCCACGAACGTGGGCAAACTCTTCCGCCCCAATAACCCGCTCCTGCCCAATTACCGGTACATTCCCGTGGGCTACCACGGTCGCAGCTCGTCTGTAGTGGTTAGCCAGGAGAAGATCCGCCGCCCGGCTGGGCAGCTTCCTGGGGCTGAGGGCGAGGCCCCTGCTTTCGGCCCAACCCGGCAGTTGGACTACGAACTGGAGGTGGGGATCTTCATCGGGCAGGGCAATGCGCTTGGCCATCCCATTCCACTGGCGCAGGCTGAAGGCCACATCTTTGGGCTTTGCCTGCTCAACGATTGGTCCGCCCGTGACATGCAGCGATGGGAGTACCAGCCGCTGGGGCCTTTCCTGGCGAAGAACTTTGCCACTACCATTTCTCCCTGGGTAGTGACCATGGAAGCACTGGCGCCGTACCGTGTTGCAGCCGGATCGCGTGGGCCCGGCGACCCGGCCCTGCTTCCGTATCTGGACTCCCCCTCGGATCGCGGCACCGGCGGAGTGGACCTGTCGGTGGATGTCTGGCTCCAGACCGAGCGGATGCGCGAGCAGAAGGTCCCGGCAGTGCGCCTGAGCCGCGGCAATCTCCGCGACTTGTACTGGACCCTCGGCCAGCTTCTCACCCACCACACCAGCAATGGATGCAATCTGCGGCCGGGCGACCTGCTCGGCACCGGGACTATCTCCGGCCCCGAACCGGAAGCTCGCGGTTGCCTGCTGGAGATCACCTCCGCCGGTCGCCAGCCGCTGACCTTGCCCGGCGGCGAGACCCGTGCCTTCCTGGAAGATGGCGATGAGGTGGTGCTGCGCGCCTACTGCCACAAGCCGGGCGCGCCACGGATCGGGTGGGGGGAGTGTCGGGGTAGAATTGTCCCAACCGCGGAAGTGTAACTAGCTTACGGTTCGCGCGTCGAAGAAGGATGGTGCATGCCCGAGCCCGTACCCGCAGTTGATGAAGACCTCATACTTGTGCGGCAGGCCTGCGCCGGGAACCGGGAGGCTTTTTATACCCTTGTCAGCCGATACGAGCGGCGGTTGTATCGCTCCGCTCTGGCCATCACCGGCAACGCCGCTGATGCCGAGGAGACGGTGCAGGAGACTTTCCTGCGCGCCTTCGAGCACCTCTCACAGTTCCGTGCGGAAGCCAAGTTTCAGACCTGGCTTACCCAGATATTGCTCAATACCGCGCGTATGAAGCTGCGCAAGAACCACGGCGGGTTGTGGGAGTCGCTGGACGAACCGCGGCAGACCGAGGAAGGCCTGATGCCGCGCGACGTGGCCGAATGGCGTGAGAACCCGGAGCAACAACTGGGACGCGCCGAAACCGAACGGCTGCTGCATCATGCCCTGCGCGGACTGCCGCCCGGATATCGAGAGGTAATCGCCATGCGCGATATGCAGATGCTGTCCACCCAGCAGACGGCCGAGTTGCTGGGCATGAGCGTGGCCAATGTGAAGACCCGTCTGCTGCGGGCGCGGCTGCAGTTGCGGGAGCGGCTGGCGGGACCGTTGGGGCGATTGGGAAGCGAGAGAGGATGAGCGGGATGGTAACGAGTTGCGAACAGAGCGTGGCGTGGATGTCGGAGCATTTGGACGGCGAGCTGAATGCCGTCCATTGCGCCCAGTTTCGTGACCATCTGGAGAGCTGCCCCCGCTGCCGCGCGCTGCTGCAGAACTTGAAAGTCACGACGGCGCTGTTGGGCAAAGAGGAATATCTCGCTCTGCCTCCCGAGGCCAGCGTACGCTTACGGTCAGCGCTCGAAGCCGGTCTGGACGAACCCTTGCTGGCCGGAGATAAACTTCGCCCCGCCGTGACGGTTGAACCCGTGTCCACCGGCCATCGCTTTTGGATGCCACACTGGGCGGGCGCCTGGGCGGCGGCCATCATTCTTGTCCTGTTGGCGGTGGGTGTGGTCCGCTGGCGTGCGGGCGCGGTCACCACCTCCGGTTGGTTGATTGATCGCCACTGTTTGAGCGCTTTTGCCTCCCACCCGGCCGACCACACACGTGACTGCCTGATGCGGTGCGCCAAGCTGACCTATGGCGTGGTAGATACCAAGGGGCACTTCACCCCGTTTGACGCCCAGGGGACCAAACGTGCCCTCGCCGCGGTGGAGGCGAGCAACAAACCTGATCACATCTGGGTGACGGTTACCGGCAAGAAGTCGGGCAGCTCAGCGGTGCTGGAAGTGCAGCAGATCGAACTGACTGACCCGACTGTAGCGGCCTCCCGCTATTAAGCGCTTATTTCGAGCCTAAAAGGATCTTCTCGAAGAAGGCCAGGGCGCGCGGGTCCTTGGACTGACCCAACCAAAAGATGGCGCGCTTGCGCACGGCCGGGTTGGCATTGCTCTCGGCGACGTGGATGAGTAGCGGCACGCCGTCGCCGTGAGGCAACTGACTGAGACCGAACACCGCCCGCTCCTTCACCTGGGTATCGGGATCGTTTTCGACAGCATCGGCAATGGCGCCGGCAGCCTTTTTGTCCGCCTTCTGACCGAGCCAAAAGAGTGCCTGTCCACGAACTTCCGGCGAAGGATCGGTTTTGGCCATGCGGATCAGCTCGCTGATGCCCTCGGGTTCATGGCTTACCGAGAAGGCGAAGGCCACCCGGCGGCGCAGGGCAGGGGTGGTGTCGGCCTGACGTTCAATACTTTGCAGCGCGCGGAACCCCGCGGGTCCCCGCTCAGCGCCCAACCAGAACACGGCTTGCTCTCGAATAGCCTCCGGCGCTGATCCGGTGGCCAACTGCTCGATGGCCTGCTCGGCGGCTTGCCCCTGGCTCATGGCCAGAGGGCCGAGGGCACTTTTTTGTCCCGCCTCGGCCATGCCTGTCAGCAGACGAGCGCTTTGGGTGGCGTCGGCGCCGGTGAGCCACTGGACAGGGAGGCCGCCGGCGTCAAGTTTGCAGGTGGCGTCATAAGTTCTTAACTTGTCCACTTTGCCGCTCTCCAGCCGGAAGAGAATCAGCAGCGGGCGTGACGGCAACGTGGTGTTGTCGTCCTGACTGCTCCAATCATGGCCGGATTCGAGGAAGGCGGTATCGCCACAGTTGGAATTGTGTTCGGGCATTCCCATCACGCTGTAGCCCCACCAGCGCGGACCGGGCATCTGTTCGGCCGCCTGCAATTGAGCGCCGAGATCGGTGGCGGGCGATGTGCTGAACTGCGCGTGGCTGAAGTCGGGCACCTGGGCGGCGACCAGCGTGGCGGTAGCCGCGAGAAGCAGGGAAGTGGCGAGGGTGCGCATGGGAAGGTCCTTAGTGGTTGAGGATTTCCAACAGGTAGTCGGTGGCCGCCTTGGAGTGCATGAGCGAAAGCTGCTGCACCAGGTCGCGCTTGAGTTCCGGGTCCTGCTCCTTGCGCGCCAGGCTGACCAGGCCGGCGGCATCGTTGTGCATGAAAAGGGAGCGGATGACGGCGCGGCTGGTGTCGCGGTCCGAGGCTCCGGGATACAGGGATACCAGAGCGTCGCCCACCTTGGGGGAACCGTTCATGCCCAGGCTGCGGATGGCTTCCAGGCGCACCTTGGGGTCGCTCTCGGATTTGGCCAGCGGGATGAGGTGGTCAATGTCGCCGGCCATGCCCAGTGAGCGGATGATGGTCAGCTTGGCGTCGGTGGGAAGATTGGTTTGGTAGAGCTGCCACAGCTCATCCTTGCCCCCGGACATGGCCAGTTCGCGGATGGCTTCCTGGCGCAATTCGGGGTCAGTTTCTGTTTTGGCCGCGGCCAGCAACTGGGCGCGGTCGCCACCGATCATGTAAGCCCGCAGAATGCTGCGCTTCATGGCGGGAGTGGCGTCGTGGGCATAGATGCCGGCCAGCGCCGCCCGGCCCGTCTCGCCCCCCGACATGCCAAGGTACCGGACGGCATATTCGCGGACCTCCGGGTTGGTGTTGCTCTGGGCAATGCCGGTAAGTTCCTGCAGGGCGGCCGGGGAGTGGTTCTGCGCCAGGACGAACAGCGCCCGCGTCTTAACCGCCGGCGAGGAGTTGCCGTTAATGACTTTCTCCAGCATGGGCAGAGCCTCGGCCGAGTTGCTGTTCATCAGGCCGTTGAGCGCCAGCAGCTTCAGATCGTCGCCCTTTTGCAGATCGGGCACGACACGGGCACCGGTGGCCTGGCGGAGTTGCAGTTCGAGTGCGGCCGCGTCCGGTCCCCAGTCGCTATGAGGGTAGGCGGCATGCAATTTGTCGAGCGCGGCCATGGAGGCATCGAGGCGGCCGAGCTTGTTGTCGGCAAAGGCCTGCCAGTAGAGGGAAGCATCGCCCATCTTGGCCCGGGCTGCCTCTAACTGGGCCGCCAGCTCCTGGAACTGAGCCGAGGCTTTATCCCACTGGGCGGAGTTGATCATGTCGAGAGCCGCCTGATATTGCTTGGTGACCCGCGGCGGCGGGGGAGGGGTGGGAAGGGCCGCCGGAGTGGGCGGTGCCGGCTGGGGCGGGGGAGGCGCCGTCTGCGCCAAAGCTCCCATAGCCAGGGCGAGGGTGAGAGAGGGGACGAACAGCATAGGGCAGAGCTTCATAGGTCACCGTTTTGTTCAAAGTTCCGGGCCTGGCGGCGAGCCGTCAGGGTCTGGTCGAAAACACGCAGCTTGAAGAGCAGATCGCTGGAGGCGAAGCGGGCATTCATGCGGCGCCACTGGCCGGTGTCGAGGTGGTCGGGGCTGTGGGCAATCTCCAGCAAGGGGGGCTCGAGCAACCCCAAAACATGGGCGGTGGTCAGATCGCCGTGGGCGGAGGCATCGGCCGCATAGAGGCGGTTGGTGGCCAGCAGTTCCCGGGCCTGGTCGCGAGCGTCGCGCATGGCCACCGCGCCCGCACTGGGCTGGGCATGCTTGACTTCCAGCAGGAGAATCTGGGCCTGGTCAAGGTGCTCACCCACCGCCAGGCGCAACAAAGGTGTGGTCGCGGCCGCAGTGGCCACCAGCCGGGAGGGCGCCACGGGCGCCGCGGCACGCGGCCGGGCCAGCCAGGCGGCCAGGGTCAGGGCGATGCCGGTGGCCAGCGCCGCGCTCCAGACCCAGCGCCGGGAGCGCAGATCGCGGGTCGGCGAAACAGGCTCTGCCAGCTGGTTACAGATTCGCGCCACCAAGGTGGGGTCGGGGTCTGCCGCCGGCCACTGCGAGGCAGTTGTCAACGGTTGCTGCCAAGTCTGCAAGCGCGCCTGACAGGCGGAGCAACTCTGCAGGTGAGC
>DATBPS010000164.1:0-13312 GCA_036561225.1 Terriglobales bacterium
CGTAGCCTATTCGACCAGGCTCTCCACAAACGCCCGCAGCTTGCGGCTGCGCGAAGGATGGCGCAGCTTGCGCAGCGCCTTGGCTTCAATCTGGCGGATACGCTCGCGGGTGACGGCAAACGACTGCCCCACCTCCTCCAGCGTGTGTTCGCTGCCGTCATCGAGCCCGAAGCGCATCTTGATGACCTTCTCCTCGCGCGGGGTCAGCGTCTTGAGCACCTGCGAGGTCTGCTCCTTCAGGTTGACGTTGATCACCGCATCGGCGGGCGAGATCACGCCCCGGTCCTCGATGAAATCCCCCAGGTGCGAGTCTTCCTCTTCCCCGATCGGCGTCTCCAGCGAGATCGGCTCCTGGGCGATCTTCAGCACCTTGCGCACCTTGGCCACCGGAATTTCCATCCGCTTGGCGATCTCTTCGCTGGTGGGTTCGCGTCCCAGCTCCTGCACCAGTTGCCGCGAGGTGCGGATCAGCTTGTTGATGGTCTCGATCATGTGCACCGGAATGCGGATGGTGCGCGCCTGATCGGCGATGGCGCGGGTGATCGCCTGGCGAATCCACCAGGTGGCATAGGTGGAGAACTTGTAGCCGCGCCGGTACTCAAACTTGTCCACCGCCTTCATCAGGCCGATATTGCCTTCCTGTATCAAATCCAGAAACTGCAATCCGCGGTTGGTGTACTTCTTGGCAATGGAGACCACCAGCCGCAGGTTGGCCTCGATCAGCTCGCGCTTGGCCTGTTCCGCCTCATGGTCGCCCACCACGATGGTGGCCCGGGTGGCCTTCAGCTCCGCCGCCGGCGCGCCGGCTTCATGCTCCAGCCCCTGAATCTGCTCCCGCAGTTGGCGCTGTTCCCGCTTCAACTCCTTGATGGCGTCCGCGCCCCGGGTCGAGGCCAGCTTGTTCTCCAGCTTGGCGTAGCGCATCTCCAGCGGGCGGATCTGATCCACGATGCCGAACAGCCGCTCCGCCATCCGCTTCCGCGCCACCGGGGTGAAGCCCATGCCGCGAATCAGCCGCGACAAATCCACCTGCGCCCGCGAAAGCTGGTAATGCCCGCGCCGATGCTCCGGCCCCTTGCGCGGCAGGTGCGCGTACTTCTCGTGAAACTGCTGCGAGCGGCGGAAAAGCGCCGCCATCTGCTCCATCTGCCCCAGCACCTCCGCCGTGCGCTTCTTCAGCACTTCCTCGGAGATCTCGTCCTCTTCCACATCCACCGGGACGAACTCCTTCACCCCGCGCGCTCCTTCGCGCAGTTCCTCGCCCTCGGCCAGCAGTTCCTTGATCACGATCGGCGAACGCGACAGCGCCTTCAGCACCCGCAACTGTCCCCGCTCAATGCGCTTGGCGATCTCCACCTCGCCTTCGCGGGTGAGCAACGGCACCGTGCCCATCTCGCGCAGGTACATGCGCACCGGATCGTTGGTCTTCTCCAGCGCCCCGGGGGTGAGGTCGAGGTCGGCCTCATCGTCATCGAGGGTGGGCCGCTCAGCGCCCTCCTCGTGCACCTCTTCAATCGCTTCCACTCCCGGCCGCCGGCCGAAGCGCGACATCAGGTCATCGAGGTCGTCGCTCGACTGCACTTCGCCGTTCAGCTCGCCGCTGTCGTCCTCGGAACGGAAGGCGCGCTTCTTGCCGGTATGCACCAGCTTGCTGATCTCTTCAAATTTGTCGTCGATGGCCAAAATTGCTCCTCATTCCGGGGTAACGCCGCCGCGCCTGCGCTTGAGCCGCAAACCTATATTTTACTTGGATGTGCGCCTGAATGGGCAACAAACATGGTTACCCCGCACCCACTTCTGTAGATGAGTGCAAGCGGCCGAAGGTTTCGGATCAGGCCTACTTTCGCGCCTCAATGTCCGCCGCCGTTTTCTCCCGCAAGAGTGTTGCCAAACTCTGCCGGTCGCCATTGGCCGCGGCTTCCCGTATGCGTTCTTGCAACCCCCGGCGTTGCGCCGCCTGCCGCCGCGCGCGCAGGCTGGCCAGTGCCGCTGCCCAATCCCCCTCACTGAGCGGCGGATCGTGCACCCCGCGGGCATCCGCACTCAGCACAATTTGGGCCAGCCACGGTCTCTCCGCCTCCCCCAACCGCTCGGTCAGTTGCTGCCAGTCGCTCCCCGCCGGAGCGCTCGCCAGCGCGGCAAACATCGCCTCGCTTGCCAGCCCCTGCAGCAAACCCTCCTCCGCCACTTGCGCGGCGATCTCCGCCCTTCTCGGCTCCCACTCCATCCAGGCCCGCAAGAGAACCCGCTCGGCATACAACGTCTCCGGAGGCTTCACCGCCTCCCCGCTCAACTGCCTTTGCCGCTGCCGCGCGGCCGCCAACAGTTGCCGGGTCAGCAGCGGCTGGTCAATGCCCAACTGCGCCGCCAGATTCTCCGCCGCGCTCTGCCGTAGGATGGGCTCATGAATATGGCTGATGAAGGGCAGCAAATGATTGACCGCCTGCAACTTGCCTTCGCCGCGACGCAGATCAAACTGCCCCCGCGCCCGCTCCGCCAGGTAGTCGAAAAACGACCGGCTGGAGCGTAACGCCGCCCCGTACGCCGCCGCCCCTTGCCGCCGGATGAACAAATCCGGGTCCAGCCCGCCCTCGAGCACCACCACCCGCATCTTGAACCCCTCTTCGAGCAGCAGCCCAATGGACCGCTCCGCCGCCGCCGCCCCCGCCGTGTCGGGATCAAAGTTCACCACCGCGTTCTTGCTCAACCGCCCCAGGGGAACGATCTGCGCCGAGGTGAGCGCCGTCCCGCAGCTGGCCACCACGTTCTGGAAACCGGCGAGAAACACCCTCAGGCAATCAAAGTACCCCTCCACCAGAATGCTGTGGTCCAGATTGCGCACCGCCTCCCGCGCCCGGTCCAGGTTGTAAAGAACTTTGCCCTTGGTGTACAGCGGGTGTTCGGGTGAGTTCAGGTACTTGGGCGCCTTGTCATCGCCCGCCAGGGATCTCCCCCCGAAGGCGATCGTCTGTCCGCGCTCATCATGGATGGGAAAGATCAGCCGGTGCCGGAAGCGGTCATAGAGGTCGCTCCAGTGCAAGCTGCCGGGATCCGGCTCGGCCGCCGGTCGCCCGGCGCTCTCCCGCCTCATCTGACACAACCCCGCCCGCAGCGCCAGCGCCGGCGCAAATTTCTGCGCCTCGAGAAACTGCGCCAGCCCGCGTCCCGACTCCGGGGCATATCCAACATGAAACGGCGACACCGCCGCCGGCGGCAGTTCCCTCGATTCCAGATACGCCCGCGCGGCTGCCCCCACCCGGCCGCTCAGCGCATCGGCGAAATAATCACGCGCCGCCGCATGGATGCGCAACAGCTCCCGCCGCAGGGGATCATTCGCCGCCGCGTCCGCCGCCCGCGGCACATCCACCCCCAGACGTTCGGCCACCAGCTCCACCGCTTCCGGGAAACTGACCTTGCGCAGTTCCATGAAGAAGCGGTACACGTCCCCGTGCGCATGACAGCCAAAACAGTAATAAAACCGCTTGGCGGTGTGCACATGGAACGAGGGCGACTTTTCGCTGTGGAACGGACACAGGCCGATGAACCCGTTGCCGCCCGGCCGCAGCGCCACCACCTCGCCGATCAGTTGCGCGAGGTCGGCGCGCTGCTTCAAGTTGTCGGAAAATGCCGACATGATCTGGACATATTGTGCAACGGCCGGCACCGCCGTGGCGGGTTAAGATAAGGTCACACAGCAATGCCCCTGATTCGACTACTGGCGGACCAGGAAGACGAAGACCAACTCCCTCCCCCGCCCCCGCTGCTCCGGGGCGCCGAATTCCACGTCGAATCGCTGCTCCTCGAACTCAACGAGGAACGCCGCCGTCGGCGTCGTCAGGCGGCCGCCTTCTGGTCGGTCATCGCCCACCTGGCGGTGATTATCCTCCTGCTGCTCTCGCCCAAACTCTTCGGACCGGTGGTGGTGCGTCTACCCACCCCGCAGCAGGATCTGCAACAAAACCAACTCACATTTTTGGAGCTGCCCAAAGATTTGGTCAAACCCAAACCACCGGTCAACCCCAGGGCATTGAGCGACCAGAACCGCCACTTCGACCGCCAGGATAAGATCCGCGATTCGTTGAGCACGCCCGCCCTCCGCCCGGCGCCCCGGCCCATTCCCGCCGCCCCGCCGCCGGGGCCGGTCACCAACCAGCCGCCGGTGGCCGCCCCTCCGCCCCAGCCCGCCGCCGCTCCGCCCGCCGCCCAGCCGAAGGAGCAGCCCAAATCCGAGCCGCCCGGGCTGAAACTCGAGGACGTTCCCAAGCCCCTTCCCAACCCGCAGCTGAAACTGAACATCAGCCCGGCGACGGCGCTGCAACGCGCCATCGAGGGCGCCGCGCGCGACGGCGCGCGCGGACAGCGCAGCATGACCTCCGTCACCCCACTCCCCCGCCCTCCCTCCGGCAGCGGCAGCTCCGCGCCCGGAGAGACCGGCGCCGGAGTGGAGATCCTCACCGACACCCAGGGCGTGGACTTCTCTTCGTATATGCAGCGGGTGATCGAGATTGTTCGCCGCAACTGGTACGCGGTCATGCCCGAGGCGGTGTATCTCGGCGCCCAGGGCCGCGTGGTGGTGATCTTCAACATCGCCACCAACGGCAGCATCCCGCAGCAGCCCGGCATTCATCCCGTCTCGCTCTCCGGTCAAGCCGCCCTCGATCAAGCTGCCCAGGCCTCCATCAGCGCCTCCAATCCCTTCCCTCCCCTGCCCTCCGCCTTTCACGGTCCCTTCATCACCCTGCAGTTTTCCTTCTACTACAACCTCACCCCGCCGGGGCAGAACTGATGCCCGCCCTCCTGCAACCCCTGCGCTTCGCCTGGACCGCCACCCGCGGCCACCACTTCCGCCCCTGGCGCAGCCCCCTGCTCCGCTGGCGCATAGAAACCTACAGCGGCATCCCCGCCGACGACGTCACCCTGACCGTCTTCCTGCGCTTCTGCTGGCGCGAACGCCGTGAACTCCTCCGCTTCCTCGCCTGGTCCGCCCAGATGCGCGCCCATCGCAACCGCAGCCGCCACCCCGGTCTCTCCGCCCAGGCCGGCCCCTGACGGGCGCTCCCGCTCGATCCGCCCGCCATGTCAGGGACGCATGTTTGTCACAAGTTTGTCACTGCCATCTGCATCCAACTACTTGCGTCCTCCGGGCACGGTTCGACCCAATACAAGGGAGCCGGTTACACCTGTAACAGGCTAACCCCCAATGGAATCAGTCAAAACCTCCAAGAAATGTTACAAAAAATCGCTCGTTGGGGCCCGGCCACGCAGGCTACAACCGCGCACGCTACAATGGCAACGGAATGAGGTGGACGCTGGTCATCGTTGCCTTCCTGCTGGGGAGCATCCCCTTTGGCTTTCTCCTCTACCGCTTGAGAACTGGCGGCGATTTGCGCCACTCGGGCAGCGGCAATATCGGCGCCACCAACGTGCTGCGCTCGGCGGGCAAGACACTCGGCCTGCTCACCCTGCTGCTGGATGCCGCCAAGGGATGGTTGGCCCTGTGGCTGGGACTGCGCGTAGCCCCCGGTAACACCACCCTGCTCTCCCTCATTCTGTTGGCGGTCATTGCGGGCCACATGTACACCCCCTGGCTCCGCTTCCATGGCGGCAAAGGCGTGGCCACCGCCCTGGGCGCATTTCTGGCCTGGGCGCCCCTGCCCCTGGCCGGCGCCATCGGCGTTTTCCTCATCGTGCTGGGCATCTGGCGTTACGTCTCCCTGGCCTCGATCTGCGCCACCCTCGCTTTGCCGCTGCTCCTGGCCCCTCTCAGCCCACGCCCCGTAGCCCCGGCCGAAATCGCTGCCGCCAGCCTGGCGGCGGCCCTGATCCTCTGGCGTCACCGCGCCAACATGGAAAGATTGCGGCACGGCACCGAACACAAGTTCGGCCGCCGCCTGGAGCGGCCGGCGTGAGCCTGCCGGCGGGTCACAAGCAACTGGCGGTGGTGGGCGCGGGCAGTTGGGGCACGGCGCTGGCCCTCGAGTTCAGCCGTCAGGGCTACCAGGTGGGCCTGTGGGTCTACGAGCGGGACTTGGGCGCGAGAATCGCCGCCGAACGCGAAAACAACGTCTTTCTCCGCGGCTTCGCCCTGCCGGAAAACATTGTCCCCACCCCTGACCTGGGCGCCGTGGCGGGTGCGCCGCTGCTGGTCATCGCCGTCCCTTCCCACGCCCTGCGCCGCGTGCTCACCGATTTGTGCCCCCAACTGCCACCCGCAAGTGAGATGGTGCTGGCGACCAAGGGCCTTGAGGAGCACACCAGTCTGCGTGTTACCGAGGTCACCCTGGAGGTGCTGGGGCAGGACTGGTCTTCCCGCCTCGCCACCCTCACCGGACCCACCTTCGCGCGCGAAGTGGCGGCCGGCGATCCCACCGCGGTCGTGGTCGCGGCTCAATCGCCGGCTCTCGCCGTTTCTCTGCAACAGCGCCTGTCGTCCCCGACCCTGCGTCTTTATACTTCAAACGACGTGGTGGGAGCGGAGCTGGCCGCTTCCCTCAAGAACGTCATCGCCATCGCCGCCGGCATCTGTCAGGGCCTGGGAATGGGTTCCAATACCCGCGCCGCTCTCATCGCCCGCGGCTTGGCCGAGATGAGCCGCCTGGCCATTGCCATGGGCGGCGCGGCAGAAACTCTGGCCGGCCTCGCCGGCCTCGGTGATCTGGTGCTCACCTGCACCGGCGAGCTCAGCCGCAACCGCGCCCTGGGCATCGCTCTTGGTTCCGGCCAGACCCTGGCCCAGGCGCAGGCTTCCACCCCCATGGTGGCCGAAGGCGTGCGCACCGCCGCCGCCGCCGTCCAGCTCGCCGCCCGTTGGGGGGTCGAGATGCCCATCCTCCGCCAGATGCACCGCGTCCTGTTCGAGCACCTCGCGCCCCGCCAGGCCGTTGCCGAACTCATGGGCCGCGCTCTCCGCCCCGAACGCTAAACGGGTCCGGCGCAGCGGCCGGGAACCAGGCCCGGCGCTACCGGCGGCCGCGGGGGCGGGCCGTGGGCGGCAGCAGCTTGTTCAACCGCAGGTAGGCGGCCTGCTGGCTATAGTGATCCGCCCAGTCGTCGCTCAACGTGAGGATCAACTGCGCCTGACTCACTTTGCGTCCGCCAAACGACTGCACATCCTTGCCCAGGTCGGCGTCGGTGAGCGAGCCCAGCGACTGTTGGCAGTAGTCAAACGACTTCTGCAAAAAGGCCACCAGCTCATCCTTGGGCGAGGTGGGCGTCAGCGTGGTCTTGATGGCCGGAGCCGCGCCACTCACCCACTGACACATGCTCTGGTTCGAGTTGGCCACGTGCAGCACCAGTTGGCCGAAGCTCATGGACTCGGGCGTGGGCTTGAAGCTGTACTTCTCCGCCGGCATCTCCTTGGCGGCGGCGACCATCTTGTTGTTGGCGCTCTTCAACGAGTTGCGCAGCGCGCTGGCCACGGGGTTCGCGGCCTGGGCGCCGGCCAGGGCGGAGCAGGCGGCGAGGGCGCAGGCGGCCAGGACTAGGCGGGTTTTCATGGCAGGACTCCTTGGGGTGTGGGTTGAGACCGTGTCTCTACCCTCATGCTAGCAGTGACCGGGCGGGAGTTTGAAGAATGATTCCGCCGCCGCCACATCCGCCTGAATCTGAGCTTTGAGCGCCTCCGGCGAGGCAAAACGTCGCTCGTCGCGCAGCCGCCCCAGGAACGCAATCTCCATGCTCTCCCCCAGATGGGCCGGAATGCCCGCGGGCGGCGGCCGCAACAGGTGCGATTCCACGCTTAGCGGCCCGCCCTCGCCGAACGTCGGGCGGACGCCCACGTTGGTCAGCGCCGCCCGCGCCTCACCGCCCACCGCCACCCGGGTAAAGTAGACCCCGTTTGCGGGCAGCAGCTCCTCATAGTGCTGCAGGTTCAGGGTGGGCACCGTGCGCTGACGGCCAATCCCCCGCCCCGGCGCAACCAGCCCCCGCACCGCAAACGGCCGCCCCAGCAAATCCGCGGCGCCCGCCACCTCTCCGGCGGCCACCAATTCCCGCACCCGGGAACTCGAAACCACCTCGCCCGCCACCATCACCGCGGCGTGTACGGTCACCTCGAACCCTGACTCGCCCCCCAGCTCACGCAGCAACGCCACCGTTCCCTGCTGACGATGGCCAAAACGAAAGTTCTCCCCTTCGTGCACCGCTCGCGCCCCCGCGCCCGCCACCAGGATCTGTTGTACAAACTCGCGCGGGCTGAGCAGCGAAAGATCACGGTGAAACGGCAACTCCAGCAGCAGGTCCACTCCACATCCGGCGATCATCTCCGCTTTCATCGCTCCCGGCGTAATCAGCCGCGGCGCGGCCTCCGGCCGCAGGATGCGCGCCGGATGCGGCGTAAACGTGATCGCCAGCGACGGCAGGCCGCGGCCGCGCGCCTCGGCCGCCACCGCCTGCAGCAGTTGCTGATGTCCGACATGCACCCCGTCGAAGTTGCCCACCGTGGCCACCGTGGCCAGCGACCCCGCGGCCGGAAGTTGATGCAGGATGCGCATTACAGCCCCACCTCCAGTTGCAGGCCGTCGTAGGCAAGATGAACTCCCGGCGGCAGCTTCGCCTCCGTCACGGCGTGCCCCATCTCGTGGGCGATGTGGGTAAAATACGCCCGCTTCGGCCGCAGTTCCGCCACCAGTTCCAGCGACCGCGCTAGATGGAAATGGGTGGGGTGCGGCCGCACCCGCAGCGCGTCCAGAATGAGCACGTCCAGATCCCGCAGCCGCTCCCGGCTCGCCGGCGGTATGGCGCTGACATCGGTGAGGTAGGCATTCGCTCCAAAACGGTAGCCGAGAATGGGCAGCGACCCGTGCAGCACCTCGACCGGTTCGAAACGTACTCCCCACAGGTCCACCGGCCCCTCCACCACCCGCGCCTCCACCCGGGGAATCGAGCTGGCGGTGGGCTCGGCCTCAAACACGTACTGAAACACCCTCCGAATATCGGCCAGTGTGGCGGCGTTGCCGTAGATCGGCAGTGCCTCCGGCCGGCCGAAATTGAACGGCCGGATATCGTCCATGCCCATGATGTGGTCGGCGTGGCTATGGGTGTACAACACCGCATCGAGCGACGGTATCCCCGCCCGCAGCGCCTGGGTGCGGAAATCCGGGGTGGTGTCAAAAACCACGTTGTGACCGCCGAAACTCAGCCACAGGCTGGGCCGGAGGCGTTGGTCGCGCGGGTCGCTCGAGCGGCACACCTCGCACCCGCATCCGAGTGTGGGTACCCCGGTCGAGGTGCCGGAGCCGAGTACGGTGAGCGTGCCGTGCACAAAAAAACGATCAGCGTTTGCGGCCGCCCGGCGGCGGCGGCAGCGGCGGCATGCGGGTGGCGGCGCGCATCAGCTCGACATACGCCAGCCGCAGATCGTACAGCACCGCGCTCATCAGCTGCTCCTCCTGCGGGTCGCGGTTGCCGTGCGTCTTCTGTTGCAGCATTCCCAGCAGGTCGATGGTTTCCCGCGCCCCTTCAATGTCCACCTGCCCCGGCTGGCCAGGCTGCAACTCCGCCCCCATCTGCATCATCGCCGTGGCGTATAAATCCTGGATCAGTCCGACCAGGGTAATCTCGCGCGCGGCCAGACGTTCGGGTCGGGCGGGAGGCGGCGTCTTGGCTGTCGCGGCCGCCGGCGGCGGCTCGGCCGCCTTGGGCTTGGCCGCAGCCGCCGCCGGTGGCGGCGCGGGCGCCGGACGCTCTTCATATTCCTTCTGATCCACCCCTGCCCGCCGCTCGCCGCTTTCGGTGAAATGACGGCGGTCGCTGACCTTCAGGAGAGGCTCTTCGTGCTGGGAGTTGCTGTCGGCCATGCTCGGTTATCAGTATACGGCCCGCCCGCCGCCAACCGCGTGTCCAGTCGCCGGATGTAGGTGTCGGTCATGCCCGCCAGATAATCACAAATCACCCGCGCCGGCCGCCCTTTCGCCGCCGCCTGCCGGTACGAGGGCGGCAGCCGCTCCGGATGGGCGACAAAGTGCTCGAACACACGCTTCACTGTGGCCGCCGCCTGCACGTGCTCTTCCGCCAATTGGGCGTGATGGTACATGTTCTGGTACAAGAAGCGCTTCAATTCCTGTCGCTCCGCCTCCACCGCGGGTGAAAAGGCCGCCAGCCTTACCGGATGGCGCCGTATCGCCTCCACCGATGCAAACGTCGCCAGCTGCGGGGCCAGGTTCTGAATCAGGTCGGTGGCAAAGTGATCCAGAAGCCGACGCAGCATCTCGTTGAAGCGCAGCTTGGGCAGTAGCGGGCCGTATTGCTGATCCACCACCTCGAACAGGCGGCCAATGACCGCCACCTCGGCAATTTGCGGCTGGGTCAGCAGCCCCGCTTCGCTGCCATCGTCCAGGTCGGCGGTAGAGTAGGCGATCTCATCGGTTAGATCGATCAGCTGGGCTTCGAGCGGCGGGCGGAGGTTGAGCAGGTACTCCGCCAGTTCGGGGTGTTCCTCCTCGAGGTAGTCGTGGGAATGCTTCACCAGCCCTTCCCGCACCTCGAAGGTCAGATTCAGGCCCGGAAACGACGCATAGCGAACCTCAAACTGCTCCACGATCCGCAGCGCCTGCAGGTTGTGATCGAAGCTCTCCCCCAGGGGCCGCATCAGGGCGTCCAGCGCCTGTTCCCCGGTGTGGCCGAAGGGCGGATGCCCCAAGTCATGGGCCAGGGCCAGCGTCTCCACCAGGTCGGTGTTTAAGCCCAGCGCCCCGGCTACCGTACGCGAAATCTGGGCGACCTCGAGGGTGTGGGTCAGGCGGGTCCGAAAGTGGTCGGAGAAACGGCGCGAGAAGACCTGGGTCTTGTTTTCCAGCCGCCGGAACGCCCGGGCGTGTAGAATCCGGTCCCGGTCACGTTGAAAATCGCTGCGGTAGGGATGCCGCGCTTCGGCATGCCGCCGCCCTTGCGACTCCCATAAACCGCATCGAGCCGGTGGGACCACAGCCAAGGTCATGGTCCTAATTATAGGGGTGCGTGGGAAGCGGCTGGAAACCCCCGGCGAGGTGCGGTATCATTGGAGAGGAAAGTCCGGTGCCGACCCGATCAGTGGGCGCAAGCCCACTTTTTTGTTGGCATTGCAAGGTTATGAGATAGGGCGAAGATGAACCGTTCGCCAGATTTGGAAGCGCTGGTGGGTCAAGTGGTGGCCGCTACCGGCCTTGATCTTGTCAAATGCGAGATCAAGGGCGAGGGTGGCCAGAGGCTATTACGGGTGTATGTGGATCAGCCCGGAGGCGTGGGGCTGGCGGAATGTGAACGGGCAAGCCGGGCGCTGAGCGCGGCTCTCGATGAGCGGGAAGCGGCCGGTGACTTGGCGCTGCCCGGTCCGTTCACCCTGGAAGTGTCGTCGCCCGGGCTGGACCGGCCTTTGGTCAAGCCTGGGGATTACGAACGCTTCTCCGGCCAGCGCGCGCAGGTGAAGACCCGGACACCGGTGGCCGCAAGCCGCTCGTGGACGGGGATCTTAGAGGGGTGCGTGGCCGGGGGTATCCGGCTGCGGCCGGAGGCGAAGGGGGCCGAAACGGTGACCATCGCTTTCGACAACATAGAGCGGGCCCAACTGGCGCCGCTCTGGCCCGCTCCGGGAAAGGCGGCGCGGCCCGGAAAACGGGGCTGATCCGCGGGTGAAATTATGGCAAGTCCACTGCAACAACAAATTGAACTGATCAGCCGCGACAAGGGCATTGATCCCGCCATCGTGGTGAGCGCGGTCGAGGACGCCTACCTGGCGGCCACCCGCAAGCACCTGAAGACGCTGGAGGAGCTGGAGTCGGTGCTCAACAAGGACACCGGCGAAATTTCTGTCTACGCGGTGAAGAAGGTGGCCGAGGAGGTCACCGACCCGACCCTGGAGATTTCTCTGCACGAAGCCCGGGCCATTGATCCGGCGGCGGAGGTGGGCGGAGAAGTACGCCTGAAGAAGGACACGGAAGGTCTGGGCCGCATCGCCGCCCAGATGGCCAAGCAGATCATCTTCCAAAAGGTTCGCGAAGCCGAGCGCGATACCGTGTACAACGAGTACATTGGCCGGGTCGGCGAGGTGGTCAACGTCACCGTCAAACGCACCGAGGGGCCGGACGTCATTGTGGACCTGGGGCATACCGAGGCCCGCCTCGGTCGCCGCGACCAATCGCGGCTCGAGTCGTTCGCCAACAACGAGCGCGTGCGGGTGGTCATTCGCGGCGTGGAAAAGGCCGCCAAGGGTCCGCAGGTCATGGTTTCGCGCGCCGATCCGGCGCTGGTGCAAAAATTGTTCGAGGCCGAGGTGCCGGAGATCTACGACGGCACGGTGGTGATCAAGGGCGTTGCCCGCGAGGCCGGCGAGCGCACCAAGATCGCCGTCTTCTCCCGCGACAAGGATGTGGACTGTGTCGGCGCTTGCGTCGGCATGAAGGGCATGCGGGTGCAGAGCATCATCCGCGAGCTGCGGGGCGAGAAAATCGACATCGTCGAGTACAACGAAGACCCGGTCGAGTTCGCCGCCAAAGCCCTCAGCCCGGCCAAGATCAGCCGCGTGACCATACTCAATGCCGAGGGACACCACCTGGAAGTTGTGGTGGACGACAGCCAGCTTTCGCTGGCCATCGGCAAGAAGGGCCAAAACGTGCGCCTGGCGGCCAAGCTTCTCGGCTGGAAGATTGACATCAAAAGCGAAGAGGAAAAGCGCCGCGAGGTGGAAGAGCAGATGTCGGCGCTGGTGGGGGATGGCGTGGTCAGCGAAACGCCCCTGTCACAGCTGAGCGAGTTGAGCGAGCGCATCACCACCCGTCTGGGCGAGTCCGGCATCGCCACCGTGGAGCAGTTGGGCGGCCTGACCCCGGAACAGTTGCAGGAGATTCCCGGCATCGGGCCCAAGGCGGTGGCCAAGATCTTCGTCGCCGTCAATCGTTTCTTCGGCGTGCTGGAGGGTGAGTCCGGAGAAGGCGCCGAAACGGCGGGCGCCGAGCCGGAACTGACCGCCACACCCGAGGGCGAACTGGAAGCCACCGGCCAGGATCTGGAGGCCGAGGAGCAGCGCGGGGTGCTCGATGCCCCGCTCGCCGACAGCGCCGAGCTGCCGGCCCGCGACGGTCTCGAACCCGCCGCCGAGTCCGCCGCCGCGCGCGGCGACGACGCCGAAGCTGAAGCCTCAGGATCACAGTTGGTAAGCAGCAGCGAACCGGAAGGCGCGGCGGCGCCGGAGACAAAAACGCCGGAGCACAATACCTAGGATGGCGACCATTCGCATCAACAACCTGGCCAAGGAACTGGAAGTCAAGTCGCGCGTGATTCTGGACGCGCTGGCGGCCATCGGCTTTCAAGAACACAAGACCCACTCCAGCTCCCTCGA
>DATBPS010000165.1:0-2503 GCA_036561225.1 Terriglobales bacterium
TTTGCTAAAATAGCGAGGTTCCTGCCCGGTCTGGCGGCGTAGCTCAGATGGTTAGAGCGAGGGTCTCATAATCCCTAGGCCAGTGGTTCGAGTCCACTCGCCGCCACCAATGTCTATGCATAACGGCCCGCTCGATGCCGCGGTTCTCTGTGGAGGGCTGGGCACGCGCCTGCGCGATGCGCTGCCGGGTGTGCCCAAGGGGCTGGCGCCGGTAGGCGGACGGCCCTTTCTGGAATTGCTGGTCAACGAGCTGGCGGCGGCAGGCGTGGGGCGCATCGTGCTCTGCACCGGGGTGGGCGCCGACGCCATCCGCCAACATTTTGCCAACCGCCGGTGGCCGGCCGAGGTGGTCTTTTCCGAGGAGCGGCAGCCGCTGGGCACCGGCGGGGCGCTGGCGCTGGCGCGTGGCATGCTGAACAGCGATCCGGTGTTGGTGTGCAATGGCGACAGCACGGTGCCCGGCCTCGATTGGGCGGCGTTCTTTGCCGCAGTGCGGGCCAGCGGAATGCCGGGGGGTCTGGTGGTGACGCCCGCCGACGCGCGTACCGACGCCGGGGTCATCACGCTGGCATCTGACGGCCGGCTGCTCAGCTTCGCCGAGAAGCCGACCCATGCGGGTGCGGGCTACCACAGCGCCGGCATTTATCTCTTTTCCCAGGCGCTGCTGGGCGAAATGCCCGCGGGCGCCGCCTCCTCGCTGGAGCGCGATTGGCTGCCGCAGTGGTGCGACCGCGGGTTGTACGGGTTCGTGCACCAGGGCGCGCTACTCGACATCGGTACACCCGAGCGCTGGGCGCGGGCGCAGCAGGAGCTGGGGTGAAGCGCTGGCTGATTACCGGCGGCTGCGGCTTTATGGGCAGCCACCTGGTGCGCCGGTTGCTGCAACGGGAGGCAGAGATTTCGCTCTGCAACCTGGACGCGCTTACCTACGCCGGGCGGCTGGAGAACGTCGCCGATTGCGCGGGCGATCCCCGCTACCAGTTCATCCAGGCCGATGTGGCCGATGCCGTCGCAGTCGAGGTCGCGTTTGCCAGCTTCCGGCCTGACGTGGTGGTGCATCTGGCGGCGGAGACGCACGTGGACCGCAGCATCACCGCGGCGGAGGTTTTCGCGCGCACCAACGTGGTGGGTACGCAGGTGCTGCTCGACGCCGCGCGGCGGCATGGCGTGCGGCGCTTCGTGCAGGTCTCGACCGATGAGGTCTACGGCAGCCTGGGGCCGAGCGGGCGGTTTACGGAAGAGTCGCCGCTCGCGCCCAACTCGCCTTACGCTGCTTCCAAGGCGGGGGCCGACCTGTTGGTGCGCGCCGCCGTCCAGACGCACGGCCTGCCCGCCATCATCGTGCGGCCGTCCAACAACTACGGCCCCCAGCAATTTCCGGAGAAGCTGATCCCGCTGGCGGTCCGCCACGCGCTCGCCGGCCGGCCGATACCGCTTTACGGCGATGGCACGCAGGTGCGCGACTGGCTGTACGTCGAGGATGCCTGCGCCGGGATTCTGGCGGCGGCCGAGAGCGGGGAGGCGGGCGGCGTTTACAATCTGGGCGGCGGCCAGGAGCGCAGCAACCGGGCGCTGCTCGAGCGCCTGCTCGACCTGCTCCAGCGGCCGCGGGCGCTGATCACTCCGGTGGCCAACCGGCCCGGCCACGACTTCCGTTATGCCATGGATAGCAGCCGCGCGCGCCGCGAATTGGGCTGGGAACCGCAGGTGGCACTGGAGGATGGGCTGCGGCGGACGGTAGAATGGTACGCCGCCCACCCGGATTGGCCGGCGGCTTGTCCATGACTTCACATCGCGAATTGTTCGGCGCCAACTTTGAACGCACCCATGCGGTGCAGCAGGCCACTTTGGCCGCGGCGGGCGCGGCGATGGAGCGCGCGGCGGCGGCGCTCGTCGCATGCTATCGCGGCGGGGGCAAGGCGATGTTCTGCGGCAATGGCGGCAGCGCTGCCGATGCCCAGCACCTGGCGGCCGAGTTCGTCGGCCGCTACCTGGCCGAGCGCCGTCCCTTGCCGGCTCTGGCGCTGCATGCCAACTCTTCATCACTTACCGCCATCGGCAACGATTATGGTTACGAGTTGAGTTTTGCCCGCCAGCTCGAAGCCTTTGCCCGGCCGGGCGATGTGGCGGTCGGCCTCTCGACCTCGGGCAACTCGGCGAATGTGGTGGCGGCGCTGCAGAAGGCGCGCGAGCTGGGCCTGACGACGATCGCCCTCACCGGCGAAGGCGGCGGCAAGCTGCGCGAGGCGGCCGACATCCTGTTGGCGGTGGCCAGCCGCGAGACGCCGCGCATTCAGGAGTGCCACATCCTCATCGGCCACTGCCTCTGCCAGGCGGTGGAAGAAGCGCTCTTTGGCGGTTAAGCGGCCGGAATTTCTTGTCCTTGGCGCCCACGGACAACTGGGGCAGGCATTCCTGTCCACGCTCGGCCGGCGCGCGGTGGGTCTCAACCGCTCCCAGCTCACCCTCGGCGACGCCCCACAGACCGAGCGCGTGCTGCGCG
>DATBPS010000166.1:0-25966 GCA_036561225.1 Terriglobales bacterium
AAAATAGCTCGTTACGCCGGACGCGGGGGAGGGCCGCGCCGTTGGCACCGTGGGCCAAGTCGGCGCGAAAAGGCCGCGAAATTCCGCAGGCGCAGTTCGGGCTCGAGGCCCCGGGAATCAACGCCGCCCCAAGCCCGACCGAGCATAAGCCCAACGCGCGGCGGCGCGAGCGTCTCAGCGAGTCGCGCGCTGGGGCCCGCGCCCGTCAATGAAGATGGCCGCTAGCGGCCCGCGCGCGGCTTCTTCGCGGGAGGAAGCTGCCCGGACGTAGCACTGCGCTGGTCCCCCGACAGCGCCTCGTCCAGGCTCCCGCTCCGCACCATGCCCAGCAGCGCCTTGCGGGCTGCCGAGCGCGTTTTGGCGCTGGCTCCCGGGTGGCCAGCTCCCATTGGGTCCACCTGGATTCTGCGTTCGGCTCCTTCGAGACGCTCACTGCCCCACCTCGCCATCATCATACGCCGGCCATCTGTGCGAAGGCGCTTCCGGCGCCGCCCATCACGGATGAGACTGCCCCGCGTCCTGACACTTGCATCTAACTCACTGCGTCCGGCGGGCACAATCACGCCCGCTACCCCAGGGGGCATCGCCGACCCGCGATGCCGGACTGTTTGACAACCTGCCAGTCAGAAAAGCGAGCAGGTCAATCGGTGTAACAGGCTAACCTCCGTGGAATCAGCCAAACCCGCCAAAAAATGTTACAAAAAATCGCTCGTGGGCTCGCGCGGGCAGGCCGGGGCTCGCCAATCAATAGAGCGCATTCCTTCGCGCAGCCATCCGCGGCCGCCAAACCGGATTCCTGCCACCTGCTAAAATGGAAGCTGGTAACCCCTTGAAAATCATGCCCTCGGCTGAAATACGCAATATCGCCATCATCGCCCACGTGGACCATGGCAAAACCACCCTGGTGGACGCCATGCTGCGTCAAAGCGGCATCTTCCGCGCCAATCAGGCGGTGGCCGAGCGCGTCATGGACAGCAACGACCTCGAGCGCGAGCGCGGCATCACCATCCTCGCCAAAAACACCGCCCTCTGGTACAAAGAAACCCGCATCAACATCGTGGACACCCCCGGCCACAGCGACTTCGGCGGCGAGGTCGAGCGCGCCCTCAACATGGTGGACGGCGTGGTGCTGCTGGTGGACGCCAGCGAGGGGCCGCTGCCCCAGACCCGCTACGTGCTGCAAAAGGCGCTGCGCAAGCGCCTGGCGCCGGTCGTGGTGCTCAACAAGATTGACCGCCAGGACGCCCGCCCGGCCGAGGTGCTGAACGAGATCTACGATCTCTTCATTGATCTCGACGCCACCGAGGAGCAACTCGATTTCCCCGTGCTCTACACCAACGGCAAGGCCGGCACCGCCTCGCGCGACGCCGCCGTCGCCGGCGAAAACCTCGAGCCGCTGTTCGAGGCCATCATCCATACCATCCCGGCGCCGGCGGGCGACCCCGAGGCCACCCTGCAACTGCAGGTGCTGAACCTGGACTACAGCGACTACCTGGGGCGCATCGCCATCGGACGGGTCTTCCAGGGACGGGTGCGGATCGGCCAGGAAGCGGGCATCGCCAAGCTCGATGGCCAACTGGTCAAAACCAAAATCACCCGCCTCTACACCTTCCGCGGATTGCAGCGCGAGGAGGCCGAGCAGGTCGCCGCCGGTGACATCGTGGCCATCGCCGGCGTCGAAGGCATTCAGATCGGCGAGACCATCACCGACGCCGAGCATCCCGCTCCCCTGCCGCCCGTGCTGATAGATGAACCCACCCTGGCCATGGTGTTCACCGTCAACACCTCGCCGCTGGCCGGCCGCGAAGGCCAGTTCGTCACCTCCCGCCATCTGCGCGAACGTCTGGACAAGGAACTGCTGACCAACGTCAGCATCCGGGTGGAGGCGACCGGCAGCGCCGACAGCTTCCGCGTGCTGGGACGGGGCGAATTGCAGCTCGCCATCCTCATCGAAACCATGCGCCGCGAGGGCTACGAGTTGATGGTGGGCAAACCCGAGATCGTCATCAAGACCGAAAACGGCGGCCGTCTCGAACCCCAGGAGCAGGTGGTGGTGGATTGCCCCGAGGCCTTCGTCGGCGTGGTCATCGAGAAACTGGGTGCACGCAAGGGCGAGATGCAGCAGATGATCAACCACGGCTCCGGCCGGGTGCGGATGGAGTTCAAAATCCCCGCCCGCGGTCTCATCGGCCTGCGCAGCGCGCTGTTGACCGAGACCCGCGGCACGGCGCTCATCCATTCCCTCTTCGCCGGTTGGGTGCCTTACATGGGGGAGATGGCGGTCCGCCCCACCGGTTCGCTGGTCTCCGACCGCGCCGGCCTGACCACCACCTACGCCCTCAACAACATCCAGGAGCGCGGCGTGCTGTTCCTCGGCGCCGGGATCGAAGTCTATGAAGGCATGATCGTGGGCGAAAATGCCCGCGAAGGCGACATGGACGTCAACGCCACCAAGGAAAAGAAGCTGACCAACATGCGGGCTTCGGTGGCCGACGAGGCCATCCGCCTGGTGCCCTTCCGTGCTCCCACGCTGGAGCAGGCGCTGGAGTTCATCGCCGACGACGAGTTCGTCGAGATCACCCCCCAGTCGCTGCGCCTGCGCAAAAAAATTCTCCAGGCCAATCGCCGCCCCAAGCGCTACAAGGACACCGGCGCGCCGGTGGGAGCGTAAGCCGTGGCGGTGCGGCGCGGGAAAAAACTGCGCGTCGGGGTCATCTGCGGCGGACGCAGCGGCGAGCACGAAGTCTCGCTGATCTCCGGCCAGGCGGTGATGGCCAGCCTCGACCGCAGGAAGTATCAGGTCACGCCCATCCTCATCAGCCGCGAGGGGGCATGGACCCCCGACTGGACCGCGTTGCGACGCCTGGACGTGGTCTTCCCCGTGCTGCACGGACCCTACGGTGAAGACGGCACCATCCAGGGAATGCTGGAGATGCTCAACCTCCCCTATGTCGGCTCCGGTGTGCTCGGCTCGGCGGCGGCCATGGACAAGGACGTGGCCAAGCGGCTCTTCCTGGCCTCCGGACTCCCGGTCGGTCCCTATGTGACGCTCGATGCGGTGGAGTGGCGCGCGCCGCGGAAGGCCACCGCGCGGCTGGAGAAGGCCCTTCGCTACCCCGTCTTCGTCAAGCCCGCCAATATGGGCTCCTCGGTGGGCATCAGCAAGGTCGGCGGGCGGCGGGAGCTGGCGGCGGCGGTGCGCGAGGCTTTCCGCTTTGACGACAAGCTGGTGATTGAGCAGGGCCTTGACGCCCGCGAAATCGAGTGCGCGGTGCTGGGCAACCGCGATCCCCGCGCGGCAACGCCGGGCGAGGTGATCCCCGGACGCGAGTTCTACGACTACGCCGCCAAGTACGCCGATGCCGGCTCGCGCACCCTTGTGCCGGCCCCGATTCCGGCCCGCACCGCGCGTGCCGTTCGCGATCTGGCCGTGCGCGCCTACCAGGCCTGTGGCTGCGAGGGGCTGGCGCGGGTGGATTTCTTCCTCGAGCGGTCCTCCGGCCGGCTCTATCTCAACGAGATCAACACCATGCCCGGGTTCACCTCGATCAGCATGTATCCCATGATGTGGGCGGCGACCGGGGTTCCCTTCCCCGCCCTGCTCGACCGCTTGATCGGTCTGGCGCTGGACAGGGCGCGGCGGCGCGGGCGTCGCCGGGTGCGGCCCAGCCGTGTTTCAATACAAGTATGACCCTGCTTGACGCTCCCGCCTTCGATGCCAAACGGGCGCGGCGCAACCGTGTGCTGGGCATCATCGTCGCCGTGGTGGTGGTTGTGGCGATTGTCGGCGTGCTCTACTGGCCCCGCTACGTCGCCCGCCGCACCGTGGACAGCTTCTTTGATGCCGTGGTGGCGAAGAACTTCCAACAGGCCTATTTCATCTGGCAGGCCAACCCCAAAATGTACTCCATGGACGCCTTCATGCGCGACTGGGGACCGAGCAGCGAATGGGGCATCATCAACACCTACCACATTGATGATCTCGGCCCGCCCCCCGGCGGCCACGCCAGCGGCCTGGTGGCCATCGTCACCATCAACCATATCCAGAGCCGGCAGGCGCGCGTCTGGATCCAGAACGGCACCCACGAGCTCTCCTTCTATCAGTATTGATCGCGGGCGCCCGGCTTCGCCGCCCGCTCTCTAAGGCCGCCAACGACGCTCCACCACGGCGGCCGCGCCGTGGTTCCGCATCTCCCGACAATGCGGCAGTGCTTCGCGCCACGCACCGCCCACGTCTTCAATGAATCGCGGGCACCCGGCTTCGCCGCCCGCTCTCTAAGGCCGCCAACGACGCTCCACCACCGGCGGCCGCGCCGTGGTTCCGCATCTCCCGACGGTGCGCCAGACCTTCGCGCGAGACACCCCTTCTGAATATGCGGCGCTGGGGCCGTGGGGTCCCCGGCGCCGCGTCGTCGACGGTACATGGAAAGCGGGATGCCGGGCGTAGCCCGGTAGGGGCCCGCGCCAAGTGAAGCCGGGTCCCCGGCGCCGCGTCATCCGCGGTTCATGGAAAGCGGGATGCCGGGCGCAGCCCGGCAGGGGCCCGCGCCAATCAACAAACGCGCTGGGGCCATGGGGCGCCGCGTCTTCAACGGATCGCCGGCGCCCGGAGAGTGCGGCAGAGCTTCGCGCCAGGTACCGCGCACCCTCTCGAAAATGCGGCGCTGGGGCCGTGGGGTCCCCGGCGCCGCGTCGTCGGCAGTTCATGGAAAGCGGGATGCCGGGCGTAGCCCGGTAGGGGCCCGCGCCAAGTGAAGCCGGGTCCCCGGCGCCGCGTCATCGGCGGTTCATGGAAAGCGGGATGCCGGGCGCAGCCCGACAGGGGCCCGCGCCAAGTAACGCCGCCCGCGCCAATTAAGGATGTTGCTGGTCGTAGAGCTTGATGATGTCGCCGGTGATGTTGGCGCCGGGGTTGAAGTACAACACCGGCTGCGAGGGCCACTGCTGGCTCACGTCCACGATGGCGGTATAGCCGTGCTGGTCGGCGTAGGACTTGAGCACCGGCAGCAGCTTGTTCCCCACCGTGTTCAAAACATCCGATTCCGCGCTCTGGTAGTCCTGCTGGCTGTTCTGCAGCGCCTGATTGAAATCCCGCTGCTTGGCCTGAATCTGCCGGCTGAGGTCATCCTTGGCCGCCTGACTGAGCAGGTTGCCGCCGTCCTGCAGGCGCTTCTGCAGGGCTTCGATCGCCTTCTGCTGGTTCTCCAGCGCCGTCTGACTCGGCGCAAACTTGGCCTGCAGCGCGGTCAGCAGCTTCTTGCCTTCCACCGTGCTGGCAATCGCCTGGGTGATGTTGATGAAACCGATCTTGCTGGGACCGGTCACCGTGGGCGGACCCGGCAGCGGCGGCAGGGCGGCCGCGGCGGACGGGGTAGTGGCAGGCTTGGCGGTGGACTGTGCCAGCCCGAAGGGGGCGAGCAGCGCCCCGCTCAGCGCCAGCGTGAACCAGAATTGCGTCCGGCGTGCCATGTCAGCGGTTACCGCCTGTCGTGCTGGATGCTGCCAGCGGGTGTGCCTGATCGTAAATCTTGACCATGTCGCCGGTGATGACGGTCCCGGGGTTGAAGTACAACACCGACTGCTGCGGCCAGCCCAGGCTGATGTCCACAATCGCCGTGTAGCCGTGGTCGTCGGCATACTTCTTGAGCAGCGGCAGCATCTTCTGCCCGATGGTGTTCATGGCGTCCGACTCGGCGCTTTGGGTGTCCGACTGAAAGTTCTGCACGTCCTGCTGAAAGTCGCGCTGCTTGCTCTGGATCTGGCGGGTGAGGTCGTCCTTGGCCGCCTGACTCATGGTGTTGCCACCGTCTTGCAAGCGCTTCTGCAAGGCGTCAATCGCCTTCTGCTGGTTCTCCAGGTCGGTCTGCTTGGGGCTGAAGCGCGACTTCAGATCAGCCGCCATCTTCTTGCCTTCCTCGGTGCTGGCAATGGCTTCCTGAATGTTGATGAAGCCGATCTTGCTGGGGCCGGTCACCGTGGGTGAGGCGATGGGAGCAGCGGCGGCGGCAGGGGGCGCGGCAGGCTTGGCTTGCGCCATGGCCGCAGGTGCCAGAAGGGTCGCGCAACAACCCGCCAGAACAAGGGTGCGAAAAGTCATGATGATCCTCGAATACACAGGATTATAACAGGCACTTGGGTCCAAAACGAGGGCGGGCCGGCCACCGCTTAAAACGTCCGGCCAATGGTGAACCGCAGTACATGGGGCGCCTCGCGGAAGGGCGTGCCGGGGGCGATCTGCAGCTGATGCATGGTGAACTGCAAAGCCCGTTGCACGTCGGCATCGGTCAGGAAAGCGGCCGGGATGCCGCGCTCGAAATCGGCCTGGGTATACAGCTGCGGCACGTTGATGAGCTTGTTCACACGGCCGGGGTTGAGGGCGTAGTACAGCCGTACCGGGGCGTGCACCACCGGCAGCGTCACCTCAATCTCCACCCCGGTCGACAGACGCAACTGGTTGTTGGTGCCCGGCACCAGCGGGATGGTGTGCGAGAACGCCCGTCCGAAGTCGTTCTGCAGCCGGTCCACCACCGCCTGATTCACCTGAAACTGACTGCGCTGGGTAATCATGTCCAGTCCGGCGTCGGCGAACAGCGAAAACGAGATGGGGATGGCGCCCTGCGACAGCGGAATGCGGTACTCCAGGTTGCCGATCGCCTCGGTGTCGCCGCCCGGGGTGGCGAACTGATAGGTCGGAATGCTGACCGTGAAGGTCTTGGCGATCGTGCCGCCGGGATTGCCCGGCGTTGGGTTGGGGATGTTCTTGGTCAGCGGCAGGCCCGGGTTGAAGGGGTCCATCAGCGTGACCTGGGTTTCGCTCGGAATCAGGGCGATGGGGGTGATCGCCATGATGTCGAAGCCGCGAACGGTGTCCTCACCGCCCACGTAGAAGCGATCAAAGGTCGGCGGCTCGCTGCCTCCATAGCCGGAAACCTTGGCGCCCAGGAAGCGCATCGCCAGCACGTTGTGCCAGCCGAAGGGATGGTAATACTCCAGCAACGCGCTCGGCTGCAGAATCTTGACGTTGCCCCCCAGCCCGGCCACTCCCAGCGACAACGAAATGTTTTTGCCGTGCTCGGGGAAGGTGGGATTGTCCACCGTGTTGATGGTGAATGAGGGAATCAGTTCGCTGGTCCGGATGCCGTTCAGGTTGCTCGGTCCCGAGATGCCGCGGTAGGCCACCGAACTGAACAGCAGCGAGGCCGCCGAGGTGAACGGCCGCAGGTTGGAGTTGTCCCAGCGGTAGGTGAGGCCGAAGCGGGTGAACGAGCGCGGTTTGGGATAGCTGGCGCTGAACGTAAAGCCGTGCGAGTTCTGCGCGTAGTTCAGCAGGTTGCTGGCGCCCAGCCCGGCGAAGTAGGAATCAAGGTTCTGGCCCGCCAGAATGGAGGCCGCCTTCGCCTGGTCGTAATGGAAGTCGTTGACGTAGGCGGTGAACCCCAGCTGAATCGGGCGGTTGTGGACGTAGGGCTGGGTAAACGAGAAGGTAAAGTTCTTCTGCAGCGACCCGGTCGACACCGACACTCCCAGAGTTTCGCCCAACCCCAGGAAGTTGTTGGTGGAGTAGTTCAACCCCAGGAAGCTGCCCGCGATGCCGCTCACTCCCCCCTGCAGGCCGATGTTGTTCTTGCCCTTCTCCTTGACGTGCAGGTTGATGTCCACCGCACCCTCCGGACCGCTGGTGTCCTGGGTGATGGTGGCATCCTCGGGCTTGAGGGTGTCGAAGTAGCCTAGTTGATTGAGCCGCAGAATGCTGTTGTCCCAGGCGGTGGAGTTGAAGCGGCTGCCTTCGTCCAGCAGCAGCTCGCGCCGGATCACTTTGTCGCGCGTGGTGGTATTGCCGCTGAACTCAATGTGATGCACGTAGAAGGGCTTGCCCTCCTGCATGTCCATGGTGATGTTCACCACTTTGTCTTTTTCATCCGGCCGCGGGTCGGGCGTGGCCACGAAGTTGATGTAGCCGTACTGGCCATACACCTTGGTCAGCGCTTGCAAGCCCTTGCGCAGCTTGTCCACGTCCATCACGTCGCCGGTCTTGAGGCCCAGAACGTTGGTCAGTGTGTAGTCGTTGGTAATGAAGTGGTTGTTGATGAAGGTCACCTTGCCGACCTTGTACTTCGCTCCCTCGACCACCGGAATGGTGAGGTCCACTTCCTTGCCCGGCTTGCCGCCCCAAAACAGCAGCTTGAAGCCCTGGGTTGAGCGCAGCTTGATGGTCGGGTCCTCGACCAACGCCTCGAAGTATCCCCGGTTCTGGTAAGCGTCGCGGACACTCTCCATGTCGGCTGACAGCTTGGTGGCGTCGTAGGTACGGCTGAACAGGTTCTCGAAGATCAGCGAGTAGGGGATGCCGATGGGGTGCAACTGCTTCATCGCCCCGCGCAGCGTGCCGTCGCTCAAAACCTTGTTGCCCGTGAAGGCAATGTTGCCCACCTTGACCTTGGGCCCTTCGTCCACCTTAAAGGTCAGGTTGACCGAACTCGGCGGCAACACATTAAGCACCGGGGTCACGGTGGCGAATTGCCGCCCGTGCTCGGCCAGCAGTTCCTTGATGGCCACCTCGGCGTGCTTCTCCACCGTCGGATCGTAGGGCGCGTCACGCTCGAGATGCACCCCACGGGCCTTGTAGCGGTCCAAAACGTCGGACTCGGTGATGGATTTCAGCCCTTCGTACTTGATGTCGCGGACCAGCGGCTTCTCGGTCACCGTCACGTGCAGGATGATGCCTTGCGGGGTGTTCTCGGTGGAGAAGGTGATGTCGTCGAAGTACCCCAGGTTCCACAGCGAGTTAAAGTCGCGGTTGATCTCGTTGGGGTCGTAGACAGCCCCCGGCTTACTGGTAATCCGGGTCTTAATCGTCTGGCAGGGGACGCGGTGGTTGCCGTGGCACTCGATGGCGGCGATGATGTTGGGCGACTGGGCGGCAGCCGGCGCCCCCGGCGTTGCTTGGGCGGCCAGCGCCGCCGGCATCACCAGCAAGCACAAGCCGAGCCCAAACCCGCGGATATGGCCGAAGGCGGCGCGACGCGGGCGCGGGTGGGGGCGAAGCGTGGCCGGAAGTTTGAGCAGAGAGGTATCGTCTCCCGCACCTGCGCGGGGCAGGCGAATATTGGCCCTTGACGCCGCTTTGCTTACGGCGGCGCCGTCCTGGCTGAATGTCTTCGATATTATACCGGCCCCGCCCTCCCCGGCCAGCCAGAAATCGTTTCCGGCTCCCCTGCCACTTCGGCCGGATAGGTGGGCACCTGCCCGCCCGCGCTCAACATCATATAGTCCATGGGTGCCACCCATCCCACTCCCTATCATGTGAAATGCGGGCGCTGCGGCGTCATCTTCGCCACCCGCGACTGCGGCAAGCTGGAACACTTCGGCATTTACCGCGTCGTCTGCCCCCATTGCCACTGGCCCGGCCGCTATCTCGCCTCCGAACTCCACGCCCATCCCCCCGCCAAGCTCCCCGCCTCCAAATCCTCGGCCCGCTCCGCCTGACTCGCCCCCGCTGGCCATGTGTACCCGGGCAGGCTAAGCTATTCCCTGGGTACAGGGCGGCCAGTGTGGCACATATTATCCGGCAATACAGCCTCGAGGCAGGAAGCCTGGAAGTGGAGTACATGGAACAGTACTTCCAGGAGTTCGCCAACCCCAAAACCGCCGCCGATCTCCGCCAGCGTTTGCAATCCCGTGATCACCTCATCCTGATCTCGCTCGCGCCATCCCCTGAAGACGGCAGCCACTGGATGCCGGTTGCGTTCAAAGTGGGCCACGAACTGCGCCTTTCGACCCTGGAGGTCGAGCCCGAAATCGCCGACCTCAGCCACAGGCTCGGCTCCTGTGTACCATTTGGCCACCAGCGCGTCTTCTATAGCTGGCTGGGCGGAACCCGCAGTCAGTGGCGGCACCAGGGACATTACCGCGCCCTCACCGAGCAGCAGGAGGAATGGGCGCTGCGCCACGACTATCAATTGTTTGTGGTCAAGACCAAGAATCGCTTCTACGGCATGCGCGCCGCCCTCGATCATCTTCAGTTTGATGTCCTCAAGTTCGAGCCCGATCCCGATGACAGCGGCAACTCCAAGGTGTACCTGAGCAAGCGGCTATCGAACGACATATTGCAAACCCATCTCACTTCACGCCAGGTCTCGTTGGCGGTTTAATTCGCCCCACTTTTGTTTAATCCACAGCGGCGGCGCTGGTCCCAGGGCATCCTCCCTCTGGCCGGCCGGGCTCGAATCCGTCAGTGCGGATTCTGGTCCTGGGGCTGCTGTTGGCAATAGGCGCGGGCGCGCAGGTTCGCGCCAATCAAAGCCGCGCCGTGGACTTGGGTGCGGCACCCGAAGGTCTCACCATGCGGCAGGTGCTGCTGCTCTTGCGGCGCACCCCCCAGCAGAGCGCCGACTTGCAGAAGCTGCTGCTCGAGCAGCAAACGCCCGGCACCGCCCTCTACCACCATTGGCTCACGCCCGCCGCCTTTGGTCTACGCTTTGGCGCCACGGCCGCGGCGCAGGCGGCGGTCGAAACATGGTTGGAGCAGCAGGGCTTCGGCAATATCCGCGTCCGCCCGGGCGGCAGCGTGGTCAGCTTCGATGCCACTGCCGGCGCCATCGCTACCGCCTTCCAGACTGAGATTCACCGCTACCAGGCACGCTCGGGCGAGCGCTGGGGCAACCACTCGCCCGCCATCATCCCCGGCCGGTTGCAGAGCCTGATCGCCGGCGTGGTGGCGCTGAACAATTTTCCTCTCGCCTCGGGCACTTCGCTGGGGCGTGGCACCGGCCAGCTATCACAGTCCGGTTTCCCTCGGCCTGCGTTTACTTACAGCAACGCCTTGGGGCAGCCGCAGCACGCGCTGGTGCCGGCCGATTTCGGCGTGCTCTTTCAGATGCAGCCGCTGTGGGCGGCGGGGCTGGATGGCCAGGGAACCAGCATCGCCATCGTCGCCCGCAGCAACATCAATCTCAGCGATGTTGCTGATTTCCGCCACCTGTTTGTCCCGCAGGATGAAGCCAACCTCCCCACCGTGGTGGTGAGCGGCCCCGACCCCGGCGAGCTGCACGATGGGGATGAGTACGAAGCCATCCTGGACAGCGAGTGGGCGGGGACCCTGGCGCCCGCGACGCAAGTCAAAATCGTGGTGTCGGCCGGCACCGCCGCCACCGACGGCATCATCCTCTCCGCCCAAGCGATCGTCGAGCAGGATCTGGCCGACGTCATGAGCCTCAGCTACACCGCCTGCGAGGCGCAGATCGGCAGCACCGAAAATCAGTTCTGGAACTCACTCTTCGAACAGGCCGCGGCAGAGGGCATCTCCGTGGTGGTGAGCAGCGGCGACAGTGGCGCGGCGGGGTGTGATAGCAACGCCGCTGCCACCCCGGCAGCGTCGCACGGCCTGGCAGTCAACGGGCTGGCCTCCACTCCCTGGGACACCGCCGTGGGCGGCACTCGCTTGCTCGACCGCGGCAGCGCCGCCGCGGCCTTCTGGAGCGCCGCCAACAATGCCCAGACACATGGCTCCGCCCTGATGCCCATACCCCAAACTGCCTGGAACGATAGCTGCCTCGATCCCACCGCCTGCGACCCGGCCGCGCCGCTTTCAGCCAGCGGCGGAGGTGACAGTTACCTCTACCCCAAACCTGGCTGGCAACACGGTGTGGGGGTGGGCGACGGGGGCATGCGTGAGGTTCCTGACCTGGCCTTCTCCGCCTCCTCCGACGATGGTTATCTGGTGTGCGCCGATGCCAGTTGCCATACCGATCCTGGCGGGCTGTTTGGCTACTTCATCTTCGGAGGTACCTCGGCGGCCGCTCCCGCCTTCGCCGCGCTCATGGCCCTGGCGGACGAGCAGGCGGGCGGTCCGCAGGGTCTGGCCAACCCCACCCTCTACCGGCTGGCGCAAGCGGTTCCCGATATCGGTGTCTGCGACGCCTCCCTCGGCGCGGCCGTCGCCCCTGATTGCGTGTTTGCCGACATTCGCAATGGCAACAATGCCGAACCCTGCCTGGCCGGCAGCCCGGGGTGCGAAACGCGGACGGACGGAACCAGCGTGCTGCCTGGCTACTCCGCCGCCGCCGGATACGACCGGGTCAGTGGCCTGGGCTCGCCGCTTGCGGCGAATCTGGTGCGTGCCTGGGGCGGCGGCGCCGCGCGGACGGCCACCCAAACCTATCTGCAATGGGAGCAGCAGTCAGAGAGCAGAGTTCAAGTCTGCGTGCAGGGGCGGGACGCCGGAGTGCCCACCGGCACCGCCGCCATCATGCAGGTCGGGGCCGACGGCACGCAGCGGCAGTTGGCCCTGGCCAACCTCGCCGACGCCGCTGGCCAAGGTTGCGGCACCTGGAGCACGGCTCAACTGCCGGGCGGCGACTATGCCCTGCAGGCACGCTACAGCGGCGACGACGCCTTCGCCCCCAGTCTCTCCGATCCGGTGGCCGTCTCCGCGCCTCTGGTCGCCACCCAGTCTCACCTGACCACGTACATCGCCGGTCTTCATGGCCCCCTGCCCACTCATTCCGCGCCCTATGGCAGTGCGCTGCGGTTTGCCATTCAGGTGCGTGGATCGGCCGCGCTGCCGCCGCCCGCGGGGACGACGCGCCTCGAGAACCGTCTCGCCGGACCGCATCAGCAGCGCGGGGTTCGCGGCATGCCCCAAACGCAACTGTTGGCTCAATGGCCGCTCAATACCCAGGGTCTGGCCGCGGCGCCCGCCGGCCTCCTGCTGCCACCCGGAATCTATAGTCTGGTGGCCGCCTACGATGGCAATACCGGCTACGGTCCCAGTCACTCGCCCGCCTACCCGCTCAGCATCCTCCGCGCCGCCACCAGCGTCGCTCTCGACGCCGAGCCGTCATCTTCTTTTATCCGGCTGGGCGCAACCGTCACGGCGGCGGGAGCCGCGAGTGCCCCCAGCGGCGACGTGGAGTTCTTCGCCGCCACTCGTGTCCTCGGCTTCAGCCCCCTCGTCGCCGCCGCCACCGCCGACGGCAGCGGCGAGGTGGCAGCGGTGGCGCACTTCTTCGCCCCCGCCGGCTACTCCGGCCGCTACTCGGCCCGCTACCTGGGCGACAGCAACTTTCTCGCCTCCGCGCCCTTTACCCTCTCCGCCGCCGCCGATTCTCTCACCATCGTCGGCGGCGGCAACGCCCAGCTATCCATCACTCTTTCCCCGGTGGGCGACTTTCAGGCTACCGTCGCACTCTCCTGTACCGTCGTGCCCGCCGGGCCCGCCTGCTCCATCAGCCCCGGCCAACTCGACCTCAAGGGCCGCGAGGCTTCCGCGCTATTGCGCCTCGGCGGCACAGCCGCGGCCGGCATGAGCCCCGGTGTGTGGTGGTGGTTGGGTCTCTGGCTATGCCTCGCAGTCGCGTGGAAGCGAACCCCGCGCCTGCGGCTGATCGGCGTCGTCGGCTGTGCGCTGCTGGCCTGCGCTTGTGGCGGCAGCCCCCGGCTCAGCCATCCCGCCGCCACGCCCGGCGTGTACCAGGTGGTCGTGCGGGCAGCCACCCCTCTCGACAGCAGCCTGCTGCCGATCACTTTGGACCTGCGCTAAGGTTCGGCGACGAACTTGTAGCCCACGCCGCGCACCGTCAGCAGATGCCGCGGACGCGCCGGTATCTCCTCGATATAGCGCCGCAGGCGCACCACAAAGTTGTCGATGGCGCGCGTGTCGGTATCCTCGCTGAGCCCCCAGACCTGTTCCAACAGCGCTTTGCGCGACACCGCCAAGCCCTGGTGCTGGATCAAATAGCGAAGCACGTTGGCCTCCATCAGCGTCAGCGGCAGCATCCGCTCGCCCACCCGCAGCTCGAGGTTGGTGAAATCCACATGCCGCTGGTTGAAATCAAACACGTCCCTTGCCGGCGCCGCTTCCGCCGCCGCATCGCCCCCGGCCGCGTGCCAGTATCCCCGTCGCAACAGCCCGCGGATGCGCGCCACCAGGATGGCGAGCTCGAAGGGCTTGGCCAGATAATCGTCGGCGCCGGCGCCGAAGCCGCGCAGCACGTCCTCGGCCGAGCCGCGTGCGGTCAGCATCAGAATGGGCAAAAATCGCCGCTGGGCGCGCAGCTCGCCCGCCACCGCGAAGCCATCCTTGCCGGGCAGCATCACGTCCAGCACCATCAGGTCCACCGGCGCCCCCGCGGCGTTGTCGAGGCGCGCCAGAGCGGCCTCCCCGCTGGCCGCCAGCTCCACAGAGTAACCCTCCGCCTCGAGGTTGAAGCGCAGGCCCTGGGCAAGGTGCAACTCGTCCTCCACCACCAGAATGCGGCTCATCGGCCCGCCCCGCCCGCCAGAGTTGCCGGTGCCGCCGGCAACCGCAGCGTGAAGGTGCTGCCCGTGCCCGGGCCCTCGCTTTCGGCGGTCACCTTGCCGCCGTGCCGGCGCACCACGGAATGCACGATAAACAGACCCAAACCAGTGCCGCTGACTTGTCCCGTCTGGCTGGGCACCCGGTAAAATCGCTTAAAAATGGACTTCAGCTCGGTGCGCGGAATCCCTGTGCCCTGATCCCGCACCCGCAGCACCCAACGGCCCTCGTCGGCGCTCACTTCCCATTCCACCCGTGGCTGCTCGCCCGAATACTTCACCGCGTTGTCGAACAGGTTGGTCAGGGCCGCGCGCAGCTCATCCGCATCGCCCACCACCATGGCCGTTCCTGCCGGCGGTTGTGCGGCACAGGCGATGGCGCCCGCCTTCAGGTCGTAGCGCTGCCCCACCTGCGTGGCCGCCTCCTGGGTCAGTTGCGCCAGGTCCAGCCGCTGGCTGGCGATGGCGCGGCGTGCGTGCCCGGCGCGTCCGGTGCGCAGGATCTGTTCCACACTGGTCAGCAGACGGTCGGTGTCGACCAGCATGACCTTGTAGAACTCCTGCCGCTGCGCCGGCTCCACTTCGCGCGCCTGCAGCGTCTGCAGATACAGGCGGATGGAAGCCACCGGCGTTTTCAGCTCGTGGGTCACGGCGTTGATGAAGGCATTGTGCTGCTCGTTGCGCCGGATCTCGCGCACCAGAAATATCGTGTTCAGCACCAGCCCGGCGATGATCAACGGAAACAGCAGGATGCCGAGGATCAGCAGCACGCCTTCGCGGCTGTTGACCACGATCCATCCCACATTGAGGGCTACCGCCAGAGCCACCAGGCAGGCGCCCAGGACAATGTACCCGGCCACACGGCGGCGGCGGCCGCTGATGCGCATGGAGAAATTCTAACGTTGTTCGGACAGTGCGGTGGGCGCCTGGTTCACCCGCGCCAGTTTGACGTTGCGCGCCACCCGCAACCACTGCAGCAGCCGGATCTGCCAGTAGGTCAGGTCGGCTTCGTACCACGCCAGCCCATGCCGCGCCGAAGTGGGGTGGGCGTGATGGTTGTTGTGCCAGCCCTCGCCGAAGGTCAGCAGCGCCACCCACCAGTTGTTGCGCGAATCGTCGCGGGTGGCGAACCGCCGCTGGCCCCACATGTGGGTCGCCGAGTTGACCAGCCAGGTGGCATGCAGACCAACCACCACCCGCACGCACACCGCCCACAACACCATGCTGACGCCCCCCCACCAGTACAGCAGCGGCACGCTCAGCACCAGCGGCAGGTAGTGGTAGGTGTTCAGCCAGAGATAGAAACGATGCTTGGCCAGATCCGGGGCGTACTTGGCCATGCGCCGGGTGTCATTGTGACTGCGCCGCCCGAGGATGATCCAGCCAACGTGCGCCCACCATGCCCCATCGCGCGGCGAGTGAGGGTCGCCGTCGTGATCCGATTTCTGATGGTGCAGGCGATGGGTGGCCACCCAAAAGATCGGCCCGCCTTCCAGCGTCAGGGCGCCGCACACCGCCAGCGCATATTCCAGCAACAGCGGCGTCTGGTAGGAGCGGTGCGTATGCAGGCGGTGGTAGCCCATGCCGATGCCGCCGCCAATGGCGATCCAGTACAGCACCGCGGCCACCAGAAAGGCTTTCCAGGTAAAGAAAAACAGGGCCGCGACCGCACCGGCGTGCAGCGCCACCAGCACCAGCGTAGTGGGCCAGTTCAGTCCCTCACGGCGTGCAATCTCGGTAAGGTCGGGTTCGGACAGGGCAGGGGCAGGGGCGGCGCTCAATTTGTCTCCCGGAAGCTACTCTAACCACGCTATCAGCCCCATCGGCAGACGTTTGTAAAACTTTTGTAATCGTTGCGCAGGGTTGATCTTCGGGGTACGTTGGAAGACAGCCATTGCTTCTGGAGGACCGCCGATGCGTAAGCAAGCCGTAACCACCCTGATGCTGACCCTGGGGATGGGCCTTTGCCTGGCCGCCCAGGCGCCGCCCGCCAATGCAGTGGATATCACCGCCTCGGCGCCTTCGGCACAGATTGCGGCGCCGCCAGCCGTGTTGCGGATCTATATTGATACCCTCGCCGGTTCCGACGCCAGTGCCGTGCAGGCGCTGCTCACCCAGGCATTGTTTGAATCCAAAAAGGTGGTCATCACCGAAAATCAATCCAACGCCAGCCTGGTGCTGAAGGGCCAGGTACGGCGCCAATTGCCGGAAGCCCCCAAGCCTGCCCGCAGGACCACCGCGCGGCGGTCATCGCGGTCGGCAGCGCCGGCCGGCACCGATCTGCCCGCCAACGTGACTAACCTTGATCCCCTCGACGCCGCCAACCCACCCACTGCACCGCTGCTGCTCGACGCCAATCCCATGGCGGATCTGGGCAAGTTCCAATACCGCCTCGATTTGGAGTTGGTGAACCCGCAAGGCGACCTGGTGTGGATGAGCGGGCAGGGCGATCAGGCGCCCAGCTTTGCCGCCGCGCAGACGGCCGTCCAGACCACCGTCACGCCGCTGCTGGCCGCCCTCGCCGCTATGACTCCGGCGGCCACCTCGCCCCACTGAGCCCGTCCGCTTTCAGGCCGCTTGCGAGCCCGCCTGCGGCGCCACCGCCAGCGAGATCTCCGCGCTGATCGCGGCCGCCGGCGCACTCGCCGGCTCCAGCGTGCGCAGCACGTTGAGGATGGCGATGGGTAGTGAACGCGAGCTGCTGATCCCCATCTTGCGATAGGCGCTCTCCAGGTGGCGCTTCACCGTCGAAATGCCGATGTGCAGATCCTGCGCGATCTGCCGGTTCTTTTTCCCTTGCAGGCACTCGCCCACGATGTCAATCTCCCGGGCGCTGAGGTGGAAATGCCGTGCCAACGCCTGGCGGGTGTGAATGTCCACCAGATTGAGGCTCTCGCCCGTGGGCATCTCCGTCTTCCGCTCGCTGGCCACCAGCAACACCATGGGGGATACTGCTTCCCCGTTCGTCCCCTCACGCTCTTCCAGCAACGGCATCAGAATGCAGTTCACCAGCAGGCTGCTGCCCCCGCGATGAAAGCGCACCGCGTCCACGTGCACCGCCAGACCGCCGCTCAGCGCCTGGCGGAACGCCGCCTGCAACCCGCTCGCCTCCACCTCGGGCAGGCATTGCTCCAGCGACGAACCCAGCGTCTTCTTGGTCCGGTAGCGGCTGTCGAGCAGATCCAGAAAGGCCCCATTGGCCTCGCGCAACGTGCCCTGGGCGCCGTCAAAGATCGCCAGCCCCACCAGCGTGCTCTTCCACAAGGTGTCCAGCAGCGCCATGCGCAGCTTTGAATTTTCCCGCATGTGGTCTCCTTTACCTCCGGCACGGTATCCATCTGGCCCGTGCTAGCAGGTTGGACACAAGGGGCGGGTAAATGGCTGGACACCAATCCTCGCCGCCTCTCCTGCTCCTCTCCAAAACGGAACCGCCGGGGGGGCGTTCAGCTATGCCGAAAGGGGATACTACCGCCCCCCCTGCGCCAGCCACTGCTCCAGCTGTTCCGGCGTGGTCGCCTCGTGGCCGTTGAGCAAAATCGTCGGCGTGTGCTGTACATTGTCCTTACGCCCCAGTTGCTGGTCAGCCTGCACCTTGGCGAACAGCTCCGGGTTGGCAAAGGCATCCTCCAACTGGACGGCGGTGATGCCTTGCGGTTGCGCCCACTGCGCCGCCTTGGACAATAGGTTGGCGGGCGTGAACTCATCCTGATGGGTAAAGCAGTAGTCGCGCCAATCGAGGCCGAGCTTCAGCGATTTGGTATCGAAATAGCGAGCCAACACCGCCGCGTTGAACGACCACAAATGTTGCGGCAGCGGATAGTCGCGGAACTCAAACCCCACCTTGGCGCCGAACTGCGGGATGATCTGCGCGGTGAAAATTTTGTGCCAGCGGGCACAGTCGGGACACTCCAGGTCCTGATAGATGATCACCCGCACGCTCGAGTGCGCATCCCCCACCACCGGGTCGGCCGAACCCGCGGCACGCGGCGCCGCAAAGGCACACAAACCTATCAAGGCAATCACGGCGGAACTGAGCAGCAGCACGGGCTTCATAGCCCCATTCTATGCCACAATGCCTGCATGGATCGCACCCCGCCACCCTCCTCGCGCACGCAAGTCAAGCGCCTGCCGGCGCGCGGCGACTATGATCCCGCCACCATTCACGCCATTCTGGATGCCACCTTTCTGTGTCACGTTGGCTTTCAGGCGCCGGAAGGCCACACCGTGGTCATCCCCACCGCTTTTGGCCGCGACGGCGAGCGGGTGTTCCTCCACGGCTCGGCCGCCAGCCACATGCTGCGCTCCCTGCGCGACGGCATTGAGCTGTGCCTTACCGCCACTCTGGTGGATGGCCTGGTGCTGGCGCGCTCAGTCTTTCACCACTCCATCAACTACCGCTCGGTGATGGTCTATGGCCGCGCCCAACCGGTGGTCGAAGAAGCTGAAAAACTGCACGGCCTGGAAGTGGTCAGCAACCACATCGCCCCCGGCCGCTGGGCAGCCACCCGCCAGCCCTCCCCGCAGGAGTTGAAGGCCACCATGGTGCTCGTGCTCCCACTCTCCGAGGCGAGCGCCAAAGTACGCACTGGCCCTCCCGGCGATGAAGAGGCCGACTATGCCCTGCCCATCTGGGCGGGGGTGGTGCCCATGACCACCGTCTACGGCACCCCGGAGCCCGACCCGCGCCTCACCCCCGGCATCCCGCAGCCGGTGCCGCTGTTAGGAAGTCGCCTGCTGGGCTGAATCACCGCGTGTACAATGTGCGCAATGACGGTTGCGCCCACTGCGGAGACCATTCTGCTGGCTGAGGACGAAGAGATCGTCCGCAAGCTGGTCGTCGAACTTTTACGCCGCGCCGGCTACCAGGTGCTGGCCGCCGCCAACGGCCAGTTGGCGCTGGAAACCGCGCGGGCGCACGCCGGCGCCATCCATCTGCTGATCTCCGACGTCGCCATGCCCGCCATGACCGGCCTCGAGCTGGCGCGACAGATCGGCGAGCTCCATCCCGGCATCCGGATTCTGCTCATCTCCGGCTACAGCGATCCCGCCGCGGTCGAAGACCTGCAACAGCAGCCCGGTTTCGCCTATCTGCGCAAGCCCTTCACCCCGCAGACGCTGCTGCAGCAGGCCCGGAACCTGCTCGATGGAACCTCCACCTAAGGCTGCTTGGGGATCGCCAGCGGCTTCACCGCCGGCCACTTCCCGCCCGCCAGCGCCGCCTCCGCTGCCGGCAGTGATGCCGCCGCAAAGCGGTTGAGCGCCCCTATCGCCGCCGGAGCGTCCTTCCAGGCGGTGGCCAGCTCAGCCGCCTGCTCGGCGGTGGGCAGGCCCTCATAGCCATCCATGGCGCGCTCGGCGCCGGATGCCTCACCCAGCACACGGTTGAACTCCGCCGCCGGCGGGCGCAGCGCCGCCTCCGCTTTCTCCACCGCCGCCAGCGCCGCATGGCCTTCCTGGCCCATGGCCGTGGCATAGGCGCGCATCGCCTGCAATTGTTGCGTCCATTGCTCGACGGCCGCTTGCGCTGGCGCCAATTGCTGCTCCAGCCGATAGGCGCTCATCACCGCCGCCGCGCGTTGCTTTTGCCCGGCGGCATCGAGCGGGCTCTGCGGATCAGCCGTGACCTCGACGCTGCCGTGCAGCGGCGCGGCGCTGCCCACCACCACCTCGGCGGTATAAGTCCCCGGCGGCACCCACGGTCCGCCGGCCTGGAAACGGAACCCGCCGCGTCCCGCCGGGGGCGTGATCGCCGCGGCACGGTGCAGGTCCCATTGCGCCTGGTTCATGCCTGCCGCCGCCGGGCCGTCAAAGTGCGCCACCTCACCTCCGGCGGCATCGTGCACCGTGATCGTCGCCTTGCCCTTTACCGCTTGCGGCAGCCAGTAGGTGATCACCGCGCCCGCCGGCGGGTTGGGCGCGAAGAACTCGCCCCACCCGAACCACGACTGCGGGCTGTAGATGGTCTGCCGATGCGCCGCGGCAATGGACAGCAGCGCCGCCGCATCACCCGCCGCCACTTTGCCCATCCCCACCAGCGGCGCCGTGTTGTCGAGCACCCACAGCCCGCGGCCGTGCGTGCCCAACACCAGCGCCCGCCCGCCTTCGGCATAGACAATGTCGTAGACCGGCACCGGCGGCAGGTCGGTGTTCAACGACGTCCAGTTCCGGCCGCGGTCCCAGGAGGCATAAACGCCCTCCTCGGTGCCCGCCACCAGGAAATTGGCGTCGCGCGGATCCTCCCGCACCACGTGCACCGAGGTGGGCAGGCCGCTGGCGATCGGCTGCCAGGTGGCGCCATAGTCCTCGCTCACGTAAACGTGCGCTGCGTAGTCGTCGTTGAAGTGGCCGTCAAAGCTGGCGTAGACGCGCCCGGCGGCGAAACGCGAGGGCTCAATGCCGCTCACCTGGGTCATCGCCGGCAGACCGGGGAAGTTGTGCGACAGGTTGGTCCAGTGTCCGCCGCCGTCGCGGGTCATCTCAAAGGTGCCGTCGTCGGCGCCGGTGTAGAGCAGCCGGCTGTCCGTGGGCGACTCCGCCACCGCGGACAGCGCGCTGAAGTTGTCCTGGCCGTCGTTGCGCGACATGGCGTCAGGGGGGATGATTCCGCCCATCATGGTCAGCTTGTCGCGATCCACTGCGGCAGTGAGGTCGGGGCTGATGGCGCGCCAGCTCCGTCCCTGGTCCTCGGAACGGAACAGCCGGTTGGCGGCGGTGTAGATGACCTTCGGGTTGGAGGGCGACACCAGGAGCGGCGCCGTCCAGTTGAACCGGTACGGCGTCGTCTTGCCGTCCGCGCCCGGCTGCGGCCGCGCCGGACCGATGCTCTGCCGCTGCATGGTGCGGAGGTCCACCCGGCCGGTGTTGCCGTTTTGCGAGCTGACCAGCAGGGTGTAATTGTCGCCATCGAAAACGGCGTGCATGCCGTCGCCGCCGCCCACGTTGAAGGCGTCGCGGTTGGAAAGGCCATAGCTGAGGTTGCTGGCCGAGGGTGTGCACCAGTTGCCGTTGTCCTGCAGGCCGCCGCACACCACGAACGGCGTCGCCTGGTTCACCGAGATCTTGTAGAACTGGCCGATGGGCAGGTTGTCGCGGAACAGCCAGCTCACCCCGCGGTCATAAGAGATGGACACCCCGCCGTCGCCGCCGATCAGCAGATGGTTGGGATCGAGCGGATCAATCCACATGGCATGGTCTTCGCCATGCACCCGGCTGAACACGTCGCGGAAGTTGCGCCCGCCGTCGTCGGAGATATAGAAGCCGCGCTCCGATCCCATGATGTAGACATGCTCGGGGTTGCGCGGGTCCACATAGATCCGGCTGTAGTACATGGGTCGCGGGTCCAGGCCCGACATGTGCTCCCAGCTCTCCCCCTGGTTCAGGCTGCGGAAGATGCCCCCCTTGGGTTTCTTCGCCGCCCCGCCCCGCCCCGCGCCGGTGGGATCAGCTTCGACGATGGCATAGGCGATGCGGTCGTCGCCGGGGTACAGCGCCACCCCGATGCGCCCCTTCACACCCTCCGGCAGCCCCTTGCTCAGCTTCGTCCAGTGCTCTCCGGCGTCGCTCGAACGCCAGATGCCGCTGCCCGGCCCGCCGCCGTTAAAGCCCCAGCCCTTGCGCTGGCGCTGGTAGGTGGCCGCCAGCAGCAGGTTGGGGTTGGTGGCGCTCATCGCCAGGTCGGTGGCTCCGGTGTTGTCGTCCACATACAACACCTTCTTCCAGCTCCGGCCGCCGTCGGTGGTTTTGAACACGCCGCGTTCGGCATTCGATCCCCACAGGTGCCCCAACGCCGCCACATAGACGATCTCCGGGTTGCGTGGATCAATGATGATCTTGGCGATGTGGCGCGTATCGGCCAGTCCCATCGCCTGCCAGCTCGCACCGCCGTCGAGCGACTTGTAGATGCCGTTGCCCCACGACGAGCTCTGGCGGTTGTCGGCCTCGCCCGTCCCCACCCACAAAATGGACGGGTTCGAGGGCGCAATCGCCACCGCGCCGATGGACATCATGCCGCCCGAGTGATCGAAGATGGGCGTCCACGAGACTCCGGCATTTTCGCTCTTGAACACCCCGCCCGAGGCGGTGCCCACCAGCATCTCCTGCGGCTCTCCCGGCACCGTGATGCCGGTGAGGTCGGCGATGCGGCCGCCGGTGGTAGCCGGGCCGATGGAGCGCCAGGCGAGGCCGTCGAGGGCGGAAGCGGGCACTTGTTGGGCGCCGGCGATGACGGCGCAGGCGATCAGGATGGAGGTCAGCAGGCAGCAACGGCGCATGGGTTCAGCTCCGGGTGGATAAGAGTTGGTTCAGAAGGTTGGCCAGCGCCCAGCCGGCGCGGTCCAACTGTTCGGCAATCACCGCCTGGGCATCTCGAACGTACGCGGTGGAAAGGACGACCGGCTGCTCCTCGCAACCGGGCGCAAGATGCAGCGGTCCGTAGGCGGTGTGCACCGCCAGCTCATGGCTGGCCCAGACCCAGGCGGCGGGGTCGGTCGCTTCCGCGCGATAGCGCCTGCCGTAGCCCCGGTCAAGCCGCTGGGCGTAGGCGGCGGGGGTGGCGCGACCCATCGCGCGGCGCAGCAGCACGCTGTCCCAGTCTTCGTGCAGACTGGTGGCCCGCTTGCGCCCCGGCAGCCGTGTGCGGACGCAATTGCCGCCGCGATCACGGTTGTCGGCGGTGTGCAGGGGCTGAAAGGCGTCGCCGGTGAGGTGAATCAGATAGCGCAACCCGGCCGCGCGCTGCGCCGCCGGACCCGTTCGCAACTGCTGTTCAAACTGTGCCGTCGCCGAAGTCAGGCAGCCCCCGCCGCAGGCGGCCGCCAGCGCCGCCGCGCCCGGCCGCGCCCCCAGCGGCAGGTTGATGAAGTGGAACCCGGCCGTGCCGGCGGTTCGTGCCGCATCGGCCCAGTTGGCCTCGCGCGCCATCTCCGGCCATCCCGCCGCCGCCGGACAGGTGTGCCGCCCCGCTCCCGGCGGCGCCGCGGCCAGGATGCGGGCCACCTGCGCCGCCACCTCCGGCCGCAGATGCGCGGCGGCGATCAGCGCGATCACCTGATGTCCGGCGCAGCCCCAGCCCCACGCCGGGGAAGCCGCCGCCAGCCATGCCAAAATCAACAGCCCCTGCTGTACGCCCTTTCGCACTGCTGGATAATAACTCACACATGCCGCCCACCCTCAGTGATTTGCCCACCCCGTGCCTGTTGCTGGACCGCCCGCGGATGGAGCGCAACTGCCGTCGCCTGCGGCAGCGCATCGCCGGCCTGGGCGCCGCCCTGCGCCCCCACCTCAAGACCTGCAAGAGCCTTCCCGCCGCCGAAATCATGATGGCCGGCGGCGACGGCAGCGCCACCGCCTCCACCCTGCGCGAGGCCGAAGAGTTCGCCGCCGCCGGGGTGCGCGACCTGATTTATGCCGTCGGCATCAGCCCCCAGAAGCTCGACCGCGTGGCGCGGCTGCGCGCCGCCGGCGCGGACCTGGCGGTGATCCTCGACAGCACCGAACAGGCGGAAGCGCTGGCGGCCCGCGCCCGCGGCGGCGAGGCGCCGATTCCCGCGCTCATCGAAATTGACGCCGATGGCCACCGCGCCGGCATCCGGGCGGAACGCCGCGAGTTGCTCCTCGCCGTCGCCCGGGCCCTGCCGCCCGGCGGACTGCGCGGCGTGCTCACCCACGCCGGGGACTCCTACCATGCCCACGGCACCGCGGCGCTGGAGCAGGCCGCCGAGCAGGAACGCGCCGCCGCCGTCTCCGCCGCCGCCCTGCTGCGCTCCGCCGGCTTCGCCTGCCCGGTGGTCAGCGTGGGGTCCACGCCCACCGCCCACTTTGCCCGCGACCTCACCGGCGTCACCGAGGTCCGCGCCGGCGTGTACTGCTTCTTCGATTTGGTGATGGCGGGTCTCGGCGTATGCACCCTCGACGACATCGCCTGCACCGTGCTGGCCACGGTGATCGGACACCAACCCGAGAAGGGACCGCTGGGCGGCTGGACACTCACCGACGCCGGGTGGATGGCCCTCTCCCGCGACCGCGGCGATGGCACCCAGGGCTACGGCCTGGTGTGCGATGCCGCCGGCGTGCCCTATGAAAACTGGCTGGTCGCCGAAACCAGCCAGGAGCATGGCGTGCTGGCCTTGCGTCCCGGTGCCAGGCAACCGCCGCCCCGGCTGGCGGTCGGCACGCGGCTGCGCATTCTTCCCAACCACATCTGCGCCACCGCCGCGCAGTTCGACAGCTACTACGTGCTCGACGGCGGCGCCGCGGTCATCGCCGAGTGGCCGCGCTTCCGCGGCTGGTAGCCGCCGCCCGGTGCACCACCAGGTAATCCTTCCAGCGTGCGTATTGTTCGGCGGTCAGGATTTTGCGCTTCAGCAACTCACGCTTGCCGCGGTAGGGGCGCCCATTAATGATGGCGGTGACCACCCCGGGCGTCATTCCCGGCAACTCCATCAGCGTGACGGCCGGTACCCGGTTGAGATCCCACTTGGGCGGAGCCATCCGCGCCCCCAAGCCGGCCGCTGGCGGTGCCGCCACCGGCGCCACCGCCAGCGGCCGCGCGTCGGCCAGCGCCCCCGGTAGCGGCGGCGGGGCCTCATCCGCCGCCGCCACTTGCACCGCAAACACCCGGTAGGGCTGCTGGCAGCCGCCCAGCAGCAGCAACGCCCCCATCAGGAAAATCCACCTCCCCATTTGCATGCCCTAAGCCTGCTCCGGGCGGCGCCCGGGCGCAATCCTCCCAAATATGGGGACACTTTCAAAGGCCCGGGGAGCCGTCCATCGGGAGGCGGCCGGGCGCGGCCCGGCAAGAACAGGCTCCGCTTGTGGCAAGATTGGCCATGCTCAAAGCCGGGGACAGACTGGGTGCCTACGAGGTCGTCGCGCCGCTGGGAGCGGGCGGCATGGGCGAAGTGTACCGCGCCCGCGACACCCGGCTCGACCGCACCGTGGCGGTCAAGCTGCTCTCCGGCCAACTGGCAAGCAGCCCCGAAGCCGAGGCGCGCTTCCAGCGCGAGGCGCGCGCCATCGCCGCCCTGCAGCACCCCAATATCTGCGTGCTCCACGACCTCGGCCGCGAGGGCGATACCAGCTATCTGGTCATGGAGTACCTCGAGGGCGAAACCCTGGCCGAGCGCTTGCGCCGCGGCCCGCTTCCGCTCCCGCAAATCGTGGCGCTCGGCGGCCAGGTTGCCGCCGCGCTGGCGCGCGCCCACCGCGCCGGCATCGTCCACCGCGACCTCAAGCCGGCCAACATCATGCTCACCGGCTCGGGAGCGCAGACACAGGCCAAATTGCTGGATTTCGGGCTGGCCAAGGCCGGCGTCAGCACGGCGCTGACCGTCGCCATCGACACCCCCACCCTGCCCGCGGCGACGCAAGCCGGCGCCGTGCTGGGCACCATCCCCTACATGGCTCCCGAGCAGATCGCCGGACGCGAGGCCGACGCCCGCAGCGATGTCTACGCCCTCGGGTGCGTACTCTACGAGATGGCCACCGGCCAACCCGCCTTCGCCGGTGTGCGCGAGGTTTCCCCGCCCGCCCTCGATCGCCTGCTCCGCGCCTGCCTGGAGCCCGACCCCGAGGCGCGCCTGCAGTCGGCCCACGATGCCGGCATGATGCTGGCCGCGGTCGCCGTTCCCTCCGCCACCGCCCCGGCGCCACCCCGCCGCCTCTGGCTATGGAT
>DATBPS010000167.1:0-12809 GCA_036561225.1 Terriglobales bacterium
ACCTCTACAGAACGGTTACATCTTCGGCCAGCAGGCCCTTCGGTCCCTGCTTCACTTCGAACTCCACCGCCTGCCCTTCGGCCAGTGAACGGTATCCTTCGCCCTGAATTGCCGTATAGTGCACGAACACATCTTCACCGCTCATGCGCGTGATGAACCCGTAGCCCTTGGCGTTATTGAACCACTTGACAGTACCTTGCTCTTTCACTGAGACAACCTCTTCGGATAAAAGATACGCGCCGGGATGACCTGCCAACGCTCAGCAGCACACCCCGACACGCGGGACAGAATAGCATGAGTGCCCCAAAAGCAATAGACGGGATTCAACTGTTTCGGCTGAGGGGAGTACTGAGCCCGCGCTACCAGGCCGCCAGCACCTCCGCCAGGCGGTCCAGTTGACCCCGCACCTGACTCCCGGGGTGATCCACGTTGTTACTGAGCAGAGAAAACGCCAGCCGCTCCCCATGTCGTGACACGACGTATCCACTCAGTGTGTAGACATGGCTCAGCGATCCGGTCTTGGCCCGCAAGCGCCCGGCGGCGGCGGTGTGCTGAAAGCGGTGGTCGAGGGTTCCATCACTGCCCGCCACCGGCAACAGCCCGCGCCACACCGCCGCATCGGGCTGTTGATCCATATAGCGCAGCAGGCGAACCATGCCCGCCGCGGTGATCAGGTCGTTGCGCGCCAGCCCGGAGCCGTCGCTCAGCACGGTGTCGTCGGCGTCCAGCCCGGCGTGATGCAGAAACTCGCTACGCACCGCGCGCCCGGCGTTCTCCGGCGCACCCTCGTAGTGGCGAAGCGTTGCCCCGCGGAGCTTGCCCAGCAAGCGCAGCATGAGCTCAGCTTCCAGATTCTGGCTGACCTTGGCGGTGACCTGCACGATCTGCGCCAGCGGCGGGGAATCCCAACTGGCCAACTCGTAGCCGGGCGCGGCCGCGGGTGGGGCTGTGATTGGCGCGGGGCCCCGCTCGGCTACGCCGAGCGTAACGTGGCGTGCGCGGGCCGCACCCTCGACCGCAATCCCCTGTTCGAGAAGCGCGGCGCGCAGCAGTCGGGCGGCATAGAGCGCCGGTTGCCGCACCGCCAGCGCCTGCAACACGCCGGGGCTATTGCGGGCGATGGTGCCGCTGATTCTGAGGGCGCCGTTGAGCGGGTCGGTATCGAGGTTGATGCGCGTCGGGCCGGTGGCCGCCACCGTGGTCAGGGTCAACTCGACCGCGGGTGTGTCCAGCGCCGGCGTCCACACCAGCCGCGGCGCATCCCCCGGCGCCGCGCCAGGATAGATCTGCAAAAAGCGGGTGTTGTCGTTGAGCGTCAGCGCCGACACCGGCGCGCCGTAGTCCCACAGCATGTCGCTGATGGCCCAGCCGTCGGGGTAGGGATCGGGCAGAAAATAGCTGTCATCCCCCACCACATCGCCGGTAATCCGCTTCACCCCCTTGGCCGCCAGTTCGGCCGCCAGCTTTCGCGGCGCCAGCAGCGGATCATAGGGCAACGCCGGCTCGGCGGGATCCAGCCGGTAGGGATACGGCCGCCCGGAAAAGCTCGGGTCTCCCACCCCGATCAGCGCCACATCGCCATGAATCACGCCCGCCGCGTCGGGCGCGGCGGTGGACTGCACCGCGGTGTGGAACCGAAAATCCGGACCCAGCAACTGCAGCGCCGCCGCCAGCGTAAACAGTTTGGCGTTGGAGGCGGGCGTAAACCACTTCTCCCCGTTGTGATCGAACAACACCCGCTGGCGGTCGAGCGAGTACACATACACCCCCCAAAACCCCTGCTGAAACCCGGGGGCATTCAGCACCGCTGTCAGCCTCTTCTGCAAGACTCGATCCCGCGCCGTGGGTGGCGGCTGCGCCGCCATACAGGCGAGCGCGATTGACCCCAGGACAATTGCAATCCGCTTTAACATGACTCGCATTCTCCGCCCCGAGAGTGTCCACTGGCAACTCTGCTCCGGCTGGGGTATAATAGCGACATCCAACTTCCACTACGGGCGCGAACCGTCGCCCTCCCGGAAGACTCCCCGGACAAAACTCTTCCCCCCTATGCAGCGACTCTGCGCACTCTTGCTCCTTACCCTGGCCCTGGTAGCCGCCCCGGTGGCTTCCCATGGCCCGAGCTTCCTGCCCGGTCCGGTGGCGGCGCCTCCGGCGACGCTGGCGCCCACGCCCTATCAGGTGGGCATTGCCAGCTGGTACGGGCCTCTGTTCCAGGGCAAAGAAACCACCAGTGGCCAGCCGTTTGACATGTACGGCCTCACCGCCGCCCACCGCGACCTGCCGCTGGGCACCCGCGTGCGCGTCACCAACCTGCTCAACCATCTGGCGGTGGTGCTGAAGATCAACGACCGGGGTCCGGTCCCCGTCTCGCGCATCATTGACCTTAGCTACGGGGCCGCGCGCGCCCTGCACTTCACGGGCGAAGGCACCACGCCGGTCCGCATTGATGTATTGCCGCAAACCGCGCGTCTCGGTACCGTGGCCGGCCCGGCGCGGTAAGCTTAAAGGCGTGCAGGAACGACTGCAGAAGCTGATTTCGCAGGCTGGGTATGCCTCTCGCCGCAAGGCCGAGGAGCTGATCACCCAGGGCCAGGTCTCCGTCAACGGTAAAATCGTCAGCGAGCTGGGCAGCAAGGCCGACTGGAATACCGACCGCATTGTGGTGGCGGGCCGGCCGCTGCGCCCCACCCGCCAGCTCCATTACCTGCTTTTTTATAAACCCAAGGGCGTGGTCACAACCCTCAAAGACCCCGAGGGACGTCCGGCGATCAGCGACTACCTGCGCGGGATGGGCGACCGCCTCTATCCGGTCGGGCGGCTGGATTTTCACTCTGAGGGACTGTTGTTGCTGACCAACGACGGCGACCTGGCCAACCGCGTGCTCCACGCCAGCACGGCGCTGCCCAAGACCTACTGGGTGAAGGTGGCGGGCAAACCCACCGAAGAGCAACTCGAGCGGCTGCGCCGCGGGGTGATGATTGACGGCCGCCGCACCGCACCGGCACGCATCAAGTGGCTGCGCGAGACCGGCGCCAGCGGGCGCGAACGCCAGCGGGCGGGGGTGTACCGCACCTCGGCGGACAATCCCTGGCTGGAGGTGGTGCTGGTCGAGGGGCGCTATCATCAGATTCGCAAAATGTTCCTGAGCGTCGGGCATCCGGTGGAGAAGCTCAAGCGGGTGGCCATCGGGCCGCTGACCATCGGGCAATTGCGCTCCGGCCAGATGCGCCCGTTGAGCGATCCGGAGATCGCCGGCCTGCGGCGCGGGGCGCGGAAAGCCACGGCGTGAAGATCGGCGACGACATCCTGGCCGAGGTGCGGCGCGCGCGCACCATTGCCGTGGTGGGGTTGTCGGACAATCCGGCGCGCCCCAGCTTCGGCGTGGCCCGCTACCTGCAAAGCCAGGGGTACAGAATCATTCCGGTAAATCCCGCGGTGAGCGAGGTGCTGGGCGAGCGCGCCTACGCCTCGCTGGACGACATTCCGGCCGAACAGCGGCCGGAGATTGTGGACGTGTTTCGCCGGGCGGAGTTTGTGCCCGAGATTGCCGCCGCGGCGGCGCGCATCGGCGCCCGCCTTTTGTGGCTGCAGGAGGGCGTGAGCCATCCCCAGGCGGAAGCAGCGGCGGCGGCGGCGGGCATGCTTGTGGTGTCGGATGCTTGTCTATTAAAGGTGCACAGCCGCTTTGTGCGCGCACAGGAGAATACGGCATGAACGGATGGGCAAACTGGATCGGCTGGCTGCTGGTGTTTCACCTGGTCGGCATGGTGCTGTGGATCGGCGGTCTGTTCCGCGCTCTGGCGGTGGCCACCCCCGCCGGCAACGACCCGGCAGTGCGGCAGCAACGCGCCGCGCTGGCGCAGAAGGCGATGCACGCGGCGGCGCACCCGGGCGCGGCGCTGATGATCATCACCGGCGCCCTGTTGTTCTATCTGCTGCCCGGGGTGCGGATGGCGCCCTGGCTGCACGTCAAGCTGCTGCTGGTGCTCATCCTGATCGGCTGCGACCTGGCGCTCACCGTGAAACTGCGCCGCATGCCCGAACGCGAACCCTCGCCGCAGCAATTGGGCATGTTCAACGGCCTCATTGGCCTGCTGTTCGTGCTCATCCTGGTGATGGTGCTGGTCAAGCCTTTCTAGACCCCCATGAACCTCGCCTACCTCATCGTTCTGATCGCCTGCACCGCCGCCGTCGGGGCTCTGGTGGTGTGGCGTCTTCTCCACCTGCGCCGCCACGCCCCGGCCAGCCGCGGCCGTCTGGTCAATGAGTGGATCTGGACATTGATCCCCGTGGCCACGCTGGCGGTGCTGCTGTGGCGTTCGCTCCTTTGAAGTGGCTAGTGGCCAGAGGCCAGTTGCCAGTTGCCAGTTGCCAGTTGAAGCCGCGGGCGATGCGGCAGGTGCACGGCGACGTCGCACCCGAGCCGGTCAAGCAGTTGCCAGTGGCCAGTGGCCAGTGGCCAGTTGAAGCCGCGGACGATGCGGCAGGTGCACGGCGACGTCGCACCCGAGCCTGTCCTGGCCAACGGAAGACGCTTCCGGACGAGGGCGCCCTGGCACGAGGCCGCCGCACCCGAGCCCGCTCTGGCAACTGGCAACCGGCAACTGGCAACTACGGAAGACGCTTTTGGACGAGGGCGCCCTGGCACGAGGCCGCCGCGCCCGAGCCCGCTCTGGCAACTGGCAACCGGCAACTGGCAACTGAGGCCTGAACGCGGCCTATAATAAGAACTTGGCTGGCGCGCAGCAAACCTCATCGCCCCCTTATACCCGTGTGGCCGGTGCCCCATTGCGGCGCGCTTCCGCGCCTGCACAGACGCTGGGGGACTGGGCCGGCAGTTGCCTGGCCCTGACCAAGCCGCGTGTCACCCTGCTGGTCGTCCTCACCGCCGTGGCGGCCTGCTATGTAGGCGCGCAGCAACCTCTCGGCGCGATGCTGCTGCTCAAGCTGGCGGCGGGCACGGGGCTGTTGGCGGGCGGCACGGCGGCCCTCAACCAACTGTGGGAACGCCGCACCGACGGCCTGATGTCGCGCACCCAGGCGCGCCCTCTGCCCGCCGGGCGCTTGCAGCCGCCGCCGGTGGCGCTGTTCGGCGCGGTGACGGTCTGCGCCGGTTACGCCCTGCTGGGCTGGGGCGTGAACTGGCTGTGCGCCAACTGCGGCCTGGCCACCACCGCCGTCTACCTGCTCGCCTATACGCCGCTGAAATTTCGCTCGCCGATCAGCACCCTGGTGGGCGCGCTCCCGGGCGCGGGGCCCATCCTGATGGGCTGGGCGGCGGCGCGCGGCACACTCGACGCCGGCGCCTGGGTGCTCTTCGGCATCCAGTTCCTGTGGCAGTTCCCCCATTTTCTCGCCATCGCCTGGCTCTACAAGGAGCAGTACGAGCGCGCCGGCATCCGCATGCTGCCGGTGGTGGATGAGAACGGCGGGGAGACCTCGCGCCAGGTGCTGCTGTACAGCCTGGCGCTGATCCCGGTCAGCCTGCTGCCCAGCCTGATGGGCATCACCGGCCGGGTGTATTTCGCCGGCGCGCTGCTGCTCGGCCTCGGCCTGCTCTACTACAGCCTGGACAGCGTGCGCCGCAAGACGCGCCGCAGCTACCTCAGCCTGCTGCGCGCCAGCGTCATCTATCTTCCGCTGCTGTTCGGGTTGATGGCCATCAACCGCCTCTGATGTTCGGCTGGGACGCACTGCCCGCCTGGATCGCCGTCCTCAACCTGATCAGCGCCGTGCTGCTGACCGTGGGTCTGGTCTGCATTCGCCGCCGCCGGCCGCGCGCCCACCGCGCCGCCATGCTGGGCGCGTTTACCGCCTCGGTGCTGTTTCTCGCCGTGTATCTGCTGCATCACTGGCACGCCGGCATTGTCCGTTACCAGGGCCAGGGCTGGCGGCACACCGGCTACCTCTGGCTGCTCGGCACCCACACCGTGCTGGCCTCGCTGGTGCCTTTCCTGGCAATCATTACGCTGACGCTGGCGCTGCGCCGCCGCTTCCGCCGCCATCGCCGCTGGGCGCGCTGGACGTGGCCGCTGTGGATGTATGTCTCCCTCTCGGGCGTCGCTGTCTACTGGGTACTTTATCGCTAGATACCGCTGTGGCGTGTGGCCCGTCAGTTGCAGGTATACACCCAGGAGGACTCATGCGTAAGCACTTGGGAGTAATTGTGGCTCTGGGGATGGTAATTTTTGCTCTGCCGGCCCTGGCACAGCAACCGTCCCGCTATACCATCTTCGGCGGCGCCCTGCTGGGCAGCCCCAACGGTTTCGCCGCCGGCGCGGGCCTGACCTTCGATATCAACCGCAACGTCAGCTTCGACCCCGCGTTCTCGCTCGGTCGCAGCGGGAACGCCGGAGTGTTTACCCTGAGCGGCGTCTTCCGCTACGAGTTTCATGTGGATGATGAAGCGGTGGTCCCGTATCTGCTGGGCGGCGTCGGCCTGGCGCAATGGGACTCGTCCACCCACGGCTCCGCCATCGGCGGCGTGGGCGCGCGCTTCCCCATCGGCCACCGCATCTGGATTGTGCCCGAGGTTCGGGCCGCCACTCACGGCCTGGCCCGGTTTTCCATCGGGATATCCAAATCCTTCTGAGGCCCGCGTCCGCCCCGCGCGGCTGGCGCCGCGCGGGGTGGATACTCCACACCCGCGAGACGCGGTAAAATCAAAAGGTCGTGAGCGCTCCCCTGAAGGCCCCTCTGTTTTTGCTCGGTCTGGCGGCCAGCCTTGCCCTGCTGATTGTCATCACCAACGTCGGCCAACGTCCGCCCGCGGCTGCCGATACGTCAGCGGCTGCCGTGGCCCCCGAGGCGGATGCCGCCGTGGGTCAGTTGGTGCTCGCCCGTTGTGGCTCCTGCCACGGCCTCGACACCCTCAGCCACAACCCCCAGGACGCCGCCGGGTGGTCGAAAACCGTGGACAGCATGATGGCGCTCGGCGCCCAGGTTCAACCCAGCGAAAAACCGGCGCTGGTGGAGTACCTGGCCAAGCACTTCGGACCGAGCGGGGCGGGGCGATAAGCGGCGCGGCGCTTCGTTCTCGCCTTATCCGGCTCGGTCACGTACATCTGGGTACGCTCCCTCGCCGTCTCCGGCTGCGGCCTCGCGCCACTTGCTTCTCGCCCCTTCCCAAGGGTCGCTGCCTGGGACAGGCAGTAAGTTAACTCTTCCACTTGATGTTGCAGCCCAGGCTGGGGCGCTGCTCGATACTCACCGCTTCGCCGGCCAGCACCGCATCGAGCGCAGCCCGCAGGTCGCGGCCGTCGCACATCACGGCATTGCCCGGGCGGCTGCCGTCCAGTTGTCCGCGATACACCAGCCGCCGAGCCGGGTCGAAGATGAAGTAGTCCGGCGTGCACTCCGCTCCATAGGCACGGGCCACTTCCTGGGTTTCGTCGTAGCAGAACGGAAAGGTAAAACCCTGCTCGGCGGCCATCTCGCGCAAGCGTTCCGGTGCGTCACTGGGATAGGCGTGGGCGTCGTTGGAACTGATGGCGACCATCTCCACGCTGCCCTGATAGTTCCGCCCCAGGCGCGCCAACTCCGCCGCCACATGCTGCACGTAGGGGCAATGCCGGCTCAAAAACATCACCAGCAGCGGTTGTGGGCGCAGTGCCGCCAGCCGCACCCGCTTGCCGGTGATCACATCCGGCAGGTCGAACTCCGGCGCCCGCGTCCCGAGCGCCACCATGCGCGATTGCGTCGCCGCCATGAGTTTAGTGTTGGGGCGTTACGCCCTAGCGCACCTGGGCCGCGATCTCGGCCGCCAGGCCCGTCCCGGCCCCCAGCGTCTCCTCGCGGGCGCGGTCCTGCCAGGCGGGCACGTCCAGGTTGTAGCGGTGCTCGGCCATGGTGAAGGCGTTGCGCGTGGCCCAGTCGTGCTGGTCAATCTGCAGCACCACCGAAGCCATGGGCACCTTGCCGGCGAACACATGCGGCCGCAGATCCTCGAGGAAGGCCAGCGCCTCATAGTCCTGGCGCACGCTCATGGTGAAGTGCACTTTGCGGTAGAACGCCCGCTCCAGCCACAGCGGCAGCGCCAGCTGCACCACCCGCTGCGGCGTATCCACGTACACCGCCTTCATGCGCTTGGCGATGTTGCGGTAGTCGAAGGTGCGCGCCACCAGATTGATGAAGCCCTGCTGCAATTGCCGCGGCGTCATCTTCATGGGGACGAACACCGTGTGGTGGGCATCGTACAGCTTGGCCTTCACCGTCAGAATGCGCCCCTCCCCCAGAAAGCGTTTCCACTGGTTGGCGGTGGGGGTGAGGATGTTGAAGTACGGGTACAGGACGTTGCTGCGGTCAAAGAAGTTGTAGGCCGACTCGAAACACGCCTCGGTGTCGCCGTCGGTGCCGAAGATGAAGCTGGCGATCACCTCCATGCCGTGCTCGCGCATGGTGGCGACGGCGTCCTCGTACTTGAAGGCGATGTTGTGCAGTTTGTTGAAGCCGCGCAGCGTCTCCGGGTCCTGGCTCTCCAGCCCCATGAAGATGTTGTAGAACCCCGCCTCCTCCAGCAGTGCCAGCGCCTCTTTGTCCTTGTAGACGTTGATCGTCATCTGCGACCCGAACACCGGCTTGTAGTTCGGATAGCGTCCGCGCAGCTTGATGATCGCCCGCAGCAGCTCCTTCAGCGTTTTGGGGTGGCCGAAGATGTTGTCGTCGACGAAGAAGATGGGCCGGTAGAACAGCCGCCCCATCCAGTCGTTCTTGAAGATCACCTCCAGCTCGCGGCAGAGGTTCTCCGTCGTCTTGTAGCGCATGTCGTGCCCCAGCATCTGCACGATGGAGCAGAAATCGCAGCTGAACGGGCACCCGCGGCTGGCCTGCAGCGTCAGCGACACCTGGTGCAGCCACTGCCAGCGCCGCACCGTCGGCAGGTGCAGCGTCTTCGTCATGTCGGTCTTCTGCGTCTGCGCGTACACCTGCCGCAGTTTGCCGTCGCGGCAATCGCGCAGCATCTCCTCCCACACGTACTCCGCTTCCGTGGTGCAGATGGCGTCGGCGTGTGCCAGGCTGTTTTGCGGGATCATGAAGGGGTGATAGCCGCCCATCACCACCTTCACCTTGCGTTTGCGGAAGTGATCGGCGATCTGATACGCCCGCGTGGCGTTGGTGACCATCACGGTGATCGCCACCATGTCCACATCCGCGTCCATGTCTATGTCGCGCAGATTCTCATTAATGACGGTGAGGTCCACCCAGCTCGGCGTCAGCGCCGCCAGCGACTCCAGACCGTTGAACTGTAATCCGTAGCTCTTGCCGCGCAGCGGCCAAAAGGCCAGCTCGTGCACCCGCTCCATGCTGAACTGGGTGCGGACCTGCGATTGCGGGTCTCGCTTCGGATAAATCAACATTACGCGCATAGATAGCCCTACGCGTTTACTCTACGTCTTTTCTGCCCTGGGCGGGCAGTTTTTTACGTTTGCCACAGTTGCGCAATCTCCCGCAACGCCGTCAACACCGCCTGCGGTGATGCGACACCATACTGGGCCGCGGTGGGCTGACCGGTCTCGTGGTGTTCCACCTTGATGCCAATAATGTTTACGTCCCCTAGCCGGAAGACATCCTCGTCGGTGGTATCGTCGCCAAAGTAGAAAGCCAGGTCACAGCGCAGCCGCTTGCGCAGACGCTGTACAGCATGGCCCTTGGTCAACGAATCAGCGGGCAATAGTTCCACCACCTGCCGCCCCAACATGACTCTAAAATCCGACCGGTGCGCCAGTTGCGAAAAGGCATCCCGCACCGCCCCCGCCCATTCGGGGGCGGCGCGAAAGTGCATGGCCAGCGAGTAGGGCTTGGCTTCCAGCCGGGTGCCGGGCCAGTTTTGCATCTGGCGTTGTAGTTCGGCCGCTATCTCGCGCAACTGCCGCCGCATCTGCTGCGGCGGCGCGGTGGGGGCCGAGGTGGCATCGTCCATGCCATGGCCGGTCTCGATGCCGTGCCCGCCGACGAACCAGGCATGGCTGATCGGACAGCGCACCCGCAGGTCGCTGAGCGAGCGCCCACTGACCACCGCCACGCGCAGTCCGGGCTGCACCGCCATATGGTTCAGCAGCTCGACCGCGCCCGGCAGCGGCTGCGCCGCATCGGGATCGGCGACGATGGGCGCCAGCGTGCCGTCGAAGTCAGTGGCGACGAGCACGCGCGAGGCTGCCGCCAGGCGCTGCCTCCACACGTGCGTCGCCACGGCGGCGGCCGCCGACGAATCCGCCGCCCGCGGGGGCAGCGGATGCAGAAAGTCTGGGATCCTGGGCATCAAATTCACGCTGGCGGATGGCGCGCAGGATTTCCCGCGCCCACACGCCGATGTCATAGTGGGCCACCCGCCAGCGCAGGCGCCGCATTCTCTCCCGCCGTTCCTCCTCCGGCATGGCCAGCGCCGCCGCCAGCCCGTCGGCAAAGGCGTCGGTGGCGTAGGGGTTGATCTGCACCGCTTCCCGCAGCGCCCGCGCCGCCCCGGTGAACTCGCTGAGCACCAGCACCGCGTCCTCGCGTCCGGCGGCCACAAACTCCTTGCTCACCAGGTTCATGCCGTCGTGCAGGCTGCTCACCACCACCACATCCGCCGCCCGGTACCAGTGCCAAACCTTCTCCGGCTCCACGTAAATATGCAGCGGCCGGATGGGCGTCCACCCCGTGTCGCCGTGCAGCGCGTTTACCCGCGCAATGGTGCGGTCCACCGCCGCGGCATAATCGCGGTAAGCGCGCACCGTGGTGCGGCTGGGGGTGGCGATATGGACAAAATCCACGCGATGTTTCCACTCCGGATGCCGCTCGAATAACCTTTGAATGGCTTCCAAACGCTCCAGGATGCCCTTGGAGTAGTCCAGCCGTTCCACGCTGATCACCAGCTTGCGCTCGCCGTTCTGACCGTGCTGACGCCGCAGCCCGGCCGCCTCGCGCTCCGCCGCCGGGGTGCGCGCCGACTGCTGGATATGGTGGTAATCCACGCTCATCGGGAACGCCGCCACGCTGGTCCGGCTCTGCCCCCCGACCACCGCATTGGCCTCACGGTCCACCCGTACCTGCAACTCCCTGTCCACCGTGTCCAGGAAGTTGTTCACGTGGTAGGGGAGATGAAAGCCCAGCAGATCATTGCCCAGCAGCCCGCGCAGCAGCTCCTTGCGCCAGGGGCAGATGCGGAACGCCTCGGGGTTGGGCCAGGGGATGTGCCAGAACTGCGCAATCACCGCCTGTGGGCAGCGCTCGCGCAACAGCAACGGCAGCATGGCGAGATGAAAATCCTGCACGAAGATGATGGCCGGCTCGCCGTTGACCTCATCCGCCACCGCATCGGCGAACACCTGGTTGGCCTGCAGGTAGGCCTTCCACCAGCGTTCCTCGAAGCGCGGCTGGTGATAGGCGATGTGGCACAGCGGCCACAGGGTGGAGTTGGCGAAGCCGGTGTAGAAATCCTGCTGCAGCCGGGGCGGCAGGAAGATGCGACGGAGGGTGTAGTCCACCCCGGCCGGCGGGGCGGTCACCCGGCCGTGGTCGTCCACCCGCTCGCTGTCGGCGTTGCCGCTGGAGGCCGCGATCCAGGTGCCGCGGGTGGCCTGTACAATGGGTTCGAGAGCCAGCGTGAGCCCGCTGGGGGGCTTTTCCACCCGTATGCGGTCACCGTGGCGTACGTGGGCGTAGGGCTGCCGGTTGGAAACCACCAGAAAACGCCTTCCCTCGAGCGAGGTGACTTCCTGCAGAATCTGCTTCACACCCACCATATGGTTCCTTCCATGATACGACGTGAGCAGCCCTCTTCCCCATCCAGTGTGGACCTATCCCGCCCTTTCGCCTTTGAGTGCATCACGCCGCGAGTCTGTGGAGGGAGCTACCCTGTCAAGCGCACCCAGGGCGACACGGTGGCGGTCGCCGCCGACATTTTCCAGCACGGCCACGAGCTGCTCGCCGCCGCCGTGCTCTACCGCGCCCCCGGCGAGACGGGCTGGCGTGAAGCGCCCCTCGCCGCCCCCGACAATGACCGCTGGCAGGGCGGGTTCGTGGTCGAAGCCCTGGGCACGTATGAATTCACCCTCGCCGCCTGGATACAACGCTACGCCGGCTGGCGCCGCGACACCGAACGCAAACGGGCGGCCGCTCAGGACATCTCGAGCGACCTGATCGAAGGCGCGGCGCTGGCCAGCGCCGCCGCCGAACGCGCCGGCCAGTCGTCGGATGGCCGCCGCCTGCGGCTCGCCGCCGCCGCCGGTATTGCCGAAGCCCTGCTCGATGAAGCCACCGCCGCCGCCGCCGAACGCTGGCCCGACCCGGCCGGCCGCCAGACGGCCGGCGAGACCTGGAGCGTGCTCTGCGAGCGCGAGCGCGCCCGCTTTGGCTCCTGGTATGAGATGTTCCCCCGCTCCCAGGGAACCGACCCCGCCCGCGGCGCGACCCTGGCCGAGGCCGCCCTCCGCCTGCCCGGGATCCGCGCCCTGGGTTTCGACGTGGTCTATCTGCCGCCCATCCATCCCATCGGCTCGACCCATCGCAAGGGCCGCAACAACAGCCTTCAGGCCGCACCCGGCGATCCCGGCAGCCCGTACGCCATCGGCGCCGCCGGCGGCGGCCACGAGGCCATCGAACCCGGCCTGGGCACGCTCGACGACTTTGACCGCTTCGTCGCCGCCTGCCAAGCCGAGAACATGGAAGTCGCGCTCGACTTCGCGCTCAACTGCTCCCCCGACCATCCCTGGGTGAAGCAGCACCCGGAGTGGTTCCACCACCGCCCCGACGGGTCCATCAAATACGCCGAGAACCCGCCCAAGCGCTACGAGGACATCTACCCGCTCAACTTTGACGGCCCCGCC
>DATBPS010000168.1:0-10309 GCA_036561225.1 Terriglobales bacterium
CCCGATGAAGACGGCGTGGTCACCAACGACGCCTGCTGCATCCACGGTCCGACCATGCAGATGGGAGCGGTGGGGTGCCTGGCGGGCTATCTGCACACCTCGCGCGTCGCCAAGGCGTTGATGGATTACACCGATCAGATCTTTCTGGTCGGGGACGGCGCGGCGCGCTTTGCCGCCATCGCCGGTTGCCAGAAAGCGCCGCCGGGGCTGACCGAAGCAGCCCGCAAACGATGGCTGCTATGGAAGGAAGCCCGCAGCTTTCGCGATGCCTGGGGACCGGGGCTGGACAGCCCGCAGTACGAGCAGTGGCAGAAGTACAAAGCCAGCGGCAACCCGCCGCTCAGTTCGCTCGAGGCGGCAGCCCGACGGCTGGGCATTCCCGACGATCAAGTGGCCGAGGCGGTGGCGCAGGTGTTGCACCCTCCGCACGGAACCATCAACTGCCTAGCGGTCAACGCCCGCCACGAAATCTCCGGCGTGACCACCACCGCCGGTCGGGCCTTCAAGATTCCGGGTCGGGTGGGCGATTCACCCGTTCTCGGCGCCGGCTGCTATGTGGACGGCGAGGTGGGCGGAGCCGGTTCCACCGGACGCGGCGAAGAGAACATCCGCGTCGTGGGTGCGCATACGGTCGTCGAGCAGATGCGCCAGGGCAAGACACCCGAGGAAGGCTGCCTCGAGGCCTGTCGCCGTATCGCCCACTTGTTTCGCGGTGCTCCGGATCGCTTGGCCCAGGTCGGCATTCAGTTCTATGCCTTGCGGGTGGACGGTGCCTTTGGGGCTGCCTCTTTATGGGGATCCAAGGAACACGGCGCCGGTGGCTTCGCCGTGCATGACGGCACCAATCGTCTGGTCCCGATGGCCTATCTGCTGACCCGCGCGGCCTAGTTGCCGGTCCAGAGATCGCCGACGGTGTAGCCCTGGGGAAAGGGGTCGGTGGGGTCGAGTACGTACTGGGCGAAGCCGGTGATCCATGCCTGCCCGCTGATCGTGGGGACGACGGCAGGGTAGGGACCGACCTGGGTTTCGCGCACCAGGCGGCCGGTAAAAGTGGTTCCCAGGATGCCGGCGTGCACGAAGTCGCGGCCCAGCGACAGCTCGCCGCGGGCATGGAGGGTGGCCATTTTGGCGCAGGTCCCGGTGCCGCAGGGAGAGCGGTCGAGGGTGCCGGTCCAGGTTTCCGGTCGGGTCCAGTCGAGCTTGCCGGTGGAGACGATCACGGTATTCGCCCAGTCGCTGCCGGCGCGCGTGGGCGCGGCCGAAAGCTGGGCGATGGTGGGGCCGGTGATGTCGTCGTTCTCAGGATGGCGGACCGGGTACTGCTCCTGGGTGGCGGCCTTGATCATTTCTCCGGCGCGCACCAGGGCGCGGGCCTGCCCCGGTTCGATGCGCAGGCCGAGAGGCTCAGCGGCGGCGATGACGTAGAACATGCCGCCCCAGGCGACATCCACTGTGACCGTGCCCAGCTCGCGTACTTCGACCGGTACATCGAGATGGACGGCAAAGGCGGGGACATTCTCGAAGGTCACCCGCACCGCCTTGCCGGCGCGCATCTCCACTTCGACTTCGATCAGGCCGGCCGGGGCTTCGAGGCGCAGCCGGTTGACACCCTCCCGGGTCGGCACCATGCCGGTTTCGGCCAGCGCCGTGGCCACGCAGATGGTATTGGAGCCGGACATGGGCGGGTACTCGACCTGCTCCATGATGACGAAGCCGGCGTCAGCGCCCGCGACCGTGGGCGGGAGGATAAGGTTGCAGTTGGCGGCGGGATAGCCGCGCGGCTCCCGCAGCATGCGCAGACGCAGGTCGTCGGCGTGGGCGCGCAGGTGCTGCATCTTGGCGTACATGGTGGCGCCGGGCACATCGCGCACCCCACCGAGGATGACCCGGCCGGGTTCGCCGCAGGCGTGCAGGTCCACGGCGGTGATCATGCCGCTTAGGTTCATGGGCTGACACTCCTGTGCAGCAGTACGACTACCTGGGCAATGGCGGTGTTGGGGGCGGCCAGGCCCTCCGGGGTTTTGCCCTTGATGGAGATGCGATCAGAGGGAACACTGAGCAGTTGCGCCACGCTTTCGCGCAACTGCTCGCGCAGGGGTTGAATGCGCGGCTGTTCCAGGATCAGGTTGGCGTCGAGGTTGACGATCTGCCAGCCGCCATGATGAGCCAACTGCAGCGCGTGGCGCACAAAGCGTTCGCTCGCCGCGCCGCGCCACTGTGGATCGGAACTGGCGAAATGGGAGCCGATATCGCCCGCCCCGAGGGCCCCGAGCAGGGCATCGCAGATGGCGTGCAGCAGTACGTCGCCGTCGCTGTGGCCGGCCAGCCCCTGGGGATGGGCAATCTCTATGCCGCCCAACCAGAGGCGACGCCCGGGTTCAAAGATGTGGGAGTCCCAACCGGTGCCGACGCGGAAATCAGGCCCCATGCGGGATGGACTTGCCGCCGCCGTCCGGAGTGGCCGTCTTGGATCCCTTGGCCTTGGTCTGCTGCGCCTGTTGCGCGCGAATCTTCTGCAGCAGCTTCGACTGTGCTTGCTCCTGTTGCTGGAGGCGCTTCTTCAACTCGGAGACAGGGGCGGGCACATCGCGATGAATCCCTGCCGCCATCAACTGCTCCTGGCTTTCGATATCCAACTCGTTGGGTGTGAGGACCATCTTGGGGTCGGCCGCCGCCACGGGCCGGGCGTTGGGATCGTTGTCGTTGCTAAAGGTCATCGCCTGCGGGGTGTTGGTGGGCAGCGTATCGGCGCCTTGGGAGCCAGTGGCGGGGATGTTCTGGAAGGCCAACGGGGCCGACTTGTTGGGGGCGGGTGGCGCCGGAGTATTGGCGGCCGTGGCCGCGGGCGGATCACCGGCTGCCGCTGCCGGCTTCGCAGCGCCGGCTTGAATGGCGCCGGTGGCGACCATGGTGCGGTGGATCAGATCCTGCAACCCGGGGATGGGGTCCGCCTCAGCCAGCAGCGGCTCGGTCAGCGCCGGGGAGCCGACTCTGTCCGCGCGGGCTATTTCGGTAGCCGGGCGGCCGCTCCACATGGCCTTGAGGCCAAACCATCCGTCCAGACTTCCCGGAGTGGGGACCTTGTTGCGGCCTGCGATCTCCGCTTTGTTGAAGGCAATCGCCTCGGTCGAAGGCGTGGGGATGGGCTGATGCAGAGCGGCGAGTTCCTTCTTGGCATCGGCGGAGATAGGGCTGAGGGGATAGCGCGAGATCAGACGGTCGAAATCGTCCACCGCTTTGCGCTGGTCGGCGTCGGCGTTGGCCTGGAACAGGCTCTTGGTCTCCGGGTTGGGCTCCAGGTGAGCCGCGCCGGCGTACAGGTTGGACGTGTTGATGTAGGAGTGGGCCAGCTCGCTGGTCAAAACGTCGCCCTGGCTGTAAAGCGGATAGCGCTGCAGGGTTTCTTCCAGGCGGCTTTGGGCCGCACGGTAATCGGGATAATCACCCTGATGAGCGCGGTCGAGGTAGAACTCGCCGATGCGGTATTCGCGCTCGGCCAGCACCTCCTGGGTGCTGCGCAGCATCTGCAGGGCCTGCGGACGCAGCGGGCTGTCGGGATAATTCAACAGGAAGGTCCGCAGTTCCGCCTGGGCGCGGTTGGCCTGGGTGGGGTCGCGGTCGGGCTTTTGCAATTGATCGAAGTGGATCTGGGCGATCTTGAGCTGCGCCTCGGAGGCCTCCTTCATCGCCGGAAAGAAGGTGATGAAGTCCTTATATTGGGCCTCGGCTTGGGCCATGCCATCGGCGCCGCCCTGGCGGTACCAGGAATCGGCGATAGCCATTTTGGCGCGCGCCAGGTATTCGCTGTCCGGGTAGGTGTTGAGCAGGGTTTCGAGATTGAGGCGGGCGACGGTGTACTTGCCCTTGTCCAAATCGGACATGGCAATGTCGTAGAGAATTTTGTCGGGCTGAGCCGATTTGACCGCCGCCAGGGGATTGGTGTTGGCAGGCTTGCGCAGCATACAGCCGCTGCCGGCGAGAGCAAGCAGAATTGCGGCTATCAGTGCGGGCGCCAGTTTACGCGCCGGGGGAGGGGGGGCCTTCGGCATAGGACTCTATGCCCGGATTCTATCATGTGCAGCGCAAGCAATCGTGGGCCTAATGGGCCACGGAGCTTTGGTGGTGGACGGAGGCCGTTAGGCGGGGGCCACTGGTGCGAGAACGTTTCCACAGCCAGAGGAGGAACAGGGCCAGCGCGGCGGCGGCGGAGTCCAGCATCACATCGTGGACCGAGGGGCCACGGCCTTTGATAAAGCTCTGGTGAAATTCGTCGGTGGCGGCGTAGGCGGCACAAAAAACGAAGCTGCGAAAACCGGCGGGCAAGCTGTATTTCTCGCTTCCCATGGCGAAGCCACGGTAGGTGACCATGCCCAGCAAAAAGTAGACCACGATGTGGGCAAACTTGCGGAAGGGTGCGTCGAGGAGGCGGTGCCAGTGGTGGGAGTTCATACCCACCAGGTTCAAAATCCAGCTCAGGACTTCATCGCTATGCTGGCCGGAGTTTGCGTCCTGGGAGAAGAAGAAGATGATGGCGCACATGGCAACCACCGGCAGCCAGGCTTTGACAATGCGAAGCAACATGCAATTCTCCTAATTGTAAGCCGCTGTGGGGCGGCCCGGGGGGTGGGAACCGGCTGATGTCGCCTTTCAGCTACTCCGCCGCCGCACGCTGGCCGGCCGGAATCAGCTGGCTGATGCGGCGGACGGCGGCGCCCACGCCGCGGAGTTTCTCTTCCAGCTTTTCATAGCCGCGGTCGAGGTGGTAGATGCGGTCAATGATGGTTTCCCCTTCGGCGGCGAGGGCGGCCATGACCAGCGAGGCGCTGGCGCGCAGGTCGCTGGCCAGGACGGCGGCGCCGAACAAAGGCGCGGGACCGCGCACCACGGCGCGGTTGCCCTCAATTTTGATGCTGGCGCCCATGCGGTTGAGTTCCAGGGCGTGCATGAAGCGGTTTTCGAAGATGGTTTCTGTAACCACGGCCGAGCCGTCGGCCTGGGTCATCAGCGACATGAACTGCGCCTGGAGGTCGGTGGCGAAGCCCGGGAATTCGGCGGTGGTCATGTCCACGGCGCGCAGGCGTTGCCGATGGGCGGCCACGTGGAGATTGGTCGCGTCGCGGGTGATCGTGCCGCCCGCGTCTCCGAGCTTCTCCAGCAGGGACTCGAGATGCTCGGGTTGGCAATGGGTGAGGGTAACCTCGCCGCCGGTAATGAGAGCGGCCATCAGGAAAGTTCCTGCCTCAATGCGATCGGCAATGATGGTGTGGTTGGCGCCGCCGAGTTGGTCCACGCCCTGGACGCGGATGGTGGGGGTGCCTTCGCCTTCGATACGAGCGCCCATCCTGCGCAGCAGCACGGCGAGGTCGACCACCTCCGGTTCGAGGGCGCAGTTGTGGAGCACGGTTTCGCCCTTGGCCAACACCGCCGCCATGAGCACATCCTCGGTGCCGGTGACGGTAATGCGGTCAAAGGTATACGTAGCGCCCTGGAGGCGCGGGGCTTCAGCCACGATGTAGCCGTGCTCCTGGCGGAGATGGGCGCCGAGACGTTCCAGGCCTTTCAGGTGGAGATCAATGGGTCGGGCGCCGATGGCACAGCCGCCGGGGAGAGAGACGCGGGCGGAACCGGTGCGCGCCAGCAGGGGGCCGAGGACCAGCGAGGAGGAACGCATGGTCTTGACCAGCTCGTAATCGGCCTGGGGATGGGTGAGGACGCGGGCGGTGAGCGCCACCCGGTGATGACCACCGCTGCCTTCCGCTTCGACGCCCATGGTTTCCAGCAGCTTGCGGGTGGTCTGTACGTCACGCACGTCAGGGATGTTGCGCAGCGTGACGGTGTCGGCGGTCAGCAGGCAGGCGGCCATGGCGGGCAGAGCGGCGTTCTTGGCGCCGCTGATCCGAATCGTGCCGCGCAGAGGGCGTCCGCCGGCGATTACCAATTTGTCCATCGTGGGTTCCTAATCATTCAGTCTACCTGCGGTGTAGGAGGCGAGAATTTCGCCCTGGGGAGAAAAAACCGCCAGGTCGGCATCTGCCCCCACGGCGAGGCGTCCCTTCCTCCCCCAGCCGAGTAAATCGGCGGGATTGAGCGAGGCGGCGCGCATGGCGGGGCCCCAGGCGGAGCCGCTCCACTGGCGGAGATTTTTGACGGCCACATCAAGAGTAAGCACGCTGCCCGCCAAAGTGTCGCCGGAGGAGCAGCGTTGGCCGCAGACGGTGACCGGAATACCGCCGAGGGAATAATGGCCATCGCCGCATCCGGTGGCGCTGATGCCGTCACTGACCAGTACCGCGGCGCCGGGAGCTTTGAGACGGGCGAACATAGCCACCAGCAGCGGGTCCACATGCAGACCGTCGGCGATGATCTCGGCGCTGAGATCGGGGTCGGCCAGAGCCAGGCCGAGGAGTCCCGGCTCGCGCTGGTGCAGAGGGCGCATGGCGTTGAAGGTGTGGGTGACGTGGACGGCGCCGGCCTGAATGCCGGCGCGCGCCTGGGCGAGGGTGGCATCGCTGTGGCCCAGGCTGACGCGGATGCCGAGCCGGGTGGCGGCGGCAATGAACTCCGGGGCGCCCTCCAGTTCGGGCGCGATGGTGATGAGGCGGAGGTTGCCTTCGGAGCGTTGCCAGAGTTCGTCCAACCTGGCGGGAGTGGGAAGCAGCAGATCCGCCGGAGGATGCACGCCGCGCCGCTGGGGGCTGAGGAAGGGGCCTTCCAGGTGAATGCCGAGACCCGCCCGCGCCAGCCGCTCGATCGCCGCCAGAATACGCGGCCAGGGGGCGGTGACGGTGGTGGCCAGGAAGGAGGTGACGCCGTGGCGGGCGAGGTGGCGACGCAGGGTTTCGAGGGCGGCGGGGTCGGCGTCCATGGCATCCACCCCGGCGCCGCCATGGACATGGATGTCCACCAGACCGGGGGCGAGGATGGCATCGCCGTAGTCGTCGCTGCGGGTGCCATCCGGCACTGTCACCGCCTCGCGCTCACCCAGGGCGGCGATGACGCCGTCCTCGATCAGTAACGCCGCGTCGGTGATGGCGGCAAAGGGGGTGACCAACTGCTGGGCATAGAGGACGCTTGTCATTGTCCGGCCTTCGCCAGTGCCTGGCGGATGCGGCGGGCGCGGGCGCGCAGCTTGGTGTTGGTCGGTTGCACACAGGCCATGAGGTTGCCGTGGGTGCGGCCGAGGCGCACCATCAGGCCGGTGGAGAGGAGGTTCAAGGCCATCTTCTGGGCGCTGCCGGCTTTCATGCGGGTGGATCCGGCGATGACTTCGGGGCCGGTGCGCAGCAGCAGCGGGAACTCCGCCGCCGCCGCCAGCGGCGAGGCCGGAACGCTGGTGAGAGCAAGCGTCAGACACCCTTGCCGGCGGGCGTAGCGGATGGCGCCGACGGTGTAGGGGGTGCGGCCGCTGGCGGCGATGCCGACGACGGTATCGAGAGGGCGGAGATGCAGCCGCTGCAGATCGCGGCCACCCAGACCAGGGTCATCCTCGGCGCCTTCCACCGAGTGGCGGAGGGCGCGCGCACCGCCGGCGATGACACCGACCACGCGCGAGCGGGCAATGCCAAAGGTGGGCGGACACTCGGAGGCGTCGAGCACGCCCAGGCGTCCGCTGGTGCCGGCGCCGATGTAGATCAGGCGGCCGCCGGCCCGAAACCGGGGCGTGATGGCATCGAGGGCGTGGGCGAGAGTGGGCACCACGGCGCCGACCGCGGCGAAGACGGCGCGGTCTTCGCGCTGCATCGCACGCAGCATTTTGAGCGTCGATAACTGATCGAGGTTGCGGGTGCGCGGATTGACGGCTTCGGTAGCCAGCCGCTCCAGCCCAGGCGCATGTGACCGTGAGGATTTCAGGTTTGACAGCCTCCGGGCCTACAGTCTATAACACTGAACAACGCTGGATTCCCCCCGTATCCGAGGACTCACCTTGCACCTGCTTCCGTCCACGCTCCGCCGCTGTGCCGCCCTGGGGGCGGTCGTGTTTCTTTCTGTGGCCGCCGGTTTTGCCGCCGATCCGCCGGCGCCCGCGGCCAATTGGTCGCGTATTGACGCCGCGGTGCGGCGCTCGATTGAGGCGGGTGAGATTCCCGGCGCCGTGGTGCTGATCGGCCATGACGGCAAGGTGGTGTACCGCAAGGCGTTCGGCAACCGCTCGCTGCGGCCCCGCCAGGGGATGACGACCGACACCGTGTTCGACCTGGCATCGCTGACCAAGGTGGTGGCGACCACGCCTTCCATCATGCAGTTGCTGGAGCAGGGGCGGTTTCGGCTCAACGATCCGGTGGCCAAGTATTTGCCGGGGTTTGCGCAGAACGGGAAGGACGAGATCACCATCCGGCAACTGCTCACCCATTTTTCCGGACTGCCGCCGGACATTCCCCAGAAGCCCGCCTGGAGCGGGTACGAGACGGGCGTGGCCAAGGCCTTCGCCGTCTCCCCGGCCTTTCCCGCCGGGTCGCATTTCGAGTACAGCGACATCAATTTCGTCGTGCTGGCGGAGTTGGTGCGCAAGCTGAGCGGCGAGCGCATTGACCGCTACGCGTTGGAGCATGTGTGGAAGCCGCTGGGGATGGACCATACCCGCTATCTGCCGCCGGCGAGCTGGCTCTCGAAGATTGCTCCCACCGGGGTGGATGGCCGCGGGCGCTCGCTGCGCGGGGTGGTGAACGATCCCACGGCGTCCTCGATGGACGGGGTAACCGGCGACGCCGGGTCGTTCAGCACCGCCGATGACCTGGCGAAGTATGCCCAGGCGCTGCTCAACGGCGGGGTGGGAGAGAACGGCCACCGCATTCTCTCGCCGCAATCGGTGGTCAAGATGACCACGCCGCAGTCGCCGCCCAACATCCCCGACGTGCGCGGGCTGGGCTGGGATCTTGACACGCCGTTCTCCAGCAACCGGGGCGGCTTTCTGCCCATCGGCTCCTATGGCCACACCGGCTTCACCGGCACCTCACTGTGGATCGATCCGTCGTCGAATACCTACGTGATCATTCTGGCCAACGACACCTATCCCGACCGGCGGCCAACGCTGAAGTCCATTCTGGCGCTGCGCTCGGAGGTGGCGACGGCAACCGCCGCCATCCTGGCGCCCAGCGACCCGGATTTGTTTCAGAAGCTGGAGTCGGGGCTGGAGCGGATTACCGGCTACAACGACGCGCAGAGCGGGTCGCGGCGGGCGATCTACCGCAACGGCGAGGTGCAGACCGGGCTGGATGTGGCGCGGGCCCGGGGATTCAAGCTACTCGAGGGGAAGAGCGTGGGGCTGGTGACCAACCCCACCGGGCTGGACCGCGACGGCAACCGCAACATTGACGATATGGTGGCGGCCGGGGTGCATGTGGCCGCCGCCTTCAGCCCTGAACACGGCTGGTCGGGGGCGCTGGACGGTCCGGTGGGCAACAGCCGCGATCACGCCACCTCGGTGCCGGTCTTCAGCGCCTATACCTCCACCGAGCCCGAGCGGGCACTGCCGGCCGCCGGCCTCGACCGCGTCAACCTGCTGGTCTACGACATCCAGGATGCGGGCGTGCGCTGGTACACCTTCGAGACCACCCTTGCCTACACCCTCAAGGCCGCGGCGGCGAGGCAGATCCCGGTGATCGTGTATGACCGGCCCAATCCGGTGGATGGGGTTCACGTCGAGGGGCCGCCGCTGGCCGCGAACGAGGTCAGCTTCGTGGGCTACCTCCCCGGCGAGCCGGTGCGCAATGGCATGACGGTGGGCGAGCTGGCCAGCCTGTTCAACCAGACGATCGGCGCGAAATTGACCGTGGTGCGCATGCAAGGCTGGTCGCGCGGGGATTATTTTGATGAGACCGGTCTGACCTGGATCGATCCTTCACCCAACTTGCGTAGCCTGACCGAGGCGGTGCTGTACCCGGGGGTGGCGATGATCGAGTATACGAACGTGAGCGTGGGGCGGGGAACGGACACGCCGTTCGAGGTGATGGGCGCGCCGTGGGTGAAAGCCCCGGAACTGGCGGCCTATCTCAACGCGCGGCGGATTCCCGGAGTGCGCTTCGTGCCGGTGAACTTCACCCCCACCGAGGCGCGGTACCCGCATGAGCTGTGCCACGGGGTCAACATGATCGTCACCAACCGCGAGCAACTGATCTCGCCCGAGCTGGGAGTCGAACTGGCCAGTGCGCTGGCGCATCTTTATCCGGGACAGTGGGACAGCAAAGATATGCATCCGTTGGCGGGGTCGCAGGCGCTGGTGGATGCCATCCGCAGCGGGGAAGATCCGCGCCGCATTGCCGACGGTTGGGCCGACAGCCTCAAGGCCTTTGAGGCGCAGCGCCAGTCGGTC
>DATBPS010000169.1:0-5914 GCA_036561225.1 Terriglobales bacterium
TACACGGTCAACAACATGTTCGACCTGCACTACATGTACGGGCCGCAGCAGAACAGCAGCCCGCTGCTCTACAACGCCTACTTCGTGTACTCGCCGGGATCGAAGGATCAGAACGGCCTCTGGGGCCGCCTGGCCCACGGCTGGTCGTTCGCGCCCATCATCACCTGGCGGCGCGTGGGAGCGGGCTACTTCAGCGCCAACGGCGGCCTGTACGGGGTAAACAACTCCGGCCAGTGCGAGTCGTTCGGTGAAGGCAACTGCTCGACCGAGTATTCGGTGGACATGGCTCCGCTGGTGACCCAATACACTGGCGGTTCGGGCATCGTCCGCAACTCGACCTACGGCAACAGCGACCCGGCCAACAAGGGAACCGGCATCAACCGGTTCTCGGATCCGGCGGCCATCCTGGCTGAGTTCCGCCCCGCGGTGCTCGGCATTGATACCACCGGCGTGGGCGGCATGTTCTCCGGTTTAAGCCGGACGAACATTGACTTCTCGCTGACCAAGAACCTGGCTTTGGCGGAGCGCTTCAGCGCCGAGCTGAACGCCACCGCGACCAACGTATTGAACCACTGGTCGGCCAACGCCAACGGCTACGGTCTGGACAACCCGCAAGGCTTCGGGGTTGTCTCGGATAACGGCCTCGGCGCCCGCCAGGTCGAAGTGGGCTTCTCGGTTCGCTGGTAAGCCTCGTTCATCAACCTTCAACCACGGCCGCGGCGCAAGCCGCGGCCGTTTTCTTTTTAGATCAGCGTGCTGATCCATCGCCTCCTCGCCGAACATTTTTCGCATGACGAAATCGTTAGGTCGGCTAGCAATGCCGGGCGAGTCATATGACATAAGCAAAATATTTGCTTGACTGTCTGGATGCGGTAGCCCAACATCCCCGCAAGACTCGGCACAGTTCGTGCGCATAAATGCCGAGCGACTAGCGGAGGAAACGGGATGTCGCTGATTCGCTTGAAGCGAACCAGGAGCCTTTGGGTTGCGCTTCTGGTGGTACTGGGCCTGGTGTGGATGACTCCTGCCATCGCCCCTGCACAAAACACTTCTTCAGGAACGATTACCGGTCAGGTGACCGATGCCCAGGGCAAGGCCATTGTGGGCGCGGTCATATTGCTAACCAACAACGCCACCCAGGGCGCCACCCCCACCGTCTCCAATGCGGCGGGGCGGTTTGCCTTCGTCAACCTGCAACCGGGCAACTACTCGGTGGACGTCAAGAAGGACGGCTTCAAGGAAGCGGTGTTGAAGTCCCAGGACGTCACCGTCGGCAAGCAGTTGACCTTGAACGTGCCGATGCAGGTGGGCGAATCCACCCAGACGGTCGAGGTCACGGCCACCGGCGCGGAGCTGCAGACCATGAACGCCACCGTCGGCTCCAGCATCTCCGGCGACGCCATCATGATGCTCCCCAACCTGAGCCGCGACGCCAACTCGCTCACCAACCTGCAGCCCAACACCGCGCCCGACGGCGGCGTGGCCGGCGCCGACAGCGATCAGAACAGCTTCACTCTCGACGGCGGGGTGAACAGCGATGACATGGACGGCAGCCATGCCGACTACACCGGCACCCAGGGCGGTTCCACCAGCGGCACCATCCCCACCCCGGCGGCCAGCATCGAGCAGTTCTCGGTGGGTGTGTCGAACCAGTCGGCGGACGTGAACAGCGCCGCCGGCAGCTCGGTGGCCATGGTCACCAAGCGCGGCACCGACACCCTGCATGGTTCGGTCTACGACTATTACCTGGGTTCGTATCTGAGCGCCAACAGTTGGAGCAACAACCGCAGCGGCCGGGCGCGTCCCAAGCAGCACCAGAACCGCTTCGGGGCGGCGCTGGGCGGCGAGATCCTGCCCAACTGGCTGGGGGGCAAAACCTACCTCTTCGGCAACTTCGAGGGGCGGCGCTATCCCCAGGAATCGAGCTTCAGCCACTCCGTCCCCACGGCGACGCTGCGGGCGGGCATTGTGGCCGCCGACAACGGCACCAAGGGCCAGGGGGCCGAGGCGGTCTGCGGCAGCCAGGGGGCGGCCCCGGTGTGCAAGGACCCCAGCGGTGCGGTGAGCTTCTACAACCTGAACAAATCTGCGGTGACGGTCGGCAGCGTCACCTACAATCCCGCCACCTGCGGCGACCCCAGCAATCCGGCCAACCCGGCGGTGCCCTGCGATCCGCGCGGGCTGGGCATGAACCCGGTGGTTTCCCAGTTGTGGAGCCAGTTCCTGCCCACCGCCAATGACCCCACCGGTGGCGATCACTTCAACACCCAGGGCTTCAACGGCAGCGTGAATACTTCCCTCTACTCCAACTTCTTTGTGGTGCGCGCCGATCACGACTTCGGGGCCAAAAACCACTTCGATTTCACCTACCACTTCTTCAGCTACAACCCCATCACCACCTCGCAGGTGGACTTCGGCGGCGGCGTGCCCGGGCATACGCTCGGCAACCCGGTGGCCAACACCGTGCGCCCGCAGCTGCCCTCGATGTGGACGGCGACGCTGACCACCAACGTCAACTCCAACGTCACCAACCATTTCAACTTCAGCTATCTGCGCAACTTCTGGCAGTGGTCGGGCAGCTACCTGAAGCCGCAGGCGGTCAAGGGCTACGCCCTGGGCGGGGCGCTGGAGCTGGGCGGCGAATCCAGCGACGCGCTCATCCCCTACAACGTCAACACGCAGCGGGTGCGCAGCCGCTACTGGGATGGCATCGGCATCACATTCAAGGACGACATCACCTGGGTCAAGGGCAACCACCTGATTCAGTTCGGGGCCCGCTACACCCACCAGCGTGACATGCACCAGCGCAATGACAACGGCGGCGGCATCATGGCCTCCAACGTGTACCAGATCGGCGGCAACAGCCAGAGCATCTCCAACCCCTACATTCCCGTGGGTTTCAGCTCCGGCAACGGCGACCTGGGAACACTCGACACCTACTACAACGAGGTGACCGGCATCGTCGACCAGGCGCAGACGCTGTACACCCGCGCCGGGCAGCAGTTGACCCTGCAGCCGCTGGGCACGCCCATGTTCGACAACTCCACCATCCCCATGTACAACTTCTACTACAGCGACGCCTGGCACATTCGTCCCAGCCTGACGCTGACCTACGGCACCGGCTACACCATCGAGATGCCGCCGCATGAGGAGTTGGGCAAGCAGGTCGAGCTGGTGGACGCGGCCGGCAACCTGGTGGGCGCCAACGATTATCTGGCGGCCACCCGGCGCGCCGCCCTCAGCGGCCAGACCTATACGCCCACCGTGGGCTTTGCCACCGTGGCCAATGTCGGGGCGGGGTTGAAGTATCCCTACCGGCCTTTCTACGGCGGTCTGAGCCCGCGCGTCTCGCTCGCCTGGAACCCCAATATCAGCGGGGGTCTCCTGGGCGCGCTGATGGGCGGCAACAAGACGGTCATTCGCGGTGGCTGGTCACGCATTTATGGCCGCCTCAACGGCGTGGACCTGGTGCTGGTGCCGCTGCTGGGCACCGGGCTGGGACAGCCGGTGGCCTGTCTCGGCGCCAACAACGGGGCGGCCAACTCCGCCGGTGTGGCCCCCGCCTCGGTGTGCAACGGCAACGGCGGCGCGGATCCGATGAACGCCTTCCGCATCGGGGTGGACGGCAACTCCGCTCCCTTGGGAGCGGCGCCCACCACCACCCTGGCCCAGCCCTATCTGCCCGGCGTGAACGGCAATGCGGCCGCCGGCGCGGGTGAAACGCTGGATCCCAACTTCCGGCCCAACCGCTCGGATGAGTTCGATATGACCTTCCAGCGGCAGATTACGCCCAACTTCTCGACTGAAATCGGCTACACCGGCCGCAAGATCAGCGACGAGTACCAGGCGATCAATCTGGACAATGTTCCCTACATGACCACCGCCGGCGGACAGCAGTTCCAAAGCGCCTTCGCCAGCGTGTGGCAGCAGATCAACTCCGGCGCCGCCACCTTCACCCCGCAGCCGTTCTTCGAGAACGCGCTGGGTGGGTCGGCCTCGGCCTTCTGCACCGGCTCGGCCAACTGCACCTCGGCGGTGGTGAAGGCCTACGGCCCCAGCGGGTCCAGCGGTCATTACATCAACACCGGTCGCGGCAACGACGTCTACAGCCTGTGGACCAAGCTCAACGGGCTGTCGTCGTGGACCCTGGGGCGCACCTTCATGAGCTCGCCCACCGCCACCAGCGGGGCGGGACAGTTGCAGGCGGTGTTCCTCAACGGGGACTATGGCTATGGCAACTACAACTCCATGTTCTGGACGGTGAGCATGCGCAACTGGCACTCCATCACCGCCATGAGCAACTTCACCTGGAGCCGGGCCTTCGGCACCGGACAGGTGGATCAGGCGACCAGCGGGTACACCGTCACCGATCCCTACAACATGCATGCCATGTACGGGCCGCAGTACAATGACACGCCGCTCAACTACAACCTGTTTGTGGTCTGGGCGCCGGGAGGGAAGCAGCAGACCAGCTTCTTCGATCACCTGGCGCACGGCTGGTCGCTTGCGCCCATCATCACCTGGAACAACGGTGGCTGGCAGGACGTGAACATCGGCGGCGATTGCGCCTCCTTCGGCGAGTCCGACTGCAACGCGGGCGGAGCCCAGGAGACGGCCATTCTCACCGGCAAGTACACCGGCGGGAACAGCTACCAGCGCAATGTGACCAACGCCAGCATCGGCGCGGGCAGCAACACCACCAGCGGCGGAACCGGCATGAACCGCTTCGGCAGCAATGCCGCGGCGGCCTACTCCCAGTTCCGGCCCATCGTGCTGGGCCTCGACACCACCGGACAGTCCGGCCTCATCCCCGGACTGCATCGCTGGACCACGGATATGTCGGTGACCAAGAACCTGGCCATCTCCGAGCGCTTCTCGGCGGAGTTGAACGCCCAGGCCACCAACATCTTCAACGCCTTTGAACCGGCGGCGGGCACGCTGGACTTCAACAGCAAGAAGAACTTCGGCCGCATCACCGGCAGTTCCGTCGGCAACCGCTCGGTCGAGGTCGGCCTGACGGTTCGCTGGTAGGGAAGTAAAGCTACAGCTCGGATCATTCCCCTTTGCGGGCCGCGGCCGAAGCCGCGGCCCGTTTTTTTTGTCGGGCTCCGACCGGGCTGGGGCTCAAGGGGTCCCCAGCCCTGTCGGAGCCTTAAGCGGGTCGAGTGGCGACGCCACTCGGGGTCCCGCGCCAATCAAAGCGTCGCTGCGGGAACGACTTCAGCCTGTCGCTTCGCTCGGCCGATCCCGTCGCGGCCGAGGGGAGCCGACCACCGCCGGGGTCCCCAAGCCGCCTGCGGCTTGGGGTGGCAGTGGGAGGCGTCGGGGGCCCAGCCCCGGCAAAGACAGGCTGTGCCTGCTGAATTTGTTTACACTGGAAGCGCATGCCGACTGAGATGGACGCTCAGACGCCGCTGATGCGCCAGTATCAACTGGCCAAGCGGCAGCATCCGGAGGCGCTGCTCCTGTTCCGCCTGGGTGACTTCTATGAGCTTTTCTATGACGACGCGGTGACCGCCGCCCGCGCCCTGCAGATCACCCTCACCGCGCGCAACAAGGAGAAGGGAACCCCCATTCCCATGTGCGGGGTGCCCTATCACGCCGCCGAAGGCTACATCGCCAGGCTGATCCAGCAGGGGCACAAGGTCGCTCTCTGCGATCAGATGGAAGACCCGCGTCAGGCGAAGACGCTGGTGCGGCGCGAGGTGACCCGCGTCCTGACCCCCGGCACCGCCGCCTTTGCCCTCGCCGACGGGGACAACCGCTTCCTGGCCGCGGTGGCCCGCGACCCGGCCGGGGCCATCGGCGTGGCATTTCTCGATGTCTCGACCGGCGAGTTTCGTGCCACCGAGTTCAGCGGCGCCGACGCCGAGGCGCGCCTGGGGGAGGAGCTGGCCCGCTGGCGGCCGCGCGA
>DATBPS010000170.1:0-9226 GCA_036561225.1 Terriglobales bacterium
CGACCGCCAGATCGAGGTGGGGCGAGGTAGGGTCCGGCATAACGGTTGAGGTAGCGGAGATTCGGGCAGTAAGAGAGAAGAGCGGGCGGGGCTGGATGCCCGGGCTGCGGCGGCAATGCTATTGCCACCCTTCAGCCCATCGCTCGCACCTGATGGAGGCAGGGCCCGAGTTGCCTCGGCAACATGGGGCAGGACCGCAGGGCCAGGCCCGCGAAAGTCGGATCGGCCCGCCCCTGCCGGGCAGCGACTCTGGGAAAGGGGCGAGAAGCAAGTGGCGCGAGGCCGCAGCCAGACCCGACCGGGTTGGGGCTTGTGGGGTCCCCGGCCCGGTCGAGGGTCAAGCGGGTCGAGTGGCGAAGCCACTCGGGGTCCCGCGCCAATCAACAGACGGCGAGGGAGCGTACACAGACGTACGTGACCGAGCCGGATACGGCGAGAACGAAGCGCCGCGCCGCTTATCGCCCCGCCCCACTCCTTCTGGAGATCATGGGGGAGGAGGGCACCAACTGGGTGGCGATTGTCACCCGCCACGACGAGCCGGAGTGGCTGGGGTGGGTGACCTCGCATGACGCCGCGGTGTTCCTCGGGGCCTTCAACAAGCGGCCATCGGAAGTGATGTGCCGCGAGGTGCTGAGCGCGCCTCCCGCCACGCTCGACCCGGAGATGGATCTCGATGCCGCCTACGAGCGGCTGCGCGCCGCCGGGGTGCGGCGCTTGCCGGTACTGGCGGCAGGGCGGCTGGTGGGCGAACTCAAGGCGGCGTAAACCGGGGTCCCGCGCCAACCAAAGGCATTGGCGATGGCCGCTTTAAGCTCGGGAAGCTGCCCGGGCAGGACGGTCCGCAGGTCGCACCAGCAGCGGCCATCTTCAAGACGCGTCACCACCGGCGGGGTGCCGCGGCGCAGCGGCTCGGCCAGGGCTTCCGGCAGGCCGATGCGCCAGGTGGCGAGCGACTGGCCGGGTAGCGATCCGCCGCCGACCACCGCCCGGGCAGACTCTACTGTCGCCGCGAGTGCGCGCGGCAGGGAAGCGGCGAAGGCGCGGGTGCGGGCTTCAAGCTCGGGCGCGGCGGCGGCGGCGAAGACGGGAAGTTCATCCCACGCCTCCCGGGCGTAGACAGCCAGCGTGGCCTCGAGCGCCGCGTAGGTGAGCCGGTCGGCGCGCAGCGCGCGGTACAGCGGGTTGGCGCGCAGCCTTTCCACCGTGGTCGCGTCGCCGCTGATCAGGCCCGCCTGCGGGCCCCCCAGCAGCTTGTCGCCGCTGTAGGTGACCAGAGTGGCGCCGTTCTCCAGACTCTGACGCACCAGCGGTTCCGGAGCCGCACCGGGGAGCGGCGACAAGGATCCGCTGCCCAAATCCTCGACCAGCGGCAGGTGGTGCTCCCGCGCCAGGGCGGCGAGCGCCGCCAGCGGCGGCTGCTCGACGAAGCCGTGCATGGTGAAGTTGGAGCGGTGGACGCGCAGGATGAGCCGGGTGCGGCGGTTGATGGCCTTCTGATAGTCGGCGAGCCGGGTGCGGTTGGTGGAGCCCACCTCGATCAGCCGCGCGCCCGCCCGCTCAATGATGTCGGCGATGCGGAACCCTTCGCCGATCTCCACCAGCTCCCCCCGCGAAACCAGCACCTCACCACGCCGTTCCAGCGCCAGCGTGTGCACCGCCAGCAGCACCGCGGCGGCGTTGTTGTTGACGACGATGTGTCCCGCGGCGCCGGTCAACTCCCGCAGCCAACCGGCGACATGCCGGTCGCGCCGCGCCCGCCGCCCGGTCCCGAGGTCCAACTCCAGGTTGCAATAGCCGCCGGCGATCTCCGCCATCCGCTCGACCGCCGCCCGCGCCAGCGGCGCGCGCCCCAGATTGGTGTGCAGCACCACCCCGGTGGCGTTGATCACCGCCCGTAGCGACGGCTGCAACCGCCTCGCCGCCGCCGCATGCAGGGCGGCTCCGAGGTTCTCCAGCCCTTCCACCGTGGGCGCGGCGCGCAGCCCCGCCAGGCACTCGCCAATCACCCGCCGCGCCCCCTGGGGCCCCAGCTCGCGCCACAGCGGCGCCAACTCCGCGCGGCGCAGCAGCGCGTCCACCGATGGCACTTGCCGCAGCAGCGTGTCTGGATCGCCCGCCTTCACCTCTGCCAAATTACCACGCAGCGCGGCCTCGCCGCGCCGCTGTTGGCTCTTAGCTCTTAGGAAAAGCCCACCAATCTCAGGTCGCAGGCCCCCATCCGCCCGCCCCACCCCGCTTTCCCTAACAGCCAATGACGGAGCTGTTGGCTGTCAGCTGTTGGGAAAAGCCCACGACCGCAGGCCCCCGTCCGTCCGCAGACCCCCATCCGGTCGCCCCACCCCGTTTTTCCTAATAGCTAACAGCTAAGAGCTAACAGCTAACAGCTAACAGCTAACGCGCGCCCTTCAGGCAGCCGTTTCCTTCTGCAGCCTCTCCGCCTGGAAGTGCGACGAAAGCCCCTGCAGCAGCGGCTGCAGCTTGCCGTCCATCACCTCCGCCAACTGGTGGATGGTGATGCCGGCGCGGTGGTCGGTGACCCGGTTCTGGGGGAAGTTGTAGGTGCGGATCTTCTCGCTGCGGTCGCCCGATCCCACCTGCTGCTTGCGTTCGGCCGCGATGGCCTGGTGCTGCTTCTCTTGCTCCATCTCCAGCAGGCGCGAGCGCAGCACTCGCATCGCCTTGGCGCGGTTCTTGATCTGCGACTTCTCGTCCTGGCAGGAGACGATCACCCCGGTGGGCAAATGGGTGATGCGCACCGCCGAATAGGTGGTGTTCACCGACTGCCCGCCCGGCCCGGAGGAGCAGAAAGTGTCGATGCGGATGTCCTTGGCGTCAATCTGCACGTCCACTTCTTCCGCCTCGGGCAGCACCGCCACCGTCACCGCCGAGGTATGCACACGCCCCTGCTGCTCGGTCTCCGGCACGCGCTGCACCCGGTGCACGCCGCTCTCGTACTTGAGCTGGCTGTACGCGCCGCGCCCCTCGATGATGGCCACCACTTCCTTCAGGCCGTGCACGCCGCTTTCGCTGGTCGAGAGCACCTCGATGCGCCAGCGCTGCTGCTCGGCAAAGCGGCTGTACATGCGGAACATCTCGGCGGCGAACAGCGACGCCTCGTCGCCGCCCGTGCCGGCGCGGATTTCGAGAATCACGTTCTTCTCGTCGTTGGGATCCTTGGGCAGCAGCAGCTCGCGCAGGCGCTGCTCGCTGGCGGTGATGGCGGGCTCCAGTTGCGCCACCTCGTCGTTGGCCAGTTGGCGCATCTCGGCGTCGGTCTCGTGCAGCATCTGGCGGGCGTCGGCGGCTTGCTGCAGCAATTGCCGGAAGTGGCGGAACTCGTCCACCAGGGCCTGCAACTCGGCGTGGGCGCGCGCCGTCTTCTGGTAACGGCTGCTGTCGCCGATCACCTCCGGCGAGGCCAGTTGCGCCGTCAGCGCCTCGTACTGCTGTTCGATTTTTTGCAGCTTGTCCAGCATCTCAGCAGCCTGTCAGGCGATCACCATCTCCCCGCCCTGCTCCTTTTCCAGCGACATGGCGGTTTGCAGCGCGTGAATCGAAATCTCCAGTTGGCTGTCGCTGGGCTCGACCGTGGTGATGCGCTGCAGCCACAGCCCCGGCCGCGCCAGCAGGGCGAAGATGGACTGGCTGTGTTTGGCCCCGAAACGGATGACTTCGTAAGATAGTCCGGCAATCACCGGCAGCAGCGCCAGGCGCACCCCGAAGCGCATCCAGAAGGTGGTGGCCGGGATCAGGATATACATCGCCATGGCGATCAGCATGATGACGATCATGAAGCTGGTGCCGCAGCGCGGATGCAGGGTGGTGAACCCGCGGGCATGGGCGACATCCACCGGCTGCCCGGATTCGTAGTTATAGACCACTTTGTGCTCAGCCCCGTGGTACTCGTACACGCGGCGGATATCGGGCAGCAACGCAAGGCCGCCGATGAAGGCCAAAAAGAGCACGATGCGGACGATGCCGTCCACCAGGTTGAAGGCGATCTGTCCGCTGAAGGCGGGCCACAGTTTGGCCGTCTCGGTGGCCACCACCAGCGGCATGAACTTGTAGAAGGCGACGAAGAAAATCACCGAGGCGGCGATGCTGGCGATCATGCCCCATTTGCCCACCTCACTTGGTTTTGCGGCTTCCCCTCCGCCCTCATCCGCCATCGCCAGCTCGCTGCTGAAACGCAGAGCGCGCACGCCGAGCCCCATCGCCTGGCCCAACGTGGCTAGGCCGCGCAACATGGGCCATCCCCAGACCTTGTGCTTTTCGCTGGGGCGGAGCAGCGGCCGTGTCGTAGTGGAAATCGTGCCATCCGAGCGCCGCACAGCGACCGCATAGGAGTGCGGGGCGCGCATCATGACGCCCTCCATCACCGCCTGGCCGCCGACCAGGATCTCGCTCTCCCCGCTCTCCAGAGCGATGAGCAGCTGCATGTGCAGGGCCTCGCGGAGGGCCGGTTTGATCCATTTGCGGGTGGATTTCATGGGTGGATCATTATATCCCGGCCCATAAGTCGTCGGCAGCCCCCGAGTTCAGCGGCTTGCCTGCGGCCAGATGGAACATCTCCTGGTGGCCGGCGAGGCGCATGAACGCGCTGACGCGTTCCAACAGCGGCGCTTGGGTGCGGTGCAGGGCAAAGGCCTGGAGCTTGCGTTCGAGGAACTCGCCCACGTGGATTGTGACATCCGGGGAGGGAAGCCAGACCGGCTCGAATCCGGGGGGCTGAAAGGCCGCGGTGGCGTAGTAGAGGCGCTGGGCGCGGAAGGGGGCGAGGCCGAGCTCGGGGAAGAACTTCTCATGCGCGGCCCAATGGAAGGCGGTGGTGGCGAAAGCGCCCGCCATGCCGTGGTCGGGATGGGCGGTGACCGAACCTTCCGGTCCAAAGCTGAGCACCAGGTCGGGCTGAAACCGGCGCATCTCGCCCACCAGGCGGCTGAGTACGTAGTAGAACGGCGCTTGCGGCAGGCGGGCGTCGCCCATGTCCCACAGTTCGTGGCTGGAAAACCCGATCAGATGGCAGGCGGCGGCCAGTTCTTCGCGTCGCAGAGCCTTGAGCGAGGTGGGATCTGCGGCACTGCCACGGTTTTTGGCCGACTCTCCGGCGGTGAGACAGATCAGGCGCGTTTCGATCCCCTGGCGGGCATAGTAGGCAACGGTGCCGCCGAAGCTCGCCACCTCATCGTCGGGGTGTGCGGTAATGCACAGCAGTTTACGCATGTTCAATTATCGAACAGCGGGCGTCCGAAAACGGACATGTCCAATGGCCACAGAGCCGCTAAACGCCTGCAAATGCATCTTCGCAACTTTGGCACGCGGCGTGCGTATTAGAGAGCATGATGGCCCGCACCCAAATACGCAGCATGATCGGAATGGTGCTGCTGGTGCTGGCGCTGACGGCGGTGGCCAGCCAGGCGGGCAAGGTGCTGGCGCGGCACTATCCATCTGTGGCCGCGCTGGAGGCGATCTTCCTCCATCCCGCGGACGGATCCCGCTAATAATTTCCTACCACTCACCGTCTTTTTGCAGCTTACGGATCTTTCTCTTGATCAGGTCGCGCTTAAGCGTGCTCAGGTGGGAGATGAAGAGGACGCCGTTGAGGTGATCCACCTCGTGCTGAATGGCGCGGGCCAGCAACTCATCGCCGTTGGCCTCGAACCATTCGCCTTCCACGTTCTGGGCGCGCACCGTAACCGAAAGGGCGCGGGTAACGTCGGCGCGGAAGCCCGGTATGGATAAACAGCCCTCTTCGCCCGTCTGCTTGCCTTCGCGGCGGGTGATCTGGGGGTTGATGAGCACCAGCTTTTGGGCGGGATCTTCGCCCACGCTGCAATCAATCACCGTCAGCCGCTGGCTGCGGCCGATCTGGGGGGCGGCCAGGCCGACGCCGTTGGCGGCGTACATGGAGGCGAACATATCTTCCACCAGTTGGCGCAGCTCCGGGGTGGCGAACTCGCTCACCGCGGCGCCGGGGGTGGAGAGCACCGGGTCGGGGTATTTGACGATCGGGTAGAGCATCAGAACTGGCGCACTTGCTCCTGATATTGATTGTAGTTGCGGCGCAGCTCCATCAGGGAGTCACCGCCGAACTTCTCCAGCACCGACTGGGCCAGGATGAGGGCCACCATGGCCTCGCCCACCACCGCGGCGGCGGGCACCACGCACACGTCGGAGCGTTCGTAAGCGGCCTTGACCGGCTGGCGGGTGGCGAAGTCCACGCTGCCCAGCGGTCGGCGAAGGGTGGAGATGGGCTTGAGGTAGCCGCGGACGAGCAACTCCTGGCCGTTGCTGATGCCGCCCTCGAGGCCTCCGGCGTGATTGCCTTCCCGGGTAAAGGCGCGCGCGGCGGCATCGTAGCCGATGGGGTCCTGGGCCTGGGACCCGGGCGCGGCAGCCACCGTCATGCCTTCGCCCAACTCGACCGCCTTGACTGCCTGTATGGACATCACCGCCTGGGCGAGGCGGCCATCGAGGCGTTCGTCCCAGTTGGCGCAGGTGCCCAGTCCGATGGGCAGTCCGTAGGCGCGCACCTCGAAGACGCCGCCCACGGTGTCGCCGCTGCGCAGCACCTGGTCCACCGCGGCCTTCATGCGCTGTTCGGTGGGGGCATCGAGGCAATGCAAAAGGATGGTGTCGCGGGCGGCCAGCTCGCGCAGGCCTTCGCGGGTGACTGGGTAATCGGGTGCCAGGCGCGCCTCTCCGACCGCTGTAACGTGGCTGAGGACTTCGATGTCCAGCTGGCGCAGCAGCAGTTGGGCGAGCGCCCCCAGCGCCACCCGGGCGGCGGTTTCGCGGGCGCTGGCGCGCTCCAGCACATACCGCGCCTCGGCGAAGTTGAACTTGATGGCGCCGGCCAGGTCAGCGTGTCCGGGCCGGGGACTGGTGACCGGCCGCGCGGCTTCTCCCGCCGCGGCTTCGACCGCCAGCGTCTGCTCCCAGTTCTTCCAGTCGTGGTTGGCGATCTGGATGGCCACCGGTGAGCCGATGGTTGCGCCATTCCGCACCCCGCTGAGGAATTCGGCGGTGTCCTTTTCGATGCGCATGCGGCCCCCGCGGCCGTACCCCTGCTGCCGCCGCCACAACTGGCGCTGCACAAAAGCCGCATCCAGCGGGATGCCGGCGGGCAGCCCGCTGAGCAGCGCCAGCAGCGCCTGTCCGTGCGATTCCCCGGCCGTCGAAAAGCGGAGCATGGAATAAATAGTTTACGCGACGCGGCAACTCTGGACCAAAGCTAACCGGCCCCAAATCCCTGTCCGCTCGTCCCCAACCCGGTTTTTCCTAACAGCCGACAGCGGAGCTAAGAGCCAAGCGCTACGCCGCGGGGCTGCCGGAAAAGCCCACCGACCTCAGGACTCTCTCCGCTTGCCCAACCCTGTTTTTCCTAACAGCCAACAGCTAAGAGCTAAGAGCTCACAGCCAAGCGCCAAGCGCCACGCCACCCGACTCCTGGAATAGCCCACCGACGTGAAAGCCCTGTCCGCTCGCCCAACCCTGCTTTTCCTAACAGCCAACAGCTAAGAGCTAAGAGCTGCCCCGCTCCCGTAGTACGTGATAATCTCGCACCAGGAGCACCGCTTGGCCACCCTCGCCCCACCGCAAGATCGTCCGCCGCGCTCCTGGCCGTTCCTGGGCTGGGTGCGCGGGCATCTGGAGGGTCTGGGGGCGTTTTCCCAGTTGACCGGCGCCGCCTTCCGCAACATTTTTGCCCGCCCCTTCTACGGCGGCGATGTCTTTTTGCAGATGGATTCCATCGGGGTGGGATCGCTGCCCATCGTCATCCTCACCGGCTTTTTTACCGGCGCGGTGATGGCCCTGCAGTTGGCCGACACCCTGTCGCAGTACGGCCAGATCGAGCGCACCGGCCAGTTGGTGGCGCTCTCGCTGGTGCGCGAGTTGGGGCCGGTGCTCACCGGCCTGATGGTGGCCGGCCGCAACGCCGCCGGCATGGCCAGCGAGCTGGGCTCCATGGTGGTCACCGAACAGGTGGACGCCATGCGCGCCCTGGGCACGGACCCGATGAAGAAGCTGGTCACGCCCCGCCTGCTGGCCACCGTGGTGATGATGTTCTTCCTGGTCATCCTGGCCGACCTGTGCGGCCTGTTGGGCGGGTTCCTTTATGCCACCCTCTCGCTCGGCCTCGATGCCCGCCAGTACTGGTACACGGCGCTGCAGTCGCTCGGCTCCAGCGATCTCAGCCAGGGGCTGATCAAGCCCATCATCTTCGGCGTCATCGTGGCGGCGGTGGGCTGCTACTACGGCATGTCGGCGCGGGGCGGCACCCGCGGCGTGGGCCGCGCCACCACCACCTCGGTGGTCTCCGCCTCGGTGCTCATCATCCTCACCGACTTTCTCATCAGCCGGGTGCTGATTGGCTTCTTTGGCTCCTGAAACCACGATTCCGCCGGCTCCGCCGATTCCGCCGCCCCCGGTGGAAATCGCCTTCGATGCGGTCAGCATCGGCTTCGCCGCCGTCCCGGTGCTCGAGGACATCTCCTTTCGGGTACATCGCGGCGAGACCAAGGTGATGCTGGGCGAGAGTGGAGCGGGCAAGTCGGTGGCGCTCAAGCTGGCGCTCGGGCTGCTGCGTCCCGACGCCGGCAAAGTCGAGGTGCTGGGGGAAACGGTGAGCGCGATGCCGGAATCCGACCTCTACGAACTGCGCCGCCGCATCGGCATCGTCTTTCAGGAGAGCGCGCTGTTTGACTGGCTGAGCGTGCGCGGCAACGTGGCCTATCGCCTCGAGGAGGAAGGTCGTCTCGACGCCGCGGCGATTGAGGCCCGGGTGCGGGTGTGTCTGGAGGCGGTGGAGCTGGAGGACGCCATCGATAAGATGCCGGCCGAGCTTTCCGGCGGCATGCGGCGGCGCGTCTCCATCGCCCGCGCCCTGGCCACCGAGCCCGAGATCATGCTCTACGACTCGCCCACCGGCGGCCTCGACCCGATTACGGCGACCAACATCATGCAGCAGATCATCAAGCTGCGCGACGTCAACCGGGTGACGGCGCTGCTGGTCAGCCATCGTCTGCAGGACGGCTTTCTGATGGCCACCCAGCGCTGGGATCCGGAGCACAACGCCCTGCGCCCGGCCACCGATGGCGACGCCAGCACCTCGTTCCTGGTGCTGCACAACCACCGCGTCGTCTTCGACGGCAGCGCCCGCCACCTCCTCGCCGCCGCCGACCCTTACCTGCAACGCTTCCTGAAGGGGTGAAGCAGTGAACAG
>DATBPS010000171.1:0-2965 GCA_036561225.1 Terriglobales bacterium
CTCACGCCAGCGTCCGCCTGCGACCCCCGCCTTCGCCATGGCCCCGCGTGTCAGGCGCCGGCGGCTGCCCGCATCAGCCCCTGACGATCCACCTTCCCGGTCGTGGTCATGGGAAACACCTCCCGCACTTCGATTTTTTCCGGCACCATGTAGTGCGGCAGCCGCTCCCGCACCCGCTGGCGCAAGCGCGCCGGCAGGCCGGCGAGTTCCTCCCCCGGCTCGGCCAGCACAAACGCCGCCAGCCCGACCGCGTGGGCCGCGTCCGGCGTCGCCACCACCACCGCCTGCCGTACGCCTCCGGAGGCCTCGAGCGCCTGCTCCACCTCGCGCAGAGAGATGCGATAGCCGCGGCACTTGATCAGGTCGTCGCGCCGCCCTTCAAAGTACAGTTCCCCGCCGCCCCCCCGCCGTACCAGGTCGCCGGTGTTGTACCACCTCTCCCGCCGTCCCCCCGCCGCCTCCCGCTCCCAGATCACCGCCGCGGTGCGCGCGGCGTCGCCCCAGTAGCCGCTCAGCACCCCCGGCCCCCGCACCCACAAATATCCCGCCGTGCCCATCGCCACCGGGCGCCGCTCCTCATCCCACACCGCCAGATCGAAGTCCGGACAGGCGGCGCCGATGGGCAAGGCCTCGCCCTCCCCGGCGCGCGGCGGCCCGGGCGGCAGGGTGTAGTGCGCGCAGACGTTGGTTTCCGTCGGCCCGTACCAGTTGTGAAAGCGCGCCCGGGGCAGGGCGCGCCGCCAGGCGGCGAGCGCCGGGGGCGGAAACACTTCCCCGGCAAAGATCACCTCCCGCAACACGCCTGCCGATACCTTCTCCGCCTGGGCTTGCATCTGCACCAGCGCCGAAGGCACCGAATACCACACCGTGATGCCTTCGGCCACGATCCACTCGGCCACCGCCGGGGGAAACCGCGCCGTCACCGGATCGAGCAGACAGACTGTCGCCCCCCGGCTGAGGGTCGCCCACAAATCGAAGATGGACAGATCGAAGTGAAAGGGTGCGTGGCTGGCCACCCGATCCCCGGGCACCAACTGCGCCGCCTCCCCCGCCCAGTCGGTAAAGTTCAGCGCGTGCCCGTGGCTCAACATCACCCCTTTGGGCACCCCGGTGGACCCGGAGGTGTAGAGAATATAGGCCAGCTCATCGCTGGTTCCCTCCTCCCTGCGCCACCCCTCGCCCGCCGGCACGCCCGTTCCCTGCATGTTCCACTGCCGCTCGGGTGGAGTCTGCCAGCCGGCCACCACCTGGGCGCGCGGCGCGTCGGTCAGCATGGCCGCCACCCCGCAATCCTTCGCCAGGGCCTCAATTCTGCCCGCCGGCGCCCAGGCATCGAGGGGCACATAGACCCCGCCGGCGCGCAGTACCGCCCATTGCGCCACCACCGCCGCCGGCGACTTGGCCATGTACACCCCGACGCGATCGCCCTTGCGGATGCCCGAGGCCTGTAGGCACGCCGCCCACCCGCGGCTGTCCTGCTCCAGTTGGGCGTAGCTCATCTCTTCGTTCCCGGGCCCGCGGATCGCCGCCCGTTCGCCGTGCCGCTCGGCGGCCGCTTCCACCGCCTGGCTGAGCCGCTGTGCTCTCATCCTCCCGCCTCCTCGCTCCGCACCACCGGCCGCAACAGGCTCTCGGCGATCAGGTTGTGCTGCATCTCGGTCGTGCCCGAATACAGGCTGCTGGCCATGGCATCGCGCCACATGCGCTCAAACTCCAACTCGCGCATGTACCCACTCGCCCCGTGCAGATGCACCGCCAGCTCGCTGCAGCGCCGCAGGCTTTCACTGACATAGAGCTTCACCATGCTGGCCTGCGCCCCGGCCGGCTGTTGCTGGTCCTTCAGCCAGGCAAACTGGTAGGCCAGCAGCCGCGACACCTCGACCCGCAAGCGCATCTTGGCCAGCAACCGGCTCACCCCTTCAAACTCGATGATGGGCCGCGCGAATTGCTTGCGAGCCCGCGCATACCCGACGGTGGACTGCAACAGCCGTTCCATGGTCCCCAGGGCGGGGGCGAGCAGGCACCCACGCTCCCACTCCAGCGTGTGCAGCAGCACCGCGCCGCCGCCTCCCACCTCACCCAGCACCGCCTCCGGCCCCACCCAGGCTCCATTCAGCCGCACTTCCGCCATCGGGCTGGTCTCCAGGCCCATCTTGGTCAGCGGGGCTCCGACCTCCACCCCGGCTACTACGCGGCGCACCAGGAAGGCGGTCAAGCCAAAGTAGCCGGCACTGGCCTCGGTGGCCGCGAACAGCAGGAAGAGATCCGCCAGCGGTGCGTTAGTGATAAAGCTCTTGGTGCCTTCGAGACGAAATCCACCGCGCTCGGGATGGGCGCGGGTGCGCAGGTGGAAGACATCCGAGCCGCTCTCGGGTTCGGTCAAGGCAAAGGCGGCCACCTGGGTGCCGTCGGCCAATGACGGCAGCCAGGTGTTGCGCTGTTCCGTGCTCCCGAAGGCCACCAGCGGCGGATGCACACTCCACAGCTGCGCACCGAGAGCCATCAACAAGCCGTTGTCGTCACAGCCTTGCCCCAGCCCCTCCAGCACGCGCATCGCGGTGCGCGTGTCGGCGCCCAGCCCACCGTATACGCTGGGGATGTTGAGCCCCTGCACCCCGAAGCCGGCACAGGTGCGCCAGCGGGCCCGCCACTCGGCGTCGGTCGGGCTGGCCCCGGCATAGCGCAACTGCTGCCGGGCAAAGGTACGGGCCTGCTCGAAGCTGCGCTGCTGCTCTTCACTCCAGGAGAATTCCACCTACGCTTGGAGTTTCGTTTCTGCCACGACAGTTGGAAGCCAAAAAGCCGATTCGGCTCAGGTGCGAGTGATGGGCTGAAGGGTGGCAATAGCATTGCCGCCGCAGCCCGGGCATCCAGCCCCGCCCGCTCTTCTCTCTTACTGCCCGAATCTCCGCTACCTCAACCGTTATGCCGGACCCTACCTCGCCCCACCTCGATCTGGCGGTCG
>DATBPS010000172.1:0-21887 GCA_036561225.1 Terriglobales bacterium
GATTGGCCGTCCAATGCAGCAGCAGCAGCGTCTGTGGATCGCGGACCGGCAGCGAGCGCAGCAGCAGGCCGTCCAACAGTGTGAAGATGGCGGTGTTGGCGCCGATGGCCAGCGCCAGCGTCAGCACGATGACCGCGCTCAGCCCCCGCTGCCGGCGCAGCGAGCGCAGCGAGTAGCGAACATCCTGCAAGGTGGTTTCAAACCAATGGGTTAAGGACACGGCGGGGCTCCCGTGGTGGACCTACTAGCCTAGAACGTTTCCCAGCTCCTGCGGTTCGCAAATTTTTTAAGAGCAAAATGCTTGACAGCTCAATCAGAGTAGATCTCGCCTGACATTGGCAGCCAGGAGGCGGGGGAATGGAAGGCGATGAGGCTTGGATTGGGCCGGATTGGCGCCGCCTGACCGCGAACGGGCCCCAATACATGAACAAGGTGCCAGTCCAGGGCTGCTGGACCGCGACAAGGGCCACGTGCAGGCGAAGCTCGTCCCGAGCACCACCCTCAAGGTTTTGCAGGAACAGATGATGGCCGACGTGGTTCCCGGCTCGGAGCTGTACACCGATGACCTCCAGCCTTGTGGAGCTTTGATGGGAGCTACCTTCACGAAGTGGTGAGGCACGCCCAGACCTACGTGAAAGGCCGCGTCCACACCAATGGACTGGAAAGCTTCTGGAGCCTGCTGAAGCGCGGCCTGCGCGGCACCTATGTTGCAGTCGAGCCGTTCCACCTGGACGCCGACCTCGGTGGTCAGGAATTCCGGTACAACGACCGGGCCACAAGAATAATCCGTTGAATGACGCCGACTGCTTGGTGGCGTCGGACGTGGTCGGAAACGGGTCACCTACAGGGCGCTGACCGGCCAAAATGCTGCCGCCGTATCCCCTCCTCCCCGGCACCCTAGGCAGGCTCGGGGAATTCTGGGGAAGAAAATAGCTCATCGCCCCTCGCCACAGTAGGGGATGGAATCTGCTCCCGGGCGAGAACCTGAAGAACATGATAGTCGACCAAATAACAATGGCTCAGCATGTTCGCGTCGGCCATTCTCTGGAGCGGAGCCCGGGGTGGGACGTGCGGGTGCTCGATTTTATTTTCCAGATATTTGGCGAATTCAAAAACTATCGCATCTGCCGGCTGAAGTCCGATCCATTCACGTTCGGACTCAAACACCGGATTTGCCAGATAGCGAGATTCGTTAGGATTTTTTTTACAGAATTCTGGGAAGTCGTTTTGGATGTGCCAGCCGTAGACTTCGTGCGAATCGAAAATCGGATAAACGACACCCTTGTCTTCCTCCGGCAGGCGCTCATTTTCCATGGCAATCTGCCTACCTGCCTCATAAAGGCAAAGCGAAGTAGCGATGTAGTGCGGTCTGGAAAGGAGGGACGCGCCCGGTTCGCCTGAAGCGATAAACCGCTCGTAATCGGCCACTAAAACAACGGCACCGATTGCAGTGAGCCCCCTGCTCTGCACGAGTGCGTCGGTGAAGTCCGTCTTGACCTTCCGGAAAAACTCACGCTCCCGATCCGAAAACCTCCTCCGTTCTTTCGCTCCGGGATCGTCGCGGAATTTCTTGAATTGGCCCTCGCCAGCGCTCAGTTCAGACGACTTGTAGTATTCAATTTGGTATCTGTCAAGAAGGTCGCGCCATCGAAGTTCCAGGATTGACGTTGCATGATTGCTACCAAACAATCCGCCTACGCCATAAATTTCGGTGGCAATGCGCTCGCTTTCGTCAAAAAATGACACTACGGTTTGCATGAGAAGGTCTGAGCTACGCAACGACGACGCTTGCATTCGGCACAGTGGCATCAGGTCGCCGCGGGCCAAAGACGCCGCAAGAATGCCGGGCCACGTTGCCACACATGGCCTTTCGCATTTTACGGCAAGTTCGAGCGTATTCTACCCGCATGAGCAGGCCCGCCCCCGCGCCGCGCCTGCCCGCCAAGACGCCCTTCAAGCGTTTCGACTCCTTGGTTCTCGCTGTCCTGCGGGCTCCGCACCAGCCCAGGCTCGTCCCCGATCCTGCCCCACGCAAGCCGCGCCGCTAGTCTCGCTCGGTCCCTGCAATGCCCGACTTCCGCATTCGTGGGGTTGGCAAGTATGCTGTTGCCGGATCTTTAACCGATAAGCTCGACCGCTGCCCGTACCGGCCCGCTGCGCGGCAGCCAGGCCATCAGACCCTGATCGAGGGTCGCCAGGCGCAGTTGGTGCGCCATCGCCAGGGCCACCAGGTAGGCGTCGGTCACCTGGCGATGGCCGTGGAGTACCACCGGGATGGCATCGAGGGCGGCGGCCAGCGGCAGGTTATCCGCCACAAACCTGTGCTCGGGTTGCAGCACCGCGGTGCGCAAAATGAGCTGGGCAGCTTCCATGCCGGCAAGGCCGCCGGTTACGGCCGGATTGGCCAGCATGCGCAGCAAGCCCAACTGCGTGATGGGGCAACTGGCCCAGCCTTCTGCCCGATGCTTCTGAAACCACTTTTGGGCAGCGGCGTGCGCTTCGTGCGGAGGCCACGAGAGCGCTACCAGGACATTTACATCCAGCAGAAATGCCATGTGGATGTGCCGCGCGTGCTACTCCGCCTCGTCTTCCAAGCGCCGAATCTGCTCGGTGGTGATGCGGGCGGCGCCGCTGCCGGGAAGCAGGACCGGGAAGCCGTGCTTGAGGATCACCTGGGGGGTGGCAGGCCGCAGACCGCGCGCCAGAACTTCGTTCGCCGCCCGGGTGAGGCTCATGGCCTTGGCGTCGGCGTAGACATGCAGCTCGCCCCAGAGCTCGTCATCAATTGCCAGAGTGGTGCGCATTTGTGGTTATGGTGACAGATTGTGGGGTTGGTGTCAAGACAAAGCCAAACTTTTATCGCCGCGGTGCGTATGGAGGCTCATGGCAAGCTACAAACCCTGGTGGCTGGCGGCCCGCACGCTCATCCGCAGGCCGGCTTTCGCCCTGACCGCCGCGGCGGTGCTGGCGCTGGGCATCGGCGCGACCGCCACGCTGTTCGCCGTGGTCAACACCGTCCTGCTGCAGCCGCTTCCCTACCCCGATTCGGGCCGGCTGGCGCTGGTCATGGGGGCCAGCCCCAGCGGCGCGCAGCGCACCAGCCTGCTATCGCCGGCGGCGGTCAACGACTGGAACCGGATGAACCAGAGCTTTGTCCCCGGCTACGGCATCGCCGGCCTGTATAGCGAAACCGAGACCGACACCAGCGGTTCGGAACCCGCGCGCCTGGCCGGCATGCGCGTCTCCCCCGGCTATTTCCGGGTGATGGGCATGCAGCCGCTGCGCGGCCGATGGTTCAGTGACGAGGAGCAGAAGAGCGTCAACGGCCCCTCGGTCGCCCTCCTCAGCTACAACTTTTGGACCAGCCGCTACGGCCGTAGCGGCGACGTGCTCGAACACCACCTGGTGCTGGGCGGCGTGCGCTACGACATCGTGGGCGTCATGCCCCGGGACTTCACCAGCTCGAAGACCGACGTCTGGTTACCGGCGCGCACCCCCGACTTCCTCATGCGCATGCGCGAAGCGCGCTTCTACAGCGGCGTGGGACGGCTGCGCCCGGGCGTGACCCTGGCCGAGGCACAGGCCGACCTGAACCGGGTGGAGGGTCAGATCGCGCAGCAGTACCCGGCCACGGAAAAGGGATACGGTGCGGAGGTTTCCAGCCTCAAGGACTTCCAGGTGGGCAGCTCCAGCGCGGCGCTGTGGTCGGCGTTCGGCGCCGTGGTGCTGTTGCTGCTGCTGGCCATCGCCAACATCGCCGGCCTGACACTGGCGCAACTGCAGTCGCGGGAGCGGGAGCTGGCCATCCGCAGCGCGCTGGGCGGTTCGCGTGGACAAGTGGTGGCCACGGTCATGCGCGAAATGGTATTGCTGGCGACAGCAGGCGCGGTCGCCGGCGGCGGGCTGGCATGGGCGGGGGTGCGGGCGGCGGCCCATCTCGCCCCCGGAACCCTGCCCCGCATGGCCGAGTTGCACTTCAGTTGGCTGGGCTGGGCTTTTGCCGTGGGCGTCAGCGCGCTGGCGGCGCTGGGCTTTGGGCTGGCGCCCGCCTGGGCGGCCACGCGACCACGGCTGGCGCAGTTGCTGGCCAGCCTCAACGCCGGAGCTCCCGGGGGCAAACGCCGCTTGCAGCGCGGGCTGGTCGTCGGCCAGTTGGCCCTGACCGTTCTGCTGCTCTCCAGCGCCGGCCTGCTGCTGCGCAGCTACTACAACCTCAGCCACGTCCGCGGAGGCTTCGACACCAGCAACGTCTTCACCTTCCACGTCAGCGCCTCGTGGAACGAAGCGCGGGGCCCGCTGGCCGCCATGCAGCAGCACCTGATTGACCAACTGCAGAGCGCTCCCGGGGTGGTTGCCGCCGGGTTCACCAACTTCCTGCCCGCCAGCGACGCCACCTTGCGCTATCAGGTGCAGTTCCAGGGCCTGAACGGCCCCGGCGCCAACGGCACCTACTCGCTCGGCGTGCGTCAGGTCACACCGGGCTACCTCAGCGCCCTGCACGTGCCGATCATGGCAGGCAGCACTTGTCCGGCAGCCATGCCCGGCCTCAACAGCACCAGCGCCAAGGCGCTGGTCAACCAGAGCTTTGTGGACACCTACCTGCACGGCGAACCCATCGTCGGCCGCGGCTACCGGCTGCCCCAGGACAATCCCAAAACACCCTTCGCCGACATCATCGGCGTGGTGGGCAACGTGCGCGAGGACAACTTCGCCATCCCCGCCTCGCCGTATATCTATGTCTGCATGGGCGCCGGGTGGTGGCCCGATCCCGAGTACGTGGTCCGCACCGCGGGCGATCCCGCAGCGATGATGGCCGGCTTGCGCGCCATCGTGGATCAGGCCGCGCCCGGGCGCGCCGTCTTCGGTCTCGATCGCCTGGCGACGGTGCTCGACGCCGGCCTGGAGCAGCCGCGCCTGAACGCCCGCCTGCTGGCCCTGTTCGCCGCCTTTGCCCTGCTGCTGGCCGCTGTCGGCCTCTACAGTCTGATCAGCCTGGTGGTGGCCGGACGCCGCCGCGAGCTGGGCGTCCGCATCGCCCTCGGCGCCCGCCCGGCACAAGCCGCGGGGCTGGTGCTGGCTTCGACCGGAAAGCTGCTGGCCGGCGGCGCCGCCATCGGCCTGGCGCTCACCTGGGCGGGTGACCGGCTGTTGCAGTCGCAGCTCTACGGCGTGGGGCCGCTCGACCCGCTGACTTTGGGCGCGACGCTCGTCCTGCTGGCGCTCATCGCCGGCGCCGCCGCGTGGCTGCCGGCGCGGCGAGCGGCGGGGACGGATCCGGTGGCGGCGTTGAAGTAGAGAGGGAACAGGGAATAGGGAATAGGGGACAGGGGAGGCTCGGGGTCCGTGGCTCTGCTCTTGATTATCAACCCCTGGCTGTCATATGCTGGGACGCATGGAGCCCACCTCCACCGACGTTATCCCCGGCACGCTTGATCTGCTCATCCTCAAGACGCTGCAGCTCGACCCGCTCCACGGCTTCGGCATCGCCCGCCGGGTGGAGCAGGTTTCGCGCGGCGTCTTCAAGGTCAACCCCGGCTCGCTGCTCACCGCGCTGCAGCGCCTGGAGCGGGCCGGCTGGCTCGATTCGGAGTGGCGGCAATCGGAGAACGCCCGCCGCGCCAAGTTCTATCGCCTGACCCGCACCGGCCGCAAGCAGCTCGAGGTGGAGGCCGAGGGCTGGGAGCGCCGCGCCGCCGCCATCACGCGCTTGTTGAAGGCGGTGAACTGACATGTCCGCCTGGCGGCAGTTGTCCCTCGGTTCGCGCGCCTTGCTGCGCCGCGGTAAATCGGCGCGTGATACCGACGATGAAGTCGCGGCCTACTTCGCCGAAGCCCGCGCTTCCGGCGCCGGAGGCGGCGCCGACCCGGAACGGGTGAAGGATCGGATGCGCGCCTACGGCTGGGAAAACCTGGTCAGCGCCTCCCTGGCCGACCTGCGCTATGGCGCGCGGCAGTTGCGCCGCAACCCTGCGTTCACCCTCACCGCGGTGCTGGTGCTGGGCCTCGGCATGGGCGTGGCCACCACCCTGTTCAGTGTGATGCATGCTGTGCTGCTGCGTCCGCTTCCCTATGCCCATCCGGAGCAACTGGTGACCATCGCCGAGCCGCGCGGCGATGCGCCCGGCTTTTGGAGCAGCTCGCACCCCGACGTTCTCGACTGGCGCAGCGGCAACCACAGTCTCGCGGCGCTGGCCTTCTACGGCCTGAACGCCGCCACGCTACGCAACGACAGCACTACCCTTTTGGTCGGCGATTATCCCGCCAGCGCCAACCTGTTCTCCACCCTGGGCGTACGGCTCGCGGCCGGCCGAACCTTCACGCCGGGAGAGATGGCCTCGCACGCCGCGGTGGCCGTCATTTCCCACCACCTCGAGCAGAAGTGGTTCGCCGGCCAACCGGCGTTGGGAAAGACGTTGCAACTCGACGGCAAGCCGGTCACGGTGATCGGCGTTCTCCCCGCCGCCATGCGCTTCCCCTATGACCAGCCGGCGGACGTATGGACGCCCTACGTTACTTCCGCCCCCGACGACCGTGGCCAGAGCGGCCTGTTGGTGATCGCGCGCCTGCGCCCCGGCGTGAGCCTGGCGGCGGCGCGTAGTGAGATTAGCGCCCTTCAGGCCGCGCTGGCCCAACGCTACGGCAACCTACACCTGCCCGACCGGGTGGAAATGCACCGCTACGTGGACCAGATGCAGGGCGCGGCGCGCCCGGCGCTGGGCGGGCTGGGCGTGGCCGTCGGGCTGATCTGGCTGATCGCCTGCGCCAGCGTGGCCGGACTGCTGCTCACGCGTATGGCGGGTCGCCGCCGCGAGCTGGGAGTGCGCACCGCGTTGGGCGCTGGCCGTGGCCGCATCCTCCGCCAACTACTGAGCGAGAGCCTGCTGCTCGGCCTCCTGGCGGGCGGCGCCGGGTGGCTGACCGCCGCATTGCTGCTGGGCGCATTGCGCCCCTGGATCCTCAGCCACGTAGCCGCCTTCGGCGTCCCGGCCGCGGCCGTCGCCATCAACCCCGCCACCCTCGGCGTGCTGCTGGCAGCCACGCTGTTGTCGGTGATCCTGATCGGCCTCGCGCCCGCCTGGATGGGCGTGCGCACGCCGGTCACTGCCGGGCTGGGCGACCGCTCCTCCGGCGTCAGCCGCGGGCAGGCACGGCTCCGCAACGCCCTGGTGATCGCCGAGATTGCACTCGCCCTGCTGCTGCTCGCCGGCGCCGGGCTGCTACTACGCACGCTGTACGCTCTGCAGCAGGTGCCGCTCGGCTTCAGCGGCACCAATGTGGTCACCACGCGGCTGCACGTGCAGCCCCATCGTTACCAGTCCCAAAGCATTTATCAAACCTTCGAGGCCCCGCTGCTTGAGCGTTTGCGCGCCCTCCCCGGGGTGCAAGCCGCGGCGATCACTTCCACGGTGCCGCTGGCGCAAGGGGTCAGCCTCAAAGGCAAGTTCGGCATCGTCGGGCGGCCGAACCTGAAGGCGGAAGACCAGCCCGAAGGCGACATGCGCTATACCAGCCCGGATTACCCGCGCGTGTTTGGCATCCCCATGGAGCGCGGCCGCTTCTTCGATGCCGCGCTCGACACGCCCACCTCGCAGGCGGTGGCGGTGATCAACCAGGCCATGGCGGCGCGCTACTTCCCCGGGCAGAATCCGGTGGGACAAGAGATCACGCTGGGCAAGAAACAGACCGCCACCATCATCGGGGTGATCAGCGACGTGCGCGAAACCGCCGTGGGTCTGCCGCCCGGCCCGGAGATTCACTTTTCCACCACGCAGCTGGCGCCCCACGGCAGCGCGCCGTTCTACAACATCGGCTCGCACTTCGTGCGCGTGGCGGTGCGCGGGTCCGGCAACCCGGCGGCGCTGATTCCGGAGATTCGCGCCGCCCTGCACACGGTGGCACCGGAGGTTGCGCCCGATGAGTTCGACACCATGCGCCAGGTGGTGGCCGACTCGCTCGGCGACCAGACCTTCGCGGCGCGGCTGCTGGGCATCTTCGCGCTCTCGGCCCTGGCCATCGCCCTGGCCGGCCTGTATGGGCTGCTGGCTTACACCGTCGCCCAGCGCCGCAAGGAATTCGGCATCCGCATGGCGCTGGGCGCAGGCCGCGCCGAGGTGGCCGGCCTGGTGTTCCGGCAGGCGGCCTGGTTGGTGGGCTGGGGCGCGGCTATTGGCCTGGCGCTGGCCCTCGGCCTGACCCGTCTGCTCGCCGCCTGGCTTTATGGCGTCCCCGCCCGCGATCCCTACACCCTCGCCGCCGTCTCGCTGCTGCTCGCCGCCTGCGGCCTCCTCGCCTCCTGGTTCCCGGCCCGCGCCGCCGCCCGGGTTGAGCCTGTGATAGCTCTACGGAGCGAATGAGTTTGGAGTGGGGCGGGGTTACAAGACGCGGATGACGTCGGAGCGGGTGATGATGAAGGTCTTGTCGGTTTTGAAGTCGCGCACCAGCACGGCGGGGTTTTCGGGGGTGATCATGGTGGCCAGCAGGTCCACCGGGGTGGAGATGTCGACGAAGGGGAAGGCGGGCTGCATGATGGTGCTCAGCGGGGCGCGTTTGCTCTCCGGTTTTTCCAGCAGCATTTTGTAGAGCTGGGCTTCGTTGAGCGAGCCCACGAGACGGTGGTCGCTGGTCACCGAGATCTGGCTGAAATCGTGCAGGCTCATCACCCGCAGGGCGTGTTCGATGGGCTCGTTGGCTTCGACCGAGAAGAGCTCGCCGCTGAGACCGGCGGCCACCAGGTCGCGGGCCGTCATGCCGCTCTTTTCCAGAAAGCCGCGCTCCCGCATCCAGTCGTCGTTGAACATCTTGCCCAGGTAGCGCGAGCCGTGGTCGTGGAAGATGACCACCACGCGCTCTTGCGCCAGGAAGTGCTGGCGCAACTGCAGAATGCCCGCCATGGCCGCCCCGGCCGAGTTGCCGGCGAAGATGCCCTCTTCACGGGCGATGCGGCGGGTCATCACCGCCGCGTCCTTGTCGGTGACCTTCTCGAAGTGGTCAATCACGGAAAAATCCACGTTCTGCGGGAGGAAATCCTCACCGATGCCTTCGGTGATGTAGGGATAGATCTCGTGCTTGTCGAACTCCCCCGTCTCCTTGTACTTCTTGAACACCGACCCATAGGTGTCAATGCCCCACACCTTGAGCCGGGGGTTGCGCTCTTTCAGGTAGCGTCCGGCGCCGCTCGCCGTGCCGCCGGTTCCCACCCCCACCACCAGATGATCGAGCTTGCCTTCCACCTGCTCCCAGATCTCGGGGCCGGTCTGCTCATAGTGGGCCGCCGAGTTGGAGAGGTTGTCGTACTGGTTGGCCTTCCAGGCATTGGGAACCTCGCTCTCCAGGCGGCTGGAGACGGAGTAGTAGGAGCGCGGATCCTCCGGTTCGACGTTGGTGGGGCAGACGATCACCTCGGCCCCAAAGGCCTGCAGGGCGTCCACTTTTTCCTTGGACTGCTTGTCGGTGGTGGTGAAGATGCACTTGTAACCCTTGATGACGGCGGCGATGGCCAGCCCCATGCCGGTATTGCCGCTGGTGCCCTCGATGATGGTGCCTCCCGGCTGGAGCTTCCCTGCCCGCTCGGCGTCTTCGATCATTTTCAGCGCCATGCGGTCCTTGATGGAGTTGCCGGGGTTGAAGGTCTCCAGCTTGGCAAACACCTCGGCGGGAATGCCGCGCGTGATGCTGTTTATCCGCACCATGGGCGTGCCGCCGATGGCTTCGAGAATGTTGTTGCAGCGCTTCTTCACATACCAATTCTATCCCCCACCGCGCTGGGCACTGGCAACCGGCACCTTCTGATGGCATACTCGCCAACATGCACCGTTTGATGCTGATCCCGCTGGCCGCGGGCGGCCTGGCGCTGGCTGCCGCCGCCCAGACCGCTCCCCGCGCCGTCACCGCCGCCGACTACGCCCATGCGGAGAAGTACCTCAGCTACAACGTGAATGACCTGGTGCTCGACGGGCCGCTGTCGGGGGCGTGGATGGCCGACGGCCGTTTCTGGTACAGCGTGAGCGGCGCGGCGGGGCCGCGCTACGTGCTGGTGAATCCGGCGCGGGCGACGCGCGAGCCGGCCTTCGACGTCAACCATCTGGCGGCGGCGCTTTCCCAGGCGGCGGGCGAGACCTACAAGGCCGACGATCTGCATCTGTCCGCGCTGGCGTTCTCGGCCGACGGGCGCACGGTATCGTTCAATGTCGGACGGCAACGCTGGTCGTGCGGACGCCAGACGGCGACGTGCGCGAAGGACACCTCTCCGGCCCCCCAGGAAACCGCCATCGGCCGCGGCGGCTTGGGCGGCCTGGGGCGCGGCGCGGGCGAGCGCGGCGGTCCTCCGCTGGCGGTCGCCCCGGACGGCAAACGCGCCGTCTATATCAAGGACTGGAACCTGTGGCTGCGCGACCTCACCACCCACCAGGACACCCAGATCACTTTTGATGGCGTGGAAAACTTCGGCTACGCCACCGACAACGCCGGCTGGACGTCGAGCGATCGCGCCATCGTTCTGTGGTCGCCCGATTCGTCGAAGATCGCCACCTACCAGCAGGATCAGCGCGGGGTGGGCAAGCTCTACCTGGTACCGGTCGTGGTCGGCCATCCGCAACTGACGACGCAGATTTATCCGCTGCCCGGCGACAAGATCGTCACCACCATTCAGCGGGTCATCATTGACCTCAACCGCCCCGCCCATGAGCAGGTCATCCGGCTGAAGATGCCTCCCGACCAGCACCGCTCGACCACCTCCGACAACCTGGCGTGGGCGCCCAATGAAGACGTGCAATGGAGCCCCGACGGCAGCCATCTGGGCTTTGTTTCCACCTCCCGCGACCACAAACAGGAGTGGGTGCGCATCGCCGATGCCGCGAGCGGCGACGTGCGCACCATCATGGAAGACACCGTGGCCACCCAGTATCAGGGCGGACAGGGCGGCAGCACCTTTCGCTATCTGCCCGGCAACAACGCCTTCCTGTGGTATTCGCAGAAGGTCAACGTGCCGGGGATGGCGGGCGGCACCGCGGCCGGACTCGGGCAGCTCTACTTGTACGACCTCAACGGCAAGCTGCTGCGCCAGATCACCTCACCCCATGACGGCAACGTGGACAGCGTCGTCAAGGTGGACGAAAAGAACCACCAGGTCTATTACATCGCCACCGCCGTGCCCGGCAGCAACCCCTATTACCAGCACCTCTACCGGGCTTCGCTCGACGGTGGCCAGACCGAACTGCTGACCCCCGAGGATGCCAACCACACGATCTCGTTCAACCCGGACGGCGACTATTTTGTGGATACCTACTCGACCCCCGACCAGCCGCCGGTGAGCGTCGTGCGCACCACCGCCGGCAAGCTGGTGATGCGGCTGGAGAAGGCTGACATTTCGCGCCTGCTGGCCACGGGCTGGAAGCCGCCGCTGCCGGTTAAGGTGAAGGCACGTGACGGGGTGACCGACCTCTACGGGCTGATGTTCACCCCCTTCAAGCTGACGCCCGGACGCAAGTACCCATTCATCAACCATATTTATCCCGGCCCGCAGACCGGCAGCGTGGGCACGCGCAGCTTCGCCGCCGCGCGCGGCGATGACGAGGCGCTGGCGCAGTTGGGCTTCGTGGTGGTCGAACTCGACGGCATGGGCACGCCCTGGCGCGGGCAAAAGTTCCACGACGCCTACTACGGCGACATGAAGGACAACACGCTGCCCGATCAGGTCAAGGGCATGAAGGAGCTGGCGGCGCGCTATCCCTTCCTCGACATCAACCGCGCCGGCATCTTTGGACATTCCGGGGGCGGCGACGCCACCGCCGATGCCATGTTCCGCTACGCCGACTTCTTCAAGGTCGGCATCTCCGAGAGCGGCAACCACGACCAACGCGAGTACGAGGACGACTGGGGAGAGCGTTACATGGGCCTCGATGTGCCCACCGGAGTGGACAGCAATACCACTTATACCGGACAATCGAACGAAGAAGCGGCCGCCGGCCTCAAGGGGCATTTGCTACTGGCACATGGGACGATGGACAACAACGTGCCCCTGAACAATACTTTGCTCGTAGTGGACGCGCTGATCAAGGCCAACAAGGATTTCGACTTACTGCTGCTACCGAATAAACCCCACGGCTATGGTGACGATAGTGCCTATATGATGCGAAGGAGATGGGACTACTTCGTCCGTTACCTGTTGGGTGGGACTCCGCCGCATGAATACAAGATGCATGAACCGAAGCGATGATGGGCTAATGTGCAAGTGGCCATGGCAAGCGTGAGCAACGAGGGACGGCTGCTGATCGTGGACGACGAGCCCATGATCCGCGATCTTCTCTGCGCCTACCTGGAGGACAACGGTTTCACCTGCGACTCCAGCGGCAGCGTGGACGAAGCCCTGCTGTTTCTGGAGCGCGGGGCGGTGGACCTGGTGATCTCGGACCTGCACATGCCGGGTCGCACCGGGCTCGAGCTACTGGAGGCGTTGGGACGCAAGCATCCGCAGATTGCCTTTTTGATGGCCACCGCCGCGCCCGATACCAAGACCGCGGTGCGCGCCATGCGCGAGGGGGCGGCCGACTTCCTGGTGAAGCCGCTCGATCTCAAGCAGGTGCTGGCCACGGTGCGCGGCACCCTGGCGCGGCGCCGGGAGCAGGCCGCCACGGAGACGCGCCGCATGGAGATGGAGCGCCTGCTGGCCGAACGCACCCAGCAGTTGGGCTTCGCCATGCAGCAGGTGCAGCAGGCCTCCGATGAAACCCTGCGCGCGCTGGCCATGGCGCTCGATGTGCGCGCCAGCGACGTCGCCGGCCATTCGCTGCGGGTCAGCCGCTACGCGGCCGAGCTGGCGAAGGGCATGGGCTACAGCGCCGAGGACCTGCAGAAGCTGGAACACGCCTCGTATCTCCATGACATCGGCAAGCTGGGCATCCCCGACGCCATTCTCAACAAGCCGGGGGAGCTGAGCCCGGAAGAGACCGAGATCATGCGCACCCACGTGCAGATCGGCTTTGACCTGGTCAACCAGGTGCAGTCGCTGGCGGCGGCCGCCGATCTGGTGCTGGCGCACCAGGAACACTTTGACGGCAGCGGCTATCCGCGCGGGTTGAAGAGCGAGGCCATCCCGCGTGACGCCCGAGTGTTCGCCGTCGCCGACGCGCTCGACGCCATGACCAGCGACCGGCCGTATCGCAAGGCCATGGCCTGGGAGGCGGCGCGCGAGGAGATCGCCGCGCAGTCGGGGCGGCAGTTTGATCCGGCCGTGGTCGAGGCCTTCCTGGCCATCCCCGACACGCGCTGGCGCGAGCTGCAGGCCGGCACGCTGCCGGCGGCGGCGGCGGCAAGCGCCCAATAAGGTTCAGAGGTCCAGATGCAGGCGGGCGCCCGGTATCCAGACCGGCCCGCGGGCGGCGTTGTAACCGGGATTCACCGCGTACTGCACGTCGGGGCCGATGTATACCCCGTGGCGGCCTACGGCCACGCCATAGAAGGCTTCGGCCACGCGCTCGTGTCCGTAGCGCAGGCCGCCGTCACCCAGCAGGAAGCCGCGACCGCCGAGCGCCAGATAGCGCCGGTGATCGCCGCTGATGCCATTGACGGTGACCGCCACGCCGGTTTGATCCAGCGGCCGGTGCCACGACGAGCCGGTGAGCACCGCGCCCGCGGCCAGGGATTGCTCGGCTTCGGTGTAGGCGAAAGACTCATAGCGGCCGCTGGCCCAGCCAGCGCGTGCAAACCAGCTCAGCGAGGGCGTCAGCGCCTGCTCCAGATTGAAACCCACGCCCGGCTTGCGGCGCACCTGCAAGGGATGGGCGGTGATATCGGGCAGCGGGGTGGCGCCCGCCAGGTAGTTGGCCACGGCTTCCCGATATACGCCCAAGTTGCCGCTATCGGCAAAGCCCCAGAGCCGCGCGGTGAGAGGATGGCGGCCGAACCATCGCCCGGCGCTGAGTTGGGTGTCCCATTCGAGGTTCTCGGCGTGGCCGCGTCGCAAGTTCCACTGCAGGCTTTCGCCGTTGGCTACGGTGGGCATCAGCGCTTCGGCAAAGCGCAGGCTGCCGAGCGGCGTGGTATACACGGCCACCGCGCCCCAGGTATAGCCGCGGGTATCGGCGGCGTAGTCGTAGGCGCCGGTGGTGCTGATGGTCCAGTTGAGAAATTGCTGGTGGCTGGAGCCGGAGACGGAATTGGCGTCAAATAAATCGGGAACCGACATCTTCCCCACCCACACTTCCAGACGTCGCCGCGGCAGGCGGGTGAAGCTCGATACCGGACTGGGCGCCACCGTGTCTTCGGCCTTCGATAACCCGATCACCACATGGGCCAATCCCCGCGCCAGATAGGGCGCTGTCCCCATCGAGGGATTGCGCACCGCGTCGAGGTTGGGGAAGCCGGCCATGCCCAGTACCTGGCTCAGCCCCTGACCGCCGGTTTCTTCGACATCCGCCAGCAGTTCGAAGTGCGGATCCGCCTGCCAACCGGCGTACAGCGTCAGCACGCGCGAGAGGGCATCCTCGGGCGTGTTCACCAGACTGTTGGGACCGCTGTAGAGCGCCGGGAACGCCCCGTGCGCCTGGTAAATATAGTTGGCCTGCCCGGTCACGTACCAGGACTGCGCGGGATGAGGGAAGAGGGCGGGCGTCGCCGGGGGCGCGGCCTGCGCCGTCGCCAAGGCGACGCACACAGCCAACATGAAGATGACACGTGGCACGCGCATGGCTCACCTTCCAGTCAGGAACGGATTGGTGGCCCGCTCGCGGCCAATGGTGGTCTCCGGGCCGTGGCCGGGGATTACTTGCGTATCGTCGGGCAGCGCCAGCACCACCTCGTGCAGCGAGCGCAGGATGGCGGGGGTTGAGCCGCCGGGCAGGTCGGTACGGCCGATGGAGCCGGCGAAGAGCGTGTCGCCGGCGAAGAGCTTGTGCTCGCCCGGCAGGTAGAGACAGACGCTGCCCTCGGTGTGTCCGGGCGTCTCCAAAACCTGGAGCGTTGCGCCGCCCAGCTCGAGGCGCGCGCCGCCGGTGAGAGCGGCGTCGGGGGTGACCTGGGGCGGGGGCGGCACGCCGATCCACTGCGCCTGGAGGTCGAGCGTGCCGGCCAACTGGTGATCGCGGGGGTTGAGCCACACCGGCGCGCCGGTGCGGCGTTTCAGTTCCGCCGCCCCGCCGATGTGGTCAATATGGGCGTGGGTGATGTAGATGGCCTCCAGGCGCCAGTGGTGGTCGGCCAACAGTTGCACGATACCGTCCACCTCCGCGCCGGGGTCAATCACCACCGCGCGGCGGCCGGCATCGTCGCCCAGCAGGGTGCAGTTGCAGGCCAGCGGACCAACCGCAAAGGTGATCTGCCGAAGGCCCATGGGTGAGGCCCTACTTCTTGGGTTGGCTGGTGGTGCTGACCGGGGTGGCGCCGAGGATGGAGCTGGCGTTGGGTTTGCTGCTCACCGTGAGGATGGCGAGGGTGATGCTGGTCAGCATGAACAGCACGGCGCAGACAATGGTGGCCTTGCCCAGCGCCGTTTGCGCGCCGCGGGGACCGAAGGCCGTCTGGCTGCCCATGCCGCCGAAGGCGGAGGCAATGTCGCCGGCCTTGCCGCTCTGCAGCAGAATGACGGTGATCAGAAAGAAGCAGACCAGAATATGGAGCAGGGTAATGAGATAGCTCACGCGACGCCGACCTCGGTACTGGATTCTTGCGGAACTTGGTGCGGAAGGCGGGACTCGAACCCGCATGCCTTGCGGCGCCACCCCCTCAAGATGGTGTGTCTGCCAGTTTCACCACTTCCGCTAACGGTATGGGGCGGGGCGATATGCTTCGCGGCGCTTCGTTCTCGCTCGCTCCGGCTCGTCACGTATGTCTGTATACGCTCCTCGCCATCGCTCGCTCGTGCCTCGCGACGCTCGCATCTCGCCCCTTCCACAAATCGTGCCGGGGGCGAGTTCGCTACTCCCCAATTGCTAACGGCCCATTATAGCAGTTTGGCGCTCAGGCGCTGGGGGAGGCTACCGATTTGGCCCCGGCCTGCACCAGGGCGGCGAAGGAGTCGGGGTCGCGGCTGGCGGTGCCCACCAGGCCGCCGTCCACGTCGGGCTGTTCCAAGAGGGCCCGGATGTTGGAAGGCTTGATGCTGCCTCCGTAGAGGATGGTGAAGCCGGCGGCCGCCTCAGGTCCGAAGATACCGGCGGCGCAGCGGCGCAGGAAGCGGTGCGCGCCCTCGGCGATGTCCGGGGTGGCGGTGTTGCCGGTGCCGATAGCCCACACAGGCTCGTAGGCCAGCACGCTACGGCGCAGGTCCTCGGCCGACATGCCCCAGAACGCGCGCTCGAACTGATAGCGCAGGATGATCTCGGTCTCATTGCCGCTGCGCTGTTCCTGGGTTTCGCCCACACACACGATGGGAGTCAGGCCCGCCGCCAGCGCGGCGCGTACTTTCTTGTGGATCATCTCGTCGGTTTCACCCAGCCCGTGGCGGCGCTCGGAGTGGCCGACGATGACGTAGGTGCAACCGGCGGCGGCCAGCATCGGTCCGCTGACTTCGCCGGTGTAAGCTCCCTCGGGCGCCCAGTGGAGATTCTGGCCGGCGATGGCAATATCGGCGCCCTTCACCGCCTCGACCGCCGCCGGGATGCTGGGGAAGGGCGGCGCCACCACCACGAAGCAGCCGCCGCCGCTGCCGTTGTGATTGCCTCCGGCTTGCAGCTTGCGCAGCGTGGCCAGGAACTCGGCCGTCTGGGTCGCAGTCTTGTACATCTTCCAGTTGGCGACCATCATCGGTTGGCGAAGTTTATGGGGCATATCAGGCCTCGGTCAGAGCAGCTACGCCGGGGAGGGGATCGCCGGAGAGAAACTCGAGCGAAGCGCCGCCGCCGGTGGAAATGTGGGAGAGCTTGTCCTTCAGCCCGGCGGCGTTCAGAGCGGCGATGGAGTCGCCACCTCCGGCCACGGTAATGCCCGGGCAGGCGGCCACCGCCTGGGCCACCGCCAGCGTGCCGGCATCGAGCGGCGGCCGCTCGAACACCCCCATGGGGCCGTTCCAGAAAAGTATCCTGGCGGGGGCAATGTGGCGGGCGAACAACTCGCGGGTGCGGGGGCCGATGTCCATGGCCTTGCCGTGCGCGGGGATGGTGGTGACCACGGCGCCATCCTCGAGCACGTGATCCACCGGCAGCACAAACTGCCCCGGCTTCAGGGCCAGCAGTTTCCCCACCGCCTCGACCTGATCCAACTGCACCAGCGAATCGCCGATGGGCTGGCCCTGGGCCTGGAGGAAGGTGTAGGCCATGCCGCCACCGATCAGCAGCCGGTCGGCGCGGCGGGCCAGGTGGGAGAGGAAGGGCAGCTTATCGCTCACCTTGGCGCCGCCCAGCAGCACCACGAAGGGATGCTCGCGCGCCTCCAGAATTTTGCCCAGGTACTCCAGTTCCCTTTCCATCAGCAGCCCCGCCGCCGCCTGCGGAAAATACTTCACCACCCCCACCGTCGAGGCGTGGGCACGGTGGGCGACGCCGAAGGCGTCATTGACGTAGACCTCGCCCAGGCGCGCCAGCTGGCGCGCGAAGCCGTCGTCGTTGGCCTCCTCGCCGGGCTGAAAGCGCAGGTTCTCGAGCAGCAGCAGATTGCCGGGCTCCAGCCGCGCCGCCATCTCCTCCGCCTCCCCGCCCACGGTGCGCGGACAGAAGCCCACACTGTGACCGTCGAGCAGTTCCTTCAGCCGCTCGGCCACCGGACGCAGGCTGTAGCGGGCGTCGGGCTTGCCCTTGGGCCGCCCCAGGTGGGAGCAGAGCACGATGCGCGCCTGCTTGTGCATCAGGGTGTGCAGGGTGGGCAGGGTGGCAACGATGCGGGTGTCGTCCACGACGTGCTCGCCGTCGACGGGAATGTTGTAGTCCACCCGGCAAAGTACCAGGCGGCCTTGCAGATCCTTGAGGTGGGCGAGGGTGAGTTTGGCCATGGACGGCGCGCCTCAGCCGGCCAGGCGCGCCAGGAAGTCGCGCATGCGGCAGGAGTAGCCCCACTCGTTGTCGTACCAGGAGATGACCTTGACGCACTTGCCGCCGATGACGCGGGTCAGTTTGGCATCGACGATCGAGGAGCGCTCGTCACCGCGGAAATCGGTGGACACCAGTTCCTCGTGCTCGACCCCGAGAAAGCCTTTCATCGGCCCGGCGGCCGCCGCTTCCAGCGCCTGGTTCACCGCCTCCGGCGTGGTCTCCTTCTCCACCCAGACCACCAGATCCACCACGGAGACGTTGGGCGTGGGCACGCGGAGAGAAAATCCGTCCAGCTTGCCCTTGAGATCCGGAATCACCAAATGCAGCGCCTTGGCGGCGCCGGTCGAGGTGGGAATCAGGTTGATGGCCGCCGCCCGCGCCCGCCGCTTGTCCTTGTGGGGGAGATCGAGAATGCGCTGATCGTTGGTGTAGCTGTGGATGGTGGTCATGGACCCGGCCACGATGCGGAATTTGTCGTGCAGCACCTTGGCCAGCGGCGCCAGGCAGTTGGTGGTGCAACTGGCGAGAGAGATGATGCGATGCTTCGCCGGATCGTAGGCGCTGTCGTTGACGCCCAGCACCAGCGTCACTTCGGCATCGGCGGCCGGCGCCGACAGGACCACCTTCTTCACCGTGCCGCGGAGGTGCTTCATGGCGCCGGCGGCATTGGTGAACTTGCCGCTGCACTCGGCCACCACCTCGACCCCGTGGCGTGACCAGTCGAGCTTCTCCGGGTCGGGCTCGCTGCTGATCGGGATGACGCGGCTGGCAACTTTGATCGCCCCCTCGCCCGCTTCCACCGGCACCTTCAAATCGCCCAGCACGGAATCGTACTTGAGCAGGTGCGCCAGCATGTCGGGGTTGGTAATGTCGTTCAAGGCCACAATCTCGAAGCGCGGGTTCCCCAGCGCCGCCCGAAACAGGTTCCGTCCGATGCGTCCGAACCCGTTGATGCCCACTTTCAGTGCCATGAGTGCCTTACACCCTCCAGCATTAATGGTAACGGAAGTGAGCCATGCCCGGCGCGGCGCAGCCTTCACGCTGTAGCTCTTGGCTCTTGGCTGTTAGCTGTTAGGAAAAACCGGGTTGGACGACCTGACAGGGCAGGGGCTGGCGCGGGCTCCCGAGAGCCCCGGCCGGCTGGACGCGAACCGCATTACTATGAAGGCGTGACGGGGGAGTTGCAGGCCATGGAGACGGCGCTGCGGCGGCATTACGCCGGCCGACAGGACTGGGATCGCTGGTGGCCGGCGCGGAGCCGTTTTGAGGTGATCGCGGGGGCGATGCTGGTGCAAAACACCAACTGGAGCAACGTGGTCAAGGCGCTGGGGGTTTTGCGCGCCGCCGGGCGATTGTCGCCGGCGGGGGTGCGCGAGCTGAGCGAGGCGGAATTGGGGGGGCTGATCCGCAGCTCGGGTTGCTGGCGGCAGAAGGCAAAGCGGCTGAAGGGCTTCGTCACCTGGCTGGACGGCACGCACGGCGGCAGCCTGCGGCGCCTGTTCGCCCAGCCGACGGCGGTGGCGCGGGAACAACTGCTCAGCCTGCACGGCATAGGCGAAGAGACCGCCGACGCCATCCTGCTGTTTGCCGGCGGCCACCCCAGCTTCGTCATGGACGCCTATACGCGCCGCATTCTGGAGCGCCACGGGCTGCCGGCGTCACGCGCCTGGGTGGAGGCCGGGGTGCCGCGCGAGGCGCGGGTGTACCGGCATCTGCACGCCCATCTGGTGGAGACCGCCAAGCAGTTCTGCCGCAAGTCCGCCCCCGATTGCCACCTTTGTCCGCTGCAACCTTTACTGGTGGCAAGAGCATGAGCGGCTGGATCCCGCAGCGTCCGCGCACCCGGCGGGTGCTGATCCTGGCGGTGGCGCTGGCGGCGGTGATTGTGGCGCTGTTTTGGCCGCAGGCCTTCAGCCTGCATTTCCAGCCCAGCCCGGAGAACACCTGGCTGTTGTTCTTCGTCTCCACGCTCAGCTTCCTGGCCGCCATGGTGCTCATCCTGGTGCTCAGCCGCCAGGTGCTCAAGCTGTTGGCGGAGCGGCGGGCCAATGTGCTGGGCGCGCGCCTCAAGACCAAGCTGGTGATCGGCGCGCTGGCGCTCAGCCTGACGCCGGTGATCTGCATGTTCGGCTTCACCTACGGGCTGATCAACCGCACCCTCGACAAATGGTTCAGCCAGCCGGTGGTGGCGGTGCGCAACGACAATCAGAAGACGCTCGACCTGCTCACCGGCTTCGTCACCGACAACGCCCGCAATGAAGCCATCTCCATCGCCACCAGCGTGGACATGGCCACCGCGCTCGGCCACCACGACCTGCCGGGCATGCAGGCCGCGCTGGCGCGGCACCAGGTGACGCTCGAGGGCGGCTTCGCCATCCTGCGCGACGACACCGGGCGGCAACTGGCGGCGTTTCAAGTGCCGTCGGGCTATGTCGCTGCGCCCACGTTTGTCGGCGACCACCCCATCGCGGTGGCCGGGCAGGGGTACATGCTCACCCATGCGCTGCTCCCCGACGGCGGGCGAGTGGAGGTGGCGATGCCGGTACCCATCTCGCTCACCCGCCAGATCGCGCAGCTGGCCCAGGACCGCAACCGCTACGACCGGCTGGCGCAGGAGCGCCGTTCGCTGCGCATTTTCTATACCGGCTACCTGCTGCTGGCCACGCTGGCGGTGCTGTTCGGCGCCACCTGGCTGGCGCTGCACCTGTCGCGCATGGTCACCGGACCGCTGGGCGAACTGGCGGCCGCCACCCAGGAACTCTCGCGCGGCAACCTCGCCTACCGGGTGCAATCGGCGCTGGCGCCCGGCAAGGACGAAATCGCCAACCTGGTGGATTCGTTCAACCGCATGGCGGGGGAACTCGAGGCGCGGCGCCGTTACACCGAAACGCTGCTCGAAAACACCCCTTCGGCGGTGATTTCGCTGGATGCGGAGGCCCGCATTGAGCGCGTCAATCCCGCCGTGCAACGCCTGTTCGGGCGCGCCGCGGCGCCGCAGCGGCTGGAGGATCTGTTCGACGCCGCCAGCCTGCGCGAGGTGCAGCACCTGCTGCGCAAGGCGGAGCGCTGGCCCGCCGCCACCGGGCAACTGGAAGTCTCCACCCCGGGCGGGGCGCGCCCCCTCACCCTGGCGGCCACCGCCGCCGCCATCGCCGCCCCGCCGGTGGCCGAGAACGGCGCGGCGCGCCCGCGGCGGCGTCCGCCCGCCGGCTACGTGCTGGTGCTCGAAGACCTTACCGACCTGCTACAGATCCAGAAGACCGCCGCCTGGCGGGAGGTGGCGCGCCGCATCGCCCACGAGATCAAAAACCCGCTCACCCCGATTGCCCTGTCGGCCCAGCGCATCCAGCGCCGGCTGATCGGCGGGAGCGCGGCCGATTCCGCTCCGGTGATCGCCGAGTGCGCCGCCACCATCGAGGCCGAGGTGCGCTCCCTGCAGCGGCTGGTGGATGAGTTCAGCGCCTTCGCCCGCTTCCCGCGCGCCCAGCCGGTCGCCAGCGACCTCAACCAGATCATCGAACAATCGCTGCGGGCATTTGATGGACGCCTCGAGGGCATCACCATCCGCACCCAACTCGACCCCGATCTTCCCACCCTCCGCCTCGACCCCGAGGATATGAAGCGGGTCTTCATCAACCTGATTGACAACGCCGCCGAGGCGCTGCGCGACTCCCCCTACCGCCAGATCACCCTGGCCACCCTGCCGCTCGACGGGGTGGTCGAGGCGGTGGTCGCCGACACCGGCCGCGGCCTCCCGCCCGGCGACCGCCAGCGCATGTTCCTGCCCTACTACTCAACCAAGCAGCGCGGCACCGGCCTCGGCCTGGCCATCGCCCAGCGCATCGTCGAAGACCACGGGGGCGCCCTCCGCGCCGAAGACAACCGCCCCCTCGGCTCGCGCTTCATCGTCGAGCTTCCCCTGCCAGCCGA
>DATBPS010000173.1:0-13538 GCA_036561225.1 Terriglobales bacterium
GGAAAAAATCGAAGTGCGGGAGGTGTTTCCCATGACCACGACCGGGAAGGTGGATCGTCAGGGGCTGATGCGGGCAGCCGCCGGCGCCTGACACGCGGGGCCATGGCGAAGGCGGGGGTCGCAGGCGGACGCTGGCGTGAGGGTTGGCGCAGCCGCCGCCAGCTGGGGTTGGGCCAGTGGCTCTATCGCGGGGCGCAAGCCCTGCTGCGGCGCAGTGGCGGCGGGCGCTGGGTGGAGTGGCGGCTGCATCACATCATCGGCATCCGCCCCCAGGACCTGCGCCTGCCGGCGCGGCTGGCGCGCGGGCTGGAGGTGCGCGAAGCGGGTGCGGCGGATCTCGCGGCGATGGGCCAACTGCGGGCGCCGGTGGGAGTGGAGTATGGGGCGCGGCTGGCGCAGTCGCACCGCGCGATTGCCGCCTACCTGGGTGGACGGATGGTGGCCTTCGTGTGGGTGGTGCGGGGGCCGGCGCGGCTGCGCACTTCCTTCGGCAACTGGTGGCAGATGAATGGCGGCATGGCCTGGCTCTACGATCTGTACTCGCACCCGGAGGTGCTGGGGGCGGTGCCGCATCTGTACGCCTGGCTCGCCGAGCATCCGCCGGGGCCGGGGGTGCGCTTCTACGTAGGGCAGACGGATTATGAGAACCGGCGTTCCTGGCTGGCGCACCGCAGCCTGGGATATCAGAACTGGGCTCAGTTGTGGACCTGGCGCTGTGGCGGCTGGCGGCGGCAGATGAGCCGCAGGCTGACCCGTGGAACCGGTGCGCGGCGCTGGCATTGGCATGGGGCGAATTCGCCCATCGCCCTGCCCCGGCTGGCGCCGGCGGTAGATGCGCCCGTGGCCGCATACGCGAATTCCTGCGACCTCGAGGTGCAGTGCGGGTGTGGCCGGCAGTTGGCGACGCGCGAGGAGGAGATCGTCTGCGTCTGCGGGCGGCGGCTGGGAAGCAACCAGGGCGGCGTGCTCTGCCTCGGCGAAGCGGTGCCGTACTGGGGTGAAATACCGGAGATGGAGATGCAGGCGTTGCTCGCCGACGCCGGGCAGCGCGGCTGGCGGGCGGCGGCCCGCGAGCACCTCAGCCGCGGGCTGTACGAGTACGTGTGCGGGGAGGAGCGGGCGGCGTTCGAGGATCTCCTGCCGCTGGCGGCCGGGACGCGGGTGCTGGATATCGGCGCCGGGTGGGGAAGCATCGCCGCACCGCTGGCCCGCCGCTACTCGGTGGTGGCGGTCGAGGGGGTGGAGGAGCGGGCACGGTTTCTGGAGTTGCGCCGGCAGCAGGATGGCCTGTCGCACCTGCGGGTGGTGCGGGGAGAACTGCACAACGTCCCGCTGGCGATGGGACAATTCGACGCCATCATTGCCAACGGGGTGCTGGAGTGGGCGGCGCTGCTCGATGCGCCGGTGTCGCCGGAACAGGTGCAGTGGCGCTTTCTCGACCGGCTGCGCGAGTTGCTGGCCCCCGGCGGATGCATCTATCTGGCGATTGAAAATCGTTTTGGCTGGCCGGTGCTGCGCGGCAGCGCCGACCACAGCGGGCTCCCCTATACTAGCCTGCTGCCGCGGCCGCTGGCGCGCTGGGTGTGCGCCCATAGCCATGCCTATCGTTCGCAATTCAACGTCGGGTACCGCACCTACACCTACTCGTATGGCGGCTACCGGAAGTTGTTCCGGCAGGCGGGCCTCGAGGTGGAGCAGAGTTGGGTGTGCACCCAGGGGTACAACCAGCCCGAGAAGATGGTGCCCCTCGATCGCGCCGCCATCCGCTTTGCCACCTGCCGCAGGCCGCAGGGACGGCTGCGGCGTCTGGCGCGCCGCCTCGAGGCGCAGCCCTGGGTATGGCGCTCGATAGGCTCGGACTTCGCCTTCCTCTTGCGGGCTGGGGAAGCGCAGGGTGCGGCGGTGCAGGCGAGGCGCGGTCATGCATGAACTGGTGCGGGAGTGGAGTGCGGCCGGGGGCGCGGGAGCGATCCTGGCGCGCTTGCCTTTGGATCAGGGCGGCCTGACCGCCGCGTTCGCCCCGGGCCGCGGCGGCAGCCGGCTGCTGTGGCTGGCCAAGACGGTGCGCGGGGAAGCCGCCTGCGCGCGGCTGCGCGCCGAACGCCTGGCGCTGGAGCGGCTGGCGCCCCTGGCCGAGAGCCTGCGCCTGCCGCGGGTGCTGGCCGGCAGTGAGAGTGGCCAGGGGGAGGCGGCGGAAGCCTGTCTGCTGCAGACGGCGATCGAGGGGAAACCGATGCGCGTTGACTGGCACGCTGCCGCGGGCCGCGCGCCGCTACCCCGGGAGATGATCGCGGCCGGCGCCTGGCTGCGGCGATTTCAGCGCTTGTGCCGCAAACGTTCGGAGCTGAAGCCCGGCCTGAGCCTGGCGGAGCTGGGAAGGCAGGTGCAATCGCGCCTGGCGGCGGCGCCGGAGCCGGCCGGCGCGCTTCTCGCGCCGCTGCTGGCGCAACTGGAGGACGCCGCGGGAGAGGCGGAGTGCATTCCCATCCACGGTGATTTCTGGGCCGGAAACCTGATTCGGAGCGGCCGGCGCGACGAAATCGGCGTGGTGGACTGGAGCGGGTTCGGCCCCGGGTCGGCCCTCGATGACCTGCTGACCTTCATGGCCAGCCTGCCCTGCCGGACGTCGGGCGAGGCCGGGTCACGGCTCCACGGATGGCGGCAGCTATGGTTCCAGCCAGGCAGGGCGCAACAGTACCTGCGCGCCTGGGCGGCGGAAGCGGAGTACGGCCCGGCCCAGGCCCGCTTTGCCTTCTACCTGTTTCTGGCGCGGCGGCTGGGGTGGGAAATGGGTCTCGATCTGCAGGCCCGCAACCGGGCGGAGCGCGCCGCCGCGCACGCGCACTGGACGGCGGCTCTGGCCTGGCTGCGGCAAAACCGGTTCCCCGATCCATTCACAAATTCCGTGCCTGCTTGACAGGCGGCAGTTGCCGTGCCATGTTGAAACGGTTCGGTCAGAGTTGCATATTTTGACCTGCATCGTGGCTGGATGGAGGAGCGGGTGGTGATGTGGTGACCATGGCGCAACGCCAGGCGATCGTACTCGACAGCCGAATAGAGAGCGTGGATCAGGCGGAAGCGACCGCGGAACGGGTCGCGGCCAGCGCCGGATTCGACGAGAGCGAGCGCCATCGCATCGCCATGGCGGTGCGCGAAATCACCGTCAACGCGGTGATGCACGGCAACGCCTATGATCGCGGCAAGAAGGTCACCATTGAGTTTCAACTCTCACCCGATGAGTTGGTCGTCAAGATCAGTGACCAGGGCGCCGGTTTCGACATGGAGGTCGTGGCGGATCCGCTGGCGCCCGAGAACCTGCTGCGGGCGTCCGGGCGGGGTATTTTTCTGGCGCGCGCCTTCATGGACCAGGTGGACGTGCAGCCCAGCAGCGCGGGGACGTCGGTGCTGCTGATCAAGCACCGCCAACCGCCGCTGCCCACGCCGCCGCCGCACAAATAGGAATCAGACGCCAGAAAGGAAGACGAGCGTTGTCAGGCGCCCAGCGCCTGCGCCGAGGATGACCCGATGATCAAAGTGACCTGCCGCCGCATTGATTCCGTGACCGTGGTGGATCTGGGGGGGCGCATCACCCTGGGGGAGGGGGCGACGGTGCTGCGGGACACCATCCGCGAGCTGCTGGCGAAGGGCGACAACCGGATTCTGTTGAACCTGGGGGATGTGACCTACATTGACAGTTCCGGCCTGGGCGAGCTGGTGAGTGGGTTTTCCCTGGTGCGCAAGAGCGGCGGCGATCTGAAATTGCTGCACCTCACCCGCAAAGTGCACGACCTGCTGCAGATCACCAAGCTGTACACCGTCTTCGACGTGCAGGACGACGAGGCCCGGGCCATCGCCGCCTTTGACAGCCCGGCGGGAGCCAGCGGTGCGCATTAGCCGCATCAAGACTGAAGAAACCGCGCCCGAGGTGCGGCCCTTGCTGGAAGAGGCCTACCGCCTGCGCGGCAACGTGCCCAACATGTTCCGCAGCATGGCGCACGCGCCGCGGATTCTGCGCACCATGCTCGATCATTTTCGCGCGGTGATGGCGGACGGGGAGGTTGGCACCAAACTCAAGGAACTGATGGCGGTACGGGTGTCGCAGATCAACCTCTGCGATTATTGACTGGCCTCGCACACCGCCTTGGCAAGGCGGCACGGCTGGCCGGACTCCACTCTGGCCCAACTCGAAAACTTTGAGACCCTCGATCTGGAGGAGCCGGTCAAGCTGGCGCTGCGCTTCGCCGAGCGCATGACGCGCGACTCCAACGGCGTGGATGACGCGCTGTTTGCGCAATTGCGGGCGCACTACAGCGAAGCGGCGGTGGTGGAGCTGGCGGCCGTGGTGGGGCTGTTCAACTACTTCAACCGCTTCAACAACGCTTTCCAGATGGAGCCCACCCGGCCGGGCGAGCGCTAGAATAGGTTTATGGACAAAGCGCGGTTTGCCATGGGGTGTTTCTGGGGTTCGGAAGCGGCCTTCCGGCAGGTGCCCGGGGTGACGGCCACCACGGTGGGATACTCGGGGGGTACGACCGTCAATCCGACCTACAAAGAAGTCTGCGGCCACGCCACCGGTCACGCCGAGGTGGTGGAGGTGGAGTACGACCCCCGTCAGGTCAGCTATGAGCAGTTGCTCGACGTGTTCTGGGAGAATCACGACCCCACCACGCTGAACCGGCAGGGGCCGGATGTGGGCACGCAGTACCGCTCGGAGATTTACGTCATGAACCCCGCCCAGGAGCAGGCGGCGCGCGCTTCCAAGACGGCACTGCAGGCGAGCGGGAAATTGAGCCGGCCGATTGTTACCCAAATCACCGCGGCGGCGCCGTTCTACCGGGCTGAGGAGTACCACCAGCAGTACCTGGAAAAGAACGGAATGGCCGCATGCCATTTGCCTACGCGCTGATCACCGGGGCCACCGGGGGTGTCGGCGCGGCGCTGGCCCGGGGCCTGGCGGCGGAGGGGCGCAATATGATTCTCACCGGCCGTCGGGAAGCGGCGCTGGAGGAGATGCGCGCCCGCCTCGAGAGGCCGGGGATCCATATCGAGACGCTGGCGGCGGATTTGAACCGCGGCGGCGCCGGCCAGATTCTGGCCGTCATCAAGCGGGAAAACTGGACCGTGGACCTGCTGGTCAACAACGCCGGGCTGGGCAGTTGCGGGCCTTTCACGCAATCGGACCCTGGGCGCGAGGCGGAGATTGTGCAGGTGAACGTGGCGGCGCTGGTGGAATTGACGCGCGGCTGCGTGGCGGGGATGGTGGAACGCGGGAGAGGCGCGGTGATGAATGTGGCCTCGACGGCGGCCTTCCAGCCGGTTCCGTGGCTGGCGACCTATGCCGCCAGCAAGGCCTTCGGGCTCAGCTTCAGCCGCGCCCTGCATGAGGAGTTGCGCGGCACCGGCGTGCATGTGATGGCGCTGTGTCCGGGACCGACCGAGACGGGATTTTTTGCCGTGGCCAAAGCGCGGCCGCGGCCGCCGATTCAGACCCCGGACGAGGTGGCGGCGCTGGCCCTGCGGGGGCTGCGCCGGCGCCAGGCGGTGGTGGTGTGCGGCGGCCGGAATCGGGTGCTGGCGGCACTGTCGCCGCGGTTGCCGGCGGGTATGGTGACACGCCTCGCGGGGAGCGGGATACGCCATTGGCAGAGACCTGCGTAAACGACATCGTGGTGATTGGCGGAGGGATCGTGGGCCTGGCGCTGGCCCGCGCTCTCCTGCGGCGGCAACCGGGCCTGCGCCTCGCGGTGCTGGAGAAGGAAGAGCGGGTCGCGGCTCACCAGACCGGGCACAACTCCGGCGTGATCCATACCGGGGTGTACTACCGCCCCGGGACGCTAAAAGCGCGGCTGTGCGTGACCGGCGCGCGGGAGATGATCGCCTACTGCCGGGAGCGGGGGCTGCCGCTGGCCATGCCGGGGAAGGTGATCGTGGCGGCGCGCGAGGGCGAACGGGCGGGGCTGGAGGCGATCGAGCGGCGGGGTGGGCAGAACGGGGTCGAGGGGCTGCGGCGGCTGGGGGCGGAAGAACTGCGCGAGCGTGAGCCTGCAGTGCGGGGCGTGGCGGCGCTGCTGGTCCCCACCGCGGCGATCGTGGATTACACCGCGGTGGCGGGCAGCTACGTGGCCGAGATGGAGGCCGCCGGAGGCCGCCTGCGCCTGGGTTGCCGGGTGAGCGGCTTCGGCCGCGATGGGACGGCGGTGGTGGTGGAGACGTCGCGGGGGGAGATTCGCGCGCAACAGGTGGTGAACTGTGCCGGTTTGTACGCCGACCGGATCGCGGTGCTGGCCGGCAGCCGCGCGGCGCGGCATGAGTTCGCGGTGCTGCCGTTCCGCGGCGAATACTACGAGTTGCGGCCGGCGGCGGCGGCGCGGGTGCGGGGGTTGATCTATCCCGTGCCCGACCCGCGCTTCCCGTTCCTCGGGGTGCATTTCACCCCGCGCGTCGGAGGGGGCGTGGAAGCCGGGCCCAGCGCGGTGCTGGCCTGGCGGCGGGAAGGCTATCGCCGGAGCGATTGGTCGGCGCGGGATCTCGCCGCCATGGCCGGATATGTGGGTTTCTGGGCGATGGCGGCACGCTATTGGCAAAAGGGGCTGGGCGAGCAGTGGCGTTCGTGGAATCGGCGGGCGTATCTGCGGGCGTTGCGCGGTCTGATGCCGGAACTGGGGGACGATGACCTGGTCCCGGGCGGCGCCGGGGTGCGGGCCCAGGTGGTGTTGCGCAACGGCCGCCTGCTCGACGACTTCCATGTGCTGCGTGAGGGCCCGTTTCTGCACGTGATCAATGTGCCCTCGCCGGCGGCCACGGCGTCACTCCGCATTGGCGAGCATCTGGCCGATCAGTTGACCACTACAGCGCGGGGTTGATACAGGCAGGAGGGGGGAGAAAAAGATGGCTCCTCAGGTAGGATTCGAACCTACAACCCTCCGGTTAACAGCCGGATGCTCTACCATTGAGCTACTGAGGAGTGTTCGGCCCCCGTGGGGGCCGCTCTTCGTTTATAGCACAAAAAGGGCGGGCGGCGAGTAGCTGCCACTTAGCGCAGCAAGTGCTCGAGCAGCGCGTGGGTGAGGTGCTGGGTGGCGGGCAGCAGAACGGCGGCGGTGAGCGCGGCGGCGGCCAGGGCCGGAAGCCAGGAACGGCGGGCGGGCGCGGCGGCGTGGGGTGAGAGCAGGCGCTGCACACGCTCGACCAGGTCTCGGCCGCGCTCTCCATCGAGGGTGGAGAGCAGGGGCGCCAGCGACGGGCAGCTCGCAGCCGGCGCGATGGGCAAACGCGCGACGGCGATCAGGGTGGAAGCCAGCAGCAGCGAACGATGCGGATCGCCGGCGGCGGCCTGGTCGTCGGCCGCCCACTCCGCCAGGCGCGCCCAGGCACGGTTCAGCGAGCGGTGGGCGCCGCCCGGCACGGGCGTGGCCAGCAGCAGCAGGCGCTTGAGGTTGTCACCGGAACGCAGGTGGGCGCGCTCATGGTCGAGGCCGGCTTCCAACTGTTGCCGGGAAAGCGTCGAGAAAGCCGGATAGGAGACGGTGAGCAGCGGCCGCCATGCGCCGGCGAGCGCCATCGAGGGCGCCGGCGCGGGAAGCACGCGCACCCAGTGCTCGCCGACCCGCCGCCGTTCCCCCTCGCGGCCGGCGCAGCGGCCAAACCGCCAGGTGGCGAAGCCGGCGCGCACCATGCGCGTCAGGCTCCCGCAGGTGAGCGTCAGACCGGCGACGGCGAGCAGGCAGCATAGCCGGCCCACGGCTTCGGCGCCATCCTGGGATTCGAGCAGCAGGAAGCTGGGAAGGCTGAGGAAGGTGACGGCGAAGACGGCCGCCAGCAGCGGCAGCAGGCGCCAGACCAGCACGGTGAGAGCGGCGCGGGCGGGCTGCCGGGCGGCGCGGTGTTGGGCGCGGCGCAGAATCCAGGGCGTGCCCAGCGCGCTGAGCACGGCGGCGGCGGCGTAGCAGACCAGGCCGGAGGCGGCGCAGGCGCACAGCAGGCGGGCCCAGTAGGGGAGTTCGATCACGTCCGCTCCGCCTCGCGCTCCATCTGACGGCGCTTGTCACGGATTTGCTGCGATAAGTCGTCGAGCAGGGCGGCGTCGTACTGCTCCACCGCATCCAGCAGGCAGGAGAGAAGAGCTTCGCGTTCCGGGTGGGGGGTGGCAAAGAAGTTGGCCACAAACTCGCCCGCGCGGCGGCGCAGCCACTGCGCCCGGCTGACGCGCGGAGCATAGATGAAGGCGCGGCTCTTCTTGCGGCGCTCCAGCAGCCCCTTCTTGTAGAGGCGGTCCAGGGTGGTCATCACCGTGGTGTAGGCGAGTGGCTCGGGCAGCAGCGCGGCCACCTGGCGGACGTTGGCTTCACTGTTCCGCCATACGATCTCCATGACGCGGCTCTCGAGCGGGCCGAGAATGGCGTCAGCGGCGGCGGCCGATGGGGCGGTAGAGAACATCCGGGCTAATTGTACGCCCAACCATCAGCCGGCGGGCGGGGTTGGCAGGGGCGTAGCCGCCGTGGCGACGTGGTGACCATGGGCGCGGATGCGCAGGTTGGGGAGGCGGGCCACCCCGCGCGCCGAGAGGCTCGCCCCGAAAAGCAGCAGAAGTGCTCCGCAGTAGCCCCAGACGAGCAGCGTTACAGCCACCGCCAGCGATGCGTAAATGGCAGTGAAATCAACCCACTGGACGAAGTAGGGGAACAATATCTTGAGGAGTTCAGCCAGCCCGCCGGTATAAAGGGCGGCGGGGAAGACCTGAGCCGGACTGACTTGCCCGTTGGGCAGCCGCCAATAGATGACGAAGAAGACCAGGATCGCGGCCGGCAGCGAAAACAGGGCGATAAACAGGTCGGTGAAGGCGGTGATGGTCCATGTCCAGGTGGCCGGGAAGATGAATCCGACCAGGGCGGTGGCCAGGCTGGCGCAGAGGATGGACGCGTAAGCAATGATCCCGCAGGCGACCACCAGCGCCAGCGCCACGGCCGCGTTTCCCAGGTAACCGCGGTTGCGCTTGAACCCCCAGATGCTGTTGAGCGCCACCTCCAGCGGCAGAAAGATGCCGCTGCTGCTGATGGCCAGCATCACCAGGGAGAAGAACTGGGCGCTGTGGTGGCCGGCGAGGCGGGTGGCGTCACCGATCAGCCGCTGCTGGCCGGCGGGCAGGTAGTTGGCGGCCAGTTGCGCAATCACCGCCTGCTGGGTGGTGAGGGAGGGCAGCAGGTGGTGGGCGATCCACAGCAGCAGGACGAGGAAGGGAAGCGCGGCGAGAAGAAAGTTGGCGGCCACCGAATAGGCGTAGGTGTGGGCCTCGATGGAGGTGAAAAGGCGGGCGCTGGGGCCAATCACGCGGGCGGTCTCGCGCAGCAGTTGCCATTGCGAGCGGGCATGGCCGGCCCAGTGCCGGAGTTTCGGGGTGGACGCTGTCACGCGCCGCGCTCCCAGACGTAAGCGTCGAAGTCGCTGAGCAGTACGAAGCCGAGGCGGCGGTAGAGGGCCAGCGCCGGGGCGTTGTTGCTGGTGACGGTGAGGGTGGCGGCGCGCAGGCGTTGTCCGCGGGCGGCGGCCAGACAGCGGGCGAGCAGGGCGCGCCCCAGCCCGGCGCGCTGAAATTCCGGCAGCACGCAGATCTGGGTGACGTGCGCCACGTCGGGTTTGACCCGCGAGGCCAGCACCATGCCCGCCAGCAGGCCGCGGTCGCTGGTGCGGGCGATGAAGCTGGCGGAGGGATCAAAGGCGCCGCATCCGGGGTAATGGGCGATGTTGTGCATGAAGCGCATGGCGCCGGAGAAGCTGCGGTACTGGTCGTTGATCAGACTATCCACATGTTCGTCGTAGGCGTGCTGGATGAGGCGCGCCGCCTCCTCGTAACTGGCGCCCCCCCAGGGTTCGATCCGCAGGCTGCGGAAGTGGGTGACCGGAGCGGCCTCGCGTTCCGCCTCCGTGGCGGGCGCGCCCAGACCGAGTTCGAGAAAGACGCGGCGAAAGGCCTGAAAGCCCTGACCTTCGAAATACGGCGCCAGCGCGGCCGGGGAAAAGGGCATCAGCTGGGCCTCGATGCGATCCAGGCCGGGGGTGTGGCTGAGGGTGGCCAGCATGTGGTCGAGCAGGGTTCGTTCGTGGCTGCGATCGGCGTCGCGCTGCCCGGGATCAATGAACAGATTGCCGATCATCCCCTTGCGGTTCTCGTGGATGAAGAAGCCGTAGCCGAGCGGGGTGCGCGACGGGGCGCGCTCCACCAGGACGTAACCGGGGAGGATGCGGGCGTCCACGTACTGGCGGATGAGGTCGGCGGAAGGGCGGTAGTCCCAGTCGAGGACGCGGCTCCATTCGGCGGTCTCGGCGGTCAGCAGCGGGTCGAGTTGGGAGCCGTGAAATTGGCGCAGGTCGAGGACTTCCGCCATAGGGTAATGATAAAGGGTACAGGACACAGGGAACAGGGTGGTGGTGGTAGGCTGGGAGGCTATGGAACTGGCAACCAGGGCGGTACATGCGGGGCGCGCGGGGAAGGTGGAGGGGGCGTATCCGGTGAGCGTGCCGATCCACCCCAGCGCCACCTTCTACTACGACCAGGCGGCGGAATTGGATGCGGTGGCGGGGGGCGCGACGGGGTATATGTACGCGCGCTATCGCAACCCCACCGGCGTGGCGCTGGAATCCGCCGTGGCGGAGATGGAGGCGGCCGACGGCGCGCTGGCGTATGGCTCGGGCATGGCGGCGCTTCATGCCGCCATACTGGCCAGCGGCGTGGCGCCGGGTGACGCCATCGTCTGCTCGCAGGAGATTTATGGCGGCACGCTGAACCTGCTGCTGAATGTGCTGGCGCCGCTGGGCATGGACATCCGCTTTGCCGATCTGAATACCCTCGCGGGGCAGGAGCAGGCGCTGAACGGCGGCGGGGTGCGGCTGGTGATCGTCGAGACCATCTCCAACCCGCTGCTGCGCGTGCTCGATGTGGCGGCGCTGGCGGAACGCACCCACGCGGCGGGCGCCAAGCTGCTGGTGGATGCGACCTTCTCCAGCCCGGCGCTGGGACGGCCGCTGGAGTGGGGCGCGGATTACTCCGTGCACAGCGCCACGAAATATTTGTCCGGACATGGCGATGTGACCGGCGGGGTGGTGGCGGCGCTGGCCGGCGAACTGCCGCAGTTGGACGGCTTCCGCAAGCTGGTGGGCGGCATCCTGGGCGCCTTCGAGGCGTGGCTGATTTTGCGCGGGATGAAGACCCTGCCGCTGCGCATGGAGCGGCACTGCGAGAATGCGCGCCGGGTGGCCGAGTTTCTGCGCGGACATGAGCGCGTCGAAAAGGTCTTCTATCCCGGCTTCACCGATCATCCCGACCACGCGGTGGCGGCGCGGCAGTTCGGCGGACGCTTCGGCGGCATGGTGTCGTTCGAGGTGAAGGGCGCCCGCCGCGACGCCATGCTGCGGCTGATGGACCGGCTGCGCTTCTGCCTCCCCTGCACCAGCCTGGGCGATGTACAGACGCTGGTGATGTATCCGGTGCTGGCCTCGCACCGCGACATGGCGCCCAAGCAGCGGGAGCGGGTCGGGATCCACGAAAATTTGCTGCGGCTGAGCATCGGCATCGAAGACGCCGGCGATCTGATCGCCGACCTGAAGCAGGCTCTGGAAGGGGAGTAGGATGTCGGAGTCGTTGATCGCCGGGCGGGTGCGCGCCATGAGTGGCGAGGGCGCCATGGCGGTATTCATCCGCGCCTACGACCTGGAGCGGCAGGGAAGAAGCATTGTCCATCTGGAGGCGGGCGAGCCGGAGTACCATCCCGCGCCCTGCGCGATCGAGGCGGCGGAGCGGGCGTTGCGCGAAGGCCGGGACCGCTACTGCGCGCCGCTGGGACTGCCGGACCTGCGGGGAGCGATCGCCGGTTTTCTCAACGCCACGCGCGGGCTGCGGGTGGGGGCGGAGGAAGTGGTGGTGATCCCCAGCGGCAAGTTCGCCTATTACCTGACCATGCAGGCCATGGTCGAGCCCGGGGATGAGGTGCTGGTGCCCGAGCCGGCCTACCCGGCCTATCCGTCGGTGGTGCGGTCGCTGGGGGCGCGGCCGGTGGGCTATGCGCTGCGCGAGGAGAACGGCTTGCAGCCCGACTTGGCCGAGGTGGAGCGCAAAATTACCCCGCGTACGCGGGTGCTGGTGATGTGCTCGCCCAACAATCCCACCGGCACCGTGTACCGCCGGGATGTACTGGAAGGGTTGGCCGAACTGGCGCGCCGGCATGACCTGGCGGTGGTGAGCGACGAGATCTACGCCCGCATGGTGTACGAGGGCGGCTTCACCTCGATCGCCGCTCTGGAGGGGATGGCGGAGAGGACGGTGATCCTGGACGGGTTTTCCAAGAGCTTTGCCATGACCGGTTGGCGGCTGGGCTATGCCATTGCGCCGCCGGCCGTGGTACGGGCGCTGGAGATGCTGGTCATCAACAGCTACACCTGCGCGCCGGAGTTCATCCAGGTGGCGGCGCTGGCCGCGCTGGAGGACCGCGGCGGCCAGGTGGAGGCGCACTGGCAGATGATGCTGGCCGGCTACCGCCGCAAACGGGCGCTGTTCGCCGGCGGCCTGGCGGCGATGCCGGGCGTGCACTGCGCGCTGCCGCAGGGCGCCTTCTACGCCTGGGCGCGGTTTGACGGCTGCGACGACGGCCAGAGGATGCAGGAGCGGTTGCTGGAAAAGGCCGGCGTGGCGGCAGTGGCGGGAGGCGGCTTCGGGCCGACAGGGAAGCCCTACCTGCGGTTTTCCTTTGCCGGAAAGGAAGCGGAGTTGGAGGAAGGTCTACGCCGGATTCGAGGTACAATGGGAGTCTAACCAGGGGCGATTAGCTCAGTTGGTTAGAGCGTCTGCCTTACAAGCAGAAGGTCCACGGTTCGAGCCCGTGATCGCCCACCAGCAGGGCTGCCGGGGACTGTCGGTTGCGGGGACGTAGTTCAGTTGGTTAGAACGCCGGCCTGTCACGTCGGAGGTCGCGGGTTCGAGCCCCGTCGTCCCCGCCATCTCTTTTACTCCTGAAACGTGGCTACCAAGCCAAGCGTGCGCGCCGCGCGCCGGTACGCTATCGGGCATGAGCTGGATGCGTGCGGGCTGGCCTAGACTCAGAACACATGCTCAACCAGGGTTATGCCTACACCACAGTCATCGGCAGCAACCGTGGGGGGCGAACCCTGCTCTCGCACCTGGCAAGCGTTTACCCCCACTCAACCCCACAGGCTTGGCAACAAAAGCTGGACAACGGCGAGGTCACGCTCAACGGGATTACCGCGAGCGGAAGCGAATCGCTGACCACAGGCCAAACCCTGGTCTGGAACCGTCCGCCCTGGAGCGAGCCAGACTGCCCGCGGAACTTCGAAGTCCTGTTTGATGACCCGCATCTGTTGGCGGTCAGCAAACCGGGCGGGCTGCCCACCCTCCCCGGGGGCGGCTTCATGGAAAACACCCTCCTGCGCCTGGTGCAAAGGCGAACCCCCGGCGCAAATCCTGTCCACCGGTTGGGCCGGGCCACTTCCGGCCTCGTCCTGTTCACGAAAACGCCGCAGGCGGCCGCGGA
>DATBPS010000174.1:0-1840 GCA_036561225.1 Terriglobales bacterium
GACCCGCGGCGTCGACGTGGCGCTCGCCGCGATGATGTGCGGCGCGATCCTGTTCCCGCTGCTCTGGCTGATCGCGCACGGCTTCGGGGAACCCGAGGTCGGCGTGGTGGCCACCTCCGCCAAGGAACTCATCCAGGACGGCACCCCGTACCGCAGCGCGCAGGCGCTGGCCGCCACCACCAACCCCAACCAATACAACCCGTATCTGCCCCTGATGGCGGTGTTCGGTGTGCCCCAGGCACTGCTCGGCCACGGGGTGCTCACTGATCCCCGGGTCTGGTTCGGCGCCGTGTTCCTGGCCACCTTCGCCGTCGCGCTGCGGATCGCCGGGGCCAGGGACAGCGTCCGCTGGGCGCTGCTGCTGACCGCCTCGCCGATCATCTCCTTCGAGCTGTGCGTCGGCGGCACCGACGTGCCCATGGTGGCGTTCATGTGCCTCGGCTTCGCGCTGCTCTGGCGGGAGCATCTGACTAACCCGATCCCGGCCGGCCTGGCCTTCGGCATCGCCTGCTCGATGAAGGCGACCGCCTGGCCCGCCCTGGTGATCGCGTTCGCGATGGTCTTCGTGCGCGACGGCAAGCGCATGGCGTGGCGGTTCGCCGCCGTCGCGGTCGCCGTGGTCGTGGTCATCGTCGGCCCGTTCGCCGTGCTCAAGCCCGGCTCGCTGGTGAAGAACACCATCTTGTTCCCGCTCGGCCTGGCCAGCGTCAAGTCGCAGGCGGACAGCCCGCTGCTCGGCCACGTCCTGGCCCAGACCGGCGTGCTCGGCCACACCATCGTGATCATCCTGCTCGTCGGCTCGGGCCTGGCCATCGCGGTGTCCCTGGTCGTCCGCCCGCCCCGCGACGTCCCCGCCGCGACCATCCGCCTGGTCCTCGGCCTGTCCGCCATGTTCGTGCTGGCCCCCTCGACCCGCTTCGGCTACTTCATCTACCCGGCCGCGCTGGTCCTGTGGCTCCTGGCCTCCCAATCCGGCCGCGCCCTAGCCGAACGCCCCGCCCCCGAAGTCCTAGTCTCCGCCAGCCCACCCCCAAACTAGCCCCGCTCCCAAGCTAGCCCTCGCTCCCGCACGCCACAGGAGCCCCACGAACCACATCTACCACGCATTCCCGCCGCACGCGCCCTTCCGGATACGAATGAATGTGGCGCTCTGCACCATAGATTGTGCAGAGCGCCACATTCATGACAAAAGAGCCGCTCAACAATTGAGGGCTAATGCAAGGCAAGATGCAAATGGGGCGGAGGAGCACAGCCTTGCGCTAGGGCTCCCGCCGTTTCGCATCCCGCGCAGCCGTTTCGCATCCCGCGCTGCCGTTTCGCATCCCGCGCCGCTGCTGCGCCTCCCGCGCCCCCGTTCCGTGTCCGGCGCGCAGGCCAGACGACCGCAGGGCCTATTGTGGGTGGGTGCGTCATGGGCCACGTGCCACAGGGGTCACTGAGGCAGACGATGCCGTAGCGGCAACGCCGGCGGCGGAGAAGGATCCGGGGCGGGCCGGGTGGCTGTTCGGCGCCGTCACCGTGATACCCGCGCTGCTGGCCGCGGCCTGGCTGCTGCCTGCCTTCCCGCTGCTGCTGGGCGGCCGCCTCGCGGCCCGGCCGATGGTGTTCATGTTCGCCCCGCTGGCCGCCGCGCTGTGCTACTTCGCCGTCCGCCAGCTCCCCGCCGCCTGGCCCGCCTTCCGCGAAGCCGGCAAAACCCCCGAAGCCGGCCAAGCCCGCGGAGCCAGCAAAACCCCCGAAGCCCGCCAAACCCGGGAAGCCACCAAAACCCGCGAAGCCACCAGGAAACGCGCCAGCAAACCAGCCACGCAGTGGTGGGCGCTGGCCGCCACGGTCGCGG
>DATBPS010000175.1:0-15396 GCA_036561225.1 Terriglobales bacterium
AGGGCTGGCCTTCGTCCAGCAGTTCGTCCACGCTCTCCGAGTCGGCTTCCGGGACATCAGAAAGCCCCTGGTCATCGTTGGGCGGGTGCCTCTTCATAACCTGAATTCCTTTCCCCAGGCAATTTGAGTATATGCCGCCCCCACCCATCCCAACCTGGATTACGCTGGTACCAGGAACCGCCATGCCCAGCACGAAAAAACCCACCCCCCGCCCCACCGGGTTCACCGACGAGGAGCGCGCGGCCATGAAGGCGCGGACCGAGGAGCTCAAGGCCGAGGCGCGCCCGGCTAAAGCCGGCGACCGGGCCGCGGGGCTGGCCGCCGTGGAGGCCGCCATAGCAGCCATGCCCGAGCCCGACCGCGGATTGGCCCGGCGGCTGCACGCGCTCATTCTGGCCACCGCCCCTGGTCTCGAGCCCAAAACCTGGTACGGCATGCCCGCCTACGCCCGCCAGGGTCAAGTCCTGTGCTTTTTTCAGGGCGCTTACAAGTTCAAAGCCCGTTACGCCACCCTGGGGTTCAGCGACAAGGCGCGGCTCGATGCCGGAGCGATGTGGCCAACCTCTTTCGCCATCGCCCGCCTGACCGGCGAGGTGGAGACCCGCATCCGCGATCTGGTGCGCCAGGCGGCCGGATGAGTAATGCTAAAGGTAAGACTACAGCTATGAAGACACTGGGAAAGATTGTCATCATGATGGCGCTGGCGGCGGTGGCGGCGAGCGCCCAGGTGAATGCGGGCGAACAAAAGCCGGAGACTGATCCGCCCTTCACTGTCACCCAGGTGGCAACGCTGTCGTATCCCTGGCGCATCGCCTTCCTGCCCGACGGCCGGATGCTGATCACCGAAAAGACCGGCGGACTGCAATTAGTGACCCAGCAGGGAGCCAAGACCGCGGTCACCGGCGCCCCCGCTGTCGCCTACGGGGGGCAGAACGGGATGCTGGGTGTGTTCCTGTCGCCGCATTACGCCAGCGATCACAGCATCTATTTGACCTACTCCGAACCGGGCGAGGGCGGATCGAGCCTGGCGATGGCGCGGGCCAAGCTGGTGCTCGGCAAGGACACGGCCAGTCTGGAGGGTCTCGAGGTGTTGTGGCGGCAGATGCCCAAGGGACACGGCGGGCAGGTGGGCGCCCAGATTGCCTTTACGCCCGACGGCAAGTATCTGTTCCTCAGTGTGGGTGACCGGCAGCGCATGACCCCGGCCCAGGACCCCAACCAGGCGGTGGGCAAAATTTTGCGGCTCACGCTCGACGGCAAGCCGACGCCCGGCAATCCCAACTACGGCAAGACCGGCGCCCAAACGGTGACGCTGATCACCCCCCCGCGCGACACTGAGACCGCCAAGACGGCGCCGGTGGTCAGCACCTATACCTTCCCCGGTCCGAACCTGGCGCCGGCCGAAATTTGGGCCAGCGGCGTGCGCACCCCCTATGGGCTGGCCTTCGCCCCCAACGGGCAGTTGTGGGAGGTCGAGCACGGGCCGCTCGGCGGCGATGAGCTGAACCTGATCGAGAAGGGCAAAAACTACGGCTGGCCGCTGGTCTCCTATGGCAAGAACTACGACGGCGTGCCGATCCCCAGCCCCGACACCCGGCCCGATCTGGCCAAGCCGGTGATCTACTGGGATCCGGTCATCGCCCCCGGCAACCTGACGTTCTATCAAGGCAAGATGTTCCCCCAATGGGACGGCTCGGCACTGATCGGCGGCCTGGGGACCGAAGCGCTGATTCGCGTCAGCTTCGACGGCCATGGCGGCGCCACCGCCGCCGAGCGCTGGGACATGGGCCGCCGCATCCGCGACGTCGAAGTCGCCCCCGACGGCGCCCTCTGGCTGATCGAGGACGCCAAAGCCGGCGGCCTGTTCCGCCTCACGCCCAAGGGCTAGCCACCGCCACGTACCGGGATTCCCTATGGCTGCTCGTGGGTGGGCGGCTTGCCCGGACCATAGTGCCGAGCCAAATAGTCCACCACCGTATCAACATCAGAGGGGCTGAGGAGCGCGCCGCGCCCGATCATCTGATCCACCTCGGCGGCCCAACCGGCATGGGTGAAGTGAGCGGTCGAGACGGTGGTCAAGGCGTGGCATTGGGTACATGTCTTTTCGATCAGTGCCGCCGTGTTGGCGTCGGACGCAGCCGAGGGCGGTTTGGCCGCAGTCTGAGTGGGTTGCTTGCGGACGGGGGCGGCGGACTGCGGTGCGCTGCTGCCGTGTTCGCCGAGCGCGAACACCACCAGGCGATCGGGGGCGTCACCGCCCGCCACGCCATCCTCATGGTGGACGCCGCCCAATGATCCCGGACCGCCGACGGCAATGGCCACGTACTGCTTGCCGTTCAATCCCATGTAGGTGATCGGGGTCGAAATTCCATAACCGCCGAGCGCGGATTGCCATATGGGCTTGCCGGAGGAGGCATCGAGCGCGCGGAACTGACCGTCTGGCGTCGCGCCGATGAAAAGTATTCCGGAAGCGGTCACCACGCTGCCGCCGATGGTCGGCGTGCCGGTACTGGGCACCCCTTTGGCAGTGAGTTCGGGATACTCACCCAACCGCGTCTGCCAGGCGATCTGCCCGGTCTGCGCGTTCACGGCAATCAGTTGTCCCCACGGCGGCTGCTGGCACGGATAGCCATCCTGATCCACGAAGCGCACGCCCACGTCGGGGTTGTGGTAGGCCATCACCTCGCGGTCCGTCGCCCGTCCAGGGCCCCGGCCGCCGCGGGCTGCTGCCCGTCCTCCTGCGCCCCGTCCGCGGAAGTCTCCATTTCCCGGGCCACGAAAACGCGGCGCGGCGGCGCCGCCGGCTCCCGCCTTCACCATCTGCCCCAGACTGCCGAGGTTGCTGGTGTTGATGTAGATGTAGCCGAGCTGTGGGCTGTAGCTCATGCCGCCCCAGTTGGCGCCGCCCACGGTCGAAGGAAAGTGCAGGGTGGGCTCCAGCAGGAACGGCTGGTAAGAACCGTGGATCTCCCACTTCTTGAAAAGCTGGCCGCAAAAACTTTGCGATGTGGGGGTGACCGTGCTGACGTCCTGGATCGTGGCGCTCTGGATGGCCAGCGGCGGCGGCAGGTTCGGGTAAGGCTGGGTGGCTGGAGAGTGCTCTCCCGGCACGTCGCTCTGCGCCACGGGTCGCTCCGTTACGCCGAAAATGGGCTTTCCTGTCCGGCGATCCAACAGAAACATCAATGCTGACTTGCTGACCGCAGCGATCGCCGGCACGTGCTTGGGGCCCGCGTTCACCAGGGTGATGCCCACACCGTCGGTATCCGTAAGATCGTGATGCACCAACTGGTAGTACCAGCGTAGCTTGCCGGTCGCGGCGTGGATAGCCACGGCGGAGACCGAATACAGATTGTCGCCAGGGCGATCCGCGCCATAGTAGCTGTCCGCCGGGTTGGCGGTCACCACAAAAACCGTTCCGTCGTCGGGATCGAGAGCGATCGGAGCCCAGGCCGCGGGGCCGGAGCGGCCGGACGTTCCATTCGGCCCCCAGGTGTCGCTGCCCGGTTGGCCCGGTTGGGCGGTGAGATGAAACCGCCAGACCAGTTTTCCGGAGATGGCATCAAAGGCCGAGACCGTGCCCGGCGGCCCCTGACTCGGGCCCTCCTGCAAATCCGGCGCGACGATCAGCAGGTTCTTGTACACTGCCGGCGGCGAGGTAAAGCCGTAATTGCCGTGCTGAAATTTGGCCGGCAAGGTTGCCGGCACGCTGACTGAACCGTGGTCACCGAACGACGGGATCAATTCGCCGGTTTGCGGATCCAGTTCGATCAGGCGGCCATCGCCGGAGGTGGCCATCACCAGCCGCGCGGCATGCTCCGCATCGCCAGGCCAGTACGATAATCCGCGGCTGACCCGCACCCGCGGCTCTTTGGGATCGAAGGTCCACAGTACCCGCCCCGAGTCCGCCGCCAGAGCCACCACCGTCTCCGTAGGCGTCGTCAGATACATGACGCTGCCGATCACCAGCGGCGTGGTCTCAAAATTGCGGTCTACCAGCCCCGTGTCGTAAACCCAGGCCACGCCCAGCTGGCTGGCATTACCGGGCGTGATCTGCTTCAGGGGCGAGTAGCGCGCGGCGCCAGGATCGTGGCCCACCGCCGGCCAGTCGGACTGGGCGGTGAGCGGCAGCACGCCTGCCAGCAGGAGTATGCAAAATCGAAGGGCGAGTTTTCGCGTCATGGGGCTCAATCAGGCGGGTGGACAGGTTCAGCGAAGGTGACCGGGGCCCGTACCGCGGCCGCTCCCGCGCCGGCCGCCCCGCGACGGCGGCGGCGGCACCGTGGTCGAAACGGGCCGGGGCGTAACATCGGCGGGCACGACGCCCAGCGCCCATTCGATGGCATTGAACCACATACGCTGGATGGCGGGGTTATCCCAGGTACCGGCATCATGTCCCAGCGCTGAATAAAAAACCCGGCCTTTGCCATACTGCTTGGCCCAGGTAATGGCGTACGGTGCGTCCGCGGGATTGACGCCGCGCGCCTGCATGTCGAGTCCGGCGGTGTCCAATCTCATCAGCACGCGGCTCTTGGCAGGCGAAAAATCTTTGATCTGGTAAAACTCGTCATGAAACTGGAATACGCGCGGGAAATATTGCATGCCCGGAAAGCCAGGATCCTCGACCACCACCGGAGCGGTGGTGTCGCCCCAGGGGTGTTGATCGAAGCGTCCCCCCAGCAGGTCACCAAAGTCCGGCCACGACATGAACGCGGTGGACGCCACGTGCGCGGCCACGAAGCCGCCGCCGTTGCGCACAAATTCCAGGAGCTCCGCCTTCTGGGCAGCGTCAAGCGGCACTTCGCGATGGCCAAGAAAGAAGATGGCATCCACGTTGGCCAGGCTGGGGCCGCCACTGGCGGGCTTCCCGTCGGTCTGCAGCGGATGGTAGGCGATGATGTTGGAATCGGTGCGTATATAGCTGAAATACGCCCCCGTCTTGTAGCCCATCTCCTCAATCACCGCGGCGGCGTGGGATGTGGAGTCATGCTGGGCAACGCCATTGCGCGTATCCGCCCAAATCAACACTGTCTTCATGTTGCGGGGCGTAACCGTTCCGCCGAATCCGCGCCCGCCGCTAAAATCCCCCGCAGGTGCGGGATAGGCCGTGTCCCGCGCCGTGCGCGCGGCTGGCGCGGGGGGCGAGGCTGCCTGCTGCCCCCAGGCCGAAACCAGGGCCAGCAGAGCTGCGCCCAAGACTTCCGCTGCGCGACCGCGGACTCTCAATCGCGGCGAACTAGAACACATATTTGACCGCAAACTGCATGATACGCGGGCCGGCATCGCTACTGATGACGCCTACGTTGGACCCGCCGAAACCGGTGCTGGGCGGATCCCAATTGGGATGGTTCATCACGTTGAACATATCCCAGCGGAGTTGAACGGAGCGACGCTCGGTCACCGGGATGGTGCGGAAGATCGAGGTGTCGAGGTTGACCATGCCCGGGTTGGGAATGGTGTAGGCTCCGGCCGTGCCAAACGAACCTGGGCCCAGCGCCGGGGCCGCAAAGGCGGCCGGATTCAAATACTGCAGATAGGCCTGCGAGCTGCCCGCGACGGGCGTGATGGAAGGTTCGAGTACGCTCTGGCCCGCCACCGAGTCGGCGCGGCTGCCCAGGCCGGTGATGGTCGGATCATTGAAACGGCTGCCGTTGCCGGGCGTGCTGTAGCCGCCCGAGTTCAGGGTCAGAATGGCCGACAGGCTCCAGTCATTGGCCAGCTTCCCGGCCAGGCCCTGCAGCCGCCAGGGCGAGTTGGCGATCAGGGAGGAGTTGAAAACGTTCCGGACATCCTGCGCGCAATTCCCACGGTCCAGGCGCCGATCGGCCAGGTGAATCAGTGTCGGCCCGGTTAGTTCTCCGGTGGGCGGGTCCCCAATACAGTGCGACCAAGTGTAGTTGGCGCCGAAGCTGAATCCGGCGCTGAGCCGGTGTTGCTCGCGCAGCACCAGACCGTTATAGCTGGCGGTGCCGCCGTCGTCAACCGAACCGATGGTCGCGTAGTACGGTCCCCAGGTCGGGTTGATGGAACTCAGGAGACGGTTCGAGTTCAGCGCCTTTTTGCAGTTGTTATACCCGCCCGATGTATAGCATGGCGAGCCCGCGGCCGGGCTTACCCCCGGATTGAGTTCGGTGCCCATCCACAGGTGGGTAGTCTCATTATTCAGGAATTCCACCGATACCGAGTCGTTGTTGCCGAACTGGTGCTGAACGGCGAGATTCCACTGCTGCACGTACGTCGGCTTCACGTTCAACGGAACGTTGACATACACCCCCTGCTGGGGAAACGGCATGTTCGGTCCCACCGACGCCAGCCCGGGCCAGGGGTTGGCCATGCCGGCCGCCGCCCAGGGGCCGGTCGCCGAAAAGCCATTCTGCAGGTTGTTCAAGCTGATGGACGCGCCCCACGGCGGATTGTTGGACATGCGGGTATAGAAAAACATCTGGGGCCGGTCAAAAAATAGCCCGTACGAGCCGCGGATCGAAGTGCGTCCCCGGCCGCTGGGGTCCCACATGAAGCCGAGACGCGGCTCCAACTCCCGGTAGTGGCTCTGGGAGTACTGTGTGCCGGGATACCCGGCGTCGCCCGGAAATACCAGCCCCGCCGGCGCGTTGGCGTAACTTCCGCTGCGGATGCCGGCCGCAAAATTGGCGGGATTGAAGGTTTCCACCCAGTGGTTCCAGTTGTGCTGCTGCAGAAACGGCTCCCACCGCAGCCCGTAGCTCAGGCTGAAACTGGGCGCTACCTTCCACGAGTCCTGGGCGTAGGCGCCCACCAGATTCTGCCGGTCATTTTCCCAGTCCGGATTGCCCTGCAGGAAGCTGCTCAGATCGCCCAGCAGAAAATCGCTCAACCCGGCGCCGGTGAAGGTGCCATTGAAGCTGAAGGCGCCGTTGGTGGGCCGGTTGTTGACGGTATTCATGATCGAGTGCTTCCAACTCACCCCCACCTGCACCTGGTGATTGCCCCGCAACAGCGTCAGATCATCCGAAATCTGGGGCGCAGTCGAGTTGAACCACCCGGGATTGGTACCGCCCGCTCCCAGGCTGAAACCGTTGCCGGTTCCGTTCACGCTCAGGCCCATAAAGTCAGCAATCGGGCTGTAGACCGGGATGCCGAGGGCGGCCGGATCCGGATAGGGAGGAATGGTCCGATAGGCGTAGGTGCGAATCAGCGACAGATTGAAGACGTTGTCGGCCGTCGGGCTGATGACGTAGTTATCGCCGAACGACACCGACTGCGATTGATCCCTCTGCGCGACCTGATTGGCTTCCAGTACGTTGGCGGCTTCTCCGGTTCCCACCGGCAGCACGTAGCGGCCGATGAAATAGCGCACGAACATGGTCTGGCGGGAACTGTAGCTGAAGTCCACCCGGCCGATGATCTGGTTCTCGTGGCTGTTCTGGCTGATACCGTAGTTGACCGCACCGCACGGATCGGTGGACACGGGAACGTGCTGCAGGAAGGCCAGCGATGCCTTGCTGAATTGGCCGGGGTCAATCTTGTTGTTGACGAAAGGCGCGCTGAGATTCACCGCCTTGCCCTGACAGGCAGCCGAGGCAAAGGTGGTGAAATCGCCCGCCAACATGGCGGCGGTGGGCACAAACGAGGTGCGGGTGGGCGGGTTGGAGCGCACCACGGTTCCCTGATAGCCGACAAAGAAAAACAAGCGGTCGTGCAAGATCGGGCCGCCTATGGTGCCGCCAAACTGGTTGCGCTTCAGGCTGTCGCGCTCCAGCCCCTTGGCGTTGGAAAAATAGTCGTTGGCGTTGAAATCACCGTTGCGCACGTATTCGAACAGGTCGCCGTGAAATTGATTGGTGCCCGATTTTGTGACCACGTTCACCGCGCCCGCGGCGTGGGAGCCGTACTGGGCCGCCAGCGCCCCGGTTTCCACCTTGAACTCTTGCAGGGCGTCAGGAAAGGGAAAGGGCAGGTTCAGACTGTTGAAGGGATCGTTATTGCCGGCGCCGTCCAGGTAATAGGCAATGCCGGTGGACGAGCCTCCAGCCACCGAAATCGTCTGCGTGGGGTAGTTCTTGTTGGTGTTCAAGTCCGAGTTTGGCCCCGGCGTGGAAGCCCCGGCCAACATAATAAGATTGGTGGCCTGGCGGCCATTCAGCGGCAGCTTGTTGATGGCCTGGTTGGTGACCACATCGCCCACCCCGGTGGCATGGGTCTCGACCATGCCCGTGTTGGCTTCCACGGTGACCACCTGGGACTGGCTACCGATCTTGAGCTGCACGTTGAGCGTCGGATTGGTGGCCACCTGCAGGATGATGCCGGTCTGGGTGTAGGTAGCGAACCCCCGCGCTGAAATTTTGAGCGTATACGCGCCCGCCGAAAGGTTGGGCAGCACGTATCCGCCGCGCGGTCCCGTGGCGGTGGCGTGGGCGAATCCGGTCGCGGTCTCCACTGCCACGACCGCCGCGCCCGGCACGACCGCCCCGGAGGCATCCGTAACCGTGCCCTGAATCTGGGCGGTGGAGACGGACTGGGCCGCCAGCAATGCGGTGAAGCCGGTGAACAGAATCAGGCAGGCGGCAAGAAGTTGGCAGCGAATTTTCATGGCTTGTCTCCCGTGGCTCGCGCGGACCCGCACCCGTCGGCAGGTCGCACCCGCGACTTTGGTCAAGATGCCTAGCCGCGCCGCCACCGTCAAGCCTGTAACGGTTGCGTTACGTTAAAGACTCACTGACTCGCGCCTGTCGTTGGGCTATGCCGGGCGACCCGCTTACGCCCAGCCGGCCGGGGCCGCGCCTCTCCGCTCACCGCGGGCGGGCCGCCCTTCGGAATTTCGCGCCCTTCCCGCGCCGGCTTTGCCCACAGTGCCGGCGGCGCGCCCCCCGCGTACGGAGCGCACCGGCGGTCGCCCGCCAGTTGCAGGCGCTCCACCACGGCGCGAAAGCGGGCATCCTGCCTTACTCCGTCAAAGCGCGGATCGAGGTTGAGGAACAGCAACTCAAAACTGCGATCCTCGCAGGCCTTGGCCAGCCAGTGGAAGCCCTCCTCCACTTGCCCCAGGGCCAGGTGGATGGAGGCGAAAAAAAACGGCGAGACGTATCGGGTGGCGCTCAACTGCACCAGCCGCTGCAGCGTTTTGCGGGCCAGCGGGAGTTGGCCGGTCAGCGCATAGAGGTGCCCCAGGGCGGCATGCATGCCGGGTGTGTCCGGAGACAGGTGGATGGCCCGTTGAAAGGCGGCCGTGGCCTCCTCCGTGTCTTGACGCTGCTCCTGAACCAGACCCAGGGTGCAAAAGGCGGGGGAGAAGTAAGGGTTGAGCTCGATGGTGTGGTCGCACTGATCGAGGGCAATGTCATACTCGCGCCGGTAGAAATGGATGAACGCCAGATCCCGGGCGATGATGGCGGAAATCGGGTCCAGCGCCTGCGCCGCCCGCAGCTCGCTCTCCGCCTCGTCCAGGCGCCCCTGCGGCGCCAGACAGCTGGTGGCGTACCAGTGGTGGGCGGTGGCATAACCGGGGTCCAGCTGCAGAGCCCGGCGGAATTGTAGCTCCGCTCCGGTAAAATCCCAGTCCTGGCAGGCTTTGATGTGCGCCAGAGTGGTCTGACACTCAGCGCTTTCCGCGTCCAGCATGACCGCCGCGGCCGCATACGACGCCGCCTTGGTCCATACTTCGGCCGGTGCCAGCACTCCATAGTGACCGAGCAGGGAGCAGGCGTCGGCGTATCCGCTATGCGCCGGTGCAAACTGCGGATCTTCCCGCAGGGCTCGTCCGAACAACTCCGCCGCCTTGCTCAGCCCCTCTTCGGTGCGCTGACCCAGATGGTAGCGGCCCTGCAAATAGAGATGGCGCGCCGCCGGGTTTCCGGGCGGCCGCTGGTGCAAGGCCGGGCGGGCGCCCGCTTCGACGCGCGCCCGCAGCTCGGTCGCCAGGGTCAGCGCCGCTTCCCGCTGGGCCGTGATCGGCTCCGCCAGCTTCCCATCCAGGCTCCCGGACCAGAGGAGGCTGTCACTGACTCGATCCACGACCTGCAGGATCAAACGCAAATCTCCGCCCGCGCGGCGCACGCTCCCGCTGACCACCAGGGCGGCGCGAGGAGCGGCGGCATGATCACCGGCCTCCCGGGCCAGCAGGTGCAGCCCCGCAATTTGCGCCAGACTGTTCAGGATTTCCTGGCGCAATCCCTGGCAGAAGTACCCCAGGTCACCCTCGGCGCTGTGGTCGGCCACCGCCTCCACCGCGACCGTATTGCGGTCCACCAGACCCATGGTCCAGGCCGGCGGCGGCTGGGGACGATCATGCACCCGAAACAACGGTGCGTATCCCCCTTTGGGCAACTCGATAATCAGTTCGTCTGCGCCTGCCTCCTCGGCGTAGTAGCGCTCCAGCATGCTCCGCAGCCGCCGCGCCTGTACCCGCACAATCGGATCGGTGCGCGGATCAAACGCCGGCGTCTTATCGAACACCGCCACCCCCACCACGTACTCCTTCAGTTGCTCCTTGCGGCCGGCGAGCAGTTCCTCGACCGCAAACTCCAGGAAACGGCGCAGCCGCCCCGCGCTGCGAAAGGTGGTGCCGGCGCAAATCTTCTTCAGTTGACGCTGCACCAGCTTGCCGGCTACTTTCGATTCCGCGCCCGACGTCGCAGGCTGGCTCCCGGCTGCGGCAGCGCGCGGCACGCGCCTCGCGGCGGCACTACCGGCTACGGCTGGATGGGCGGACATGACACCGATTGTACGCCGCCGACAACCGATAAAATCACGGCATCTGATGGCAGTGGGTATCGCGGGTGAAGGCCAACAGAGCGACGGAAAGCACCGCCCAGGCCACCGCCAGCGAGAAGGCAGCCTGGAACGCGCCGGCGGAATAGCTGCGTGCGCCATGCAGCCATTGGCCGCTCCACATCCGGTCCAGCATCCAGCCGATGGCCGGCTGCAGCAACATGACGCCAAACATGTTGCCCATGTTCATCAGCCCGGAAACGGCGCCGAGGTGACGCGCCGGTACCGACTCCTTCCCAAAGGCAAATCCCAGGATGCAGGACGACGCGGCAAAGCTCGCTATCGCCGCCAGTCCCACAAATGTCTCCAGACCAAGGCCGCTGCCGCTGAGGAACATGGCCGCCCAGCAGGCCGCGGCCACACCCGCACTGCCCAGGTAGATGGGCTTGCGCGCCCCTATTCGATCCGACATATACCCCATCAGCGGGCTGGCGATGGCAAAGGCCAGCAGCATGACCGAGTCCACGCCGGCAGCGCTCGCCGCCGACAGATGGAAGCGGGCGCCCAGATAATCCGGGCCCCACAGCCCGGCAAACGCCAGTACGGGTCCCAGCAGCCCGCCCTGGGCAAACAGGATCAGCCAGGTATTGCGGTAGCGAAACATCCCCAGAAAGTCCGCAACTCGACCGCTGGTGGCCGCAGCCGGCGGGGTGGCATAGCCGGTTTGTCCGATATCGGCGGGATCGTTGCGCACCCAAACAAAAGCCAGAACCGCGAAAACCAGGATGATGCCGCCCGAGACAACGGTGACCGGCCGCCACGCGAAGCGTGCCACCAGAAGACGCAGCGGCACCTGCGCCACCAGCGCGCCGAGGTTGCCGAGCATCAGCGTCAGACCGGACATCATGGCGAAGCGCCGTCCCGGAAACCAGTGGGTGATCAGCTTCAGGCACACGATCCAGGCCACGGCGGTGGCGCCCCCGATCACCGCCCGGGCCAAAAACGCCTCGGCAAAGTGGGTGCTGACTCCAAACACCGCCGAGCCGCCCGCCGTCGCAATCGCGCCCCAGACCAGCAGCTTCCGGCTCCCCCACGTGTCGACCAGAATCCCGACTGGGATCTGCAGCGCGACGTAGGCATAAAAATAGGCCGCCGACAGGGTGCCCAGGCGCGCCGCCCCCATATGGAAGGCCTGCATCAATTCCTGGGTCATGACCGCCGGCGAGACCCGGATGAAGTACGCGACGAGGTAAAACAGCGAGGCAATCGCCCAGACGGCCCAGGCGCGGGATACGGATACGCGCCGGGGAGCGGCCGAGCCCGGCGCGGAAGTCCTATTCGCCCCGACGGTAAATGTCATTGATGTTCCAGTACCCCGGTGTGGGGGTGGGACTATTCTCCATCGCCACCTGGATCACCGTGGGCAGCGACGACCCCAGCGCTTCCCGCAACGCCGGCCCCAGTTCGTCGGCGGCAGTGATGTTCACTCCGCGAGCCCCATAGGCGCGCGCCATGGCGGCATAATCGGCCCGATAGGTGGCCCCACCTCGCTGAAACAAACAACCGAACTCGCTCCCGTAGTGCAGGTTCTCCAGACCGGCGATGGTCCCGAAAGCGGCATTGTCCATGACCACCCACACCACTGCCAGTCCGGCTTCCATCGCGGTCGCCACCACCGACGGATTGGCGCCAAACCCGCCATCGCCCACCAGGCACAGGGCGGCGCGGTCAGGATGCGCGAACTTGACGCCCAGTACCGCCGCCGGCCCGAACCCCATGGTGGCCAGGCCACTGGGGGTAATGAACGTCCCTGCCACCGTGAAGGGAAACTGTTGGCCCACTCCGTTCTTGTTCCACCCCACATCGGTCACGATAAAGCCGTCGGCGGGCAAGGCCTGTCGAACTTCATTCAGGATCCGTTCCGGCCGCAGGGGAAACTGATTCGAGGTCCGCTCGCCCTGCCAGCGGGAGCTGAATTCGGCACGACCGGAGGCAATATCCTGCCGCAGGCTCTTCCGCTCCGGCCGCGGCAGAGCTTTCGCCGCCTTGGCCAGTGCCTTCAATGCCAGACGTAAATCGGCCACCGCGCCCAATTCCAGCGGGAAGTTGCGTCCCATCGCCTGCGGATCCAGGTCCACCTGCATCAGCCGGGTGGGTGGAATGGCGAAGGTATAGCGGGCATCCCAGGAACTGGAACTGGCCTCGGCAAACCGCGTCCCCAAAGCCAGGATCAGGTCGGCGTTGCGGCACATCTCGTTGGCAATCGGGGTGCCCCAAAATCCGGTCATGCCCAGCAGCAGGGGGTGATCACTGGGCAGGCAGGTGGTTCCCATCAGGGTGTGGGCCACCGGCGCCTCCACCGCTTCCGCCAGCTCGCGCAACGCCGCCGTGGCCCGGGCTGCGATCACTCCGCCCCCGGCATACAACACCGGACGGCGCGCCTGCGCCAGCGCCGCGGCCATGTGCGCCGCCGTGGCTTCCGACAAGGGTGGCGGCTCGATCCGCGGCGGGAGTTGGGCAAAGGCGTCGGCCGGCAGCTCCGCCGAGAAAAGATCCATCGGCACATCCACCAGCACCGGCCCCGGCCGGCCGCTCCGCGCCAGGTGAAAGGCGCGCTCCACCACCCGCGGCAGATCCTCCGCCCGGTCCACCCGATACACGCGCTTGCAAAACGGCCGGTAAATCTGGAACTGGTCGGCGTCCTGATGAAGGTTCACTTCCTGGTGCGGGTGACGGCCGTAGTAATAGGAGGGCACGTCTCCGGCAATCACCACCATCGGAATCGAATCCAGCGCAGCATTGGCCACCCCGGTGGCGGCGCAGGTCAGGCCCGGGCCCAGGTGGACCAGCGCCACGCCCGGCTTTCCCGAAACCCGCGCGTATCCGTCGGCGGCATGGGTCGCCACCTGCTCATGACGGACGCTGACGAAGCGTATCGAACTGCTCCGCAAGGCATCCAGCATGGCGATGATGGTGTGGCCGCAGAGCCCGAAGATCACCTCCACACCCAGGCGCTCCAGATAGGAGACCAGGCTGCAGGCGGCCAGGCGCGTGGCGGCGGGCTCGGGCGCGGCGGTGGTCGCCCCGGTGGGGGCGGCGCTTCCTTCCATGCTGGTTACCTCATTCGACCGGAGTGTCATAGAACTCTCCGAACAGTTCGGCGTCCGAGGGGCGGTCCTCGGGGATGGGGCGGCTGACCCAGGTGACGTTCATGTAGTGCTTGAGGGAAAGATTCTCGTTGGTGATGTTGCCGCCCCAGAACCCGCATCCCATGCTCGAAGTCATGGGCATGCCGTTGGCGAACGTCCCGGCGTTGGACTTCGACTGCGCCTGACGCACCATCATGCGGCTCACCGGCACGGCCATGGCCAGCTGCTCAATGTGCGCGTCGTTCCACGAGTAGATGCCGCAGGAATGCCCCTTGCCGGCGGTCTCAAAAATCCGCTTCGCCATGACCAGCGCCTGCGGAAAGCCTGCGAACTTGAACATGGTCAGTACGGTACCCAGCTTCTCGGTGGAAAACAGATGCTGCCGCCCGATCTCGTTCTCCTCGACCAGTAGAAACGTCTTGTCCGGCGGCAGGGCAATGCCGGCCTTGGCGGCCACCACCGCCGCCGGGCGGGCAATCGTGTCCGGCGTGCGATGCCCCTCGGCGTCCCAGTACGCCGCTCGCAACCTGGCCTTTTCCTCCGCGTTCACCAGGTAGCCTCCCTCGCGGACCAGCGCCGCCTGCAGGTCGGCGTAGATCCGGGCATCGGCCAGCAGGTTGCCGTCGGCGGAACAGCCGGATCCGTAATCATTCGTCTTGCTGATGCGAATCAGGCGCGCGGCCTCCTCCACCTCCGCGGTTTCATCCACCACCATGGTGGCGTTGCCCGCGCCTACGCCATAGGCGGGCTTGCCGGAACTGTAGGCGGCTCGCACCATGTTCTGGCCGCCGGTGGCGATGGTCAGGTCGCAGTCGGCCATGATCGCCTGGGTCAGCGGAATGCTCGGCCGCTCGACACACTGCACCATGTCCACCGGCGCCCCCAGACGCTCCAGCACCGCGCGCATCAGCCGCACCGTCTCGAAGCTGGTGCGCCGGCTGGCGGGATGGGGACAGAAGATGACCGCATTGCGGCATTTCAGCGCATAAATCGCCGTGGTGGCGGGTGTGATGTACGGGCTGGTGACCGGCACCAGGGAGGCGATCACGCCCGCCGGTTTGGCGTACTTCACCAGACCGCGTTCGGGAATCTCCTCAATCACCCCCAGGCTCCGCTGCCGCAGCGCGTCGCGCAGTACGCCATGAACCTTGAAGCGCCGTGACGGCTCGCGCGATCCCATGCCGCTCTCATCCACACTCATGTGGGCCAGGCGCGTGGCGGTGGTTTCATTGCCAATCGCCCAGGCCACGCCGCGGCAAATGCGGTCGGCCGCCGCCTGGTCGAGGGCCTCGGCGGCCGCCAGGGCCTGGCGGGCGCGCTGCAACAGCGCATCCGCCGCCGCGCGTTCGCTCTCAGTCAGGGTTCGCGGCGATGCCGTCGGGGTGGTCATGGGATGCAAAGCGCCTCGGTGTGCGGGTCAGAGTGAACGCGGGGGCGGGCCGTCATAGCTCACCGGAATGCGAATGCGCATGGGCTTCTCGCGGGCGTGCTCCTCCGCAACTTCCGCCGTGAGTCCGGCCACCCGGGCAATGATAAAGATGAGCTTGCCCGCCTCCGGCGG
>DATBPS010000176.1:0-29113 GCA_036561225.1 Terriglobales bacterium
GTGCCCGCCAGCGCGACGCGACCCGCGGCCACGCGCCCGGCGGCGATCTCCACCGCCACCGGCGGCGGCGGCGCGGCGGTGAACGCCTCAAACTTGGCCCGGAGATTGTGCAACAGGGGAAACGGCATGGTCAGCGGGCCAACTCGATGAAGGTTACCTTATTGATTTCTTTGAGCGTGGTCAGCCCCTCGGCCACCCGCTCGAGGGCGCTCTCGCGCAGAAATTTCATCCCCTCCTGCCGCGCCACCCGCCGGATCTCCGACGACGGCCGCTTGGCCAGGATCGTCTCGCGCACGGTGTCGGTCATCTCCAGCAACTCGTGGATGGCGGTGCGCCCGCGGAACCCTGTCCCGCCGCACTCCAGGCAGCCGCGCCCCTCGAAGAAGTCGCGCTCGCGCCACTCCCCGTTCAGCCCCGAGGCCTCCAGCACCTCCGCCGGATAGCGCACCGCGTGGCGGCACGAGGGGCAGATCAGCCGCACCAGTCTTTGCGCCAGGATGCAGTTCAGCGAGGAGATGAAGTTGTAGGGCTCGACCCCGATGTTGAGAAAGCGCCCGATCACATCCACCACGTTGTTGGCGTGCACGGTGGTGAACACCAGATGGCCGGTGAGGGCGCTGTTGATGGCGATCTGCGCCGTCTCGGCGTCGCGGATTTCGCCCACCATGATCTTGTCCGGGTCGTGGCGCAGGATGGAGCGCAGCCCGCGGGCGAAGGTCAGCCCCTTCTTCTCGTTGACCGGGATCTGGGTGATGCCCTTGAGCTGGTACTCGACCGGATCCTCGATGGTGATGATCTTGTCCTCGATGCTGCGGATCTCGTTCAGCGCCGCATACAGGGTGGTCGTTTTGCCGCTGCCGGTGGGCCCGGTGACCAGCACCATGCCGTACGGCTCGCGGATGTAGCGGCGGAACTTGCGCAGGTCGCCGGCGTCGAAGCCGACCACGTCGAGGGTCAGGTTCTGGAACTTCTCGCTCATCGCCTCCTTGTCGAGAACGCGCAGCACCGCGTCCTCGCCGTGGATGCTGGGCATGATGGAGACGCGGAAATCAATCGCCCGCCCGTTGTAGCGCACCCGGAAACGTCCGTCCTGCGGGACGCGGCGCTCGGAGATGTCGAGCTCGCTCATCACCTTGATGCGGCTCAGGATGGGGCTGTGGAACTCCTTGGCGATGGGCGCCAGCGCCGGCTGCAGCACCCCGTCAATGCGGTACTTGACGTTCACCTCGGCGTCGCCGGTTTCGATGTGGATGTCGCTCGCCCGCCGCTCCAGCGCGGTGAAGATGGTGGTATCCACCAGCTTGATGATGGGGTTGATGTCGCCGGAGGTGGTCAGCCGCTCGATGGAGATGGTCTCGTCGCTGCCCTCGTCGGCGCGCATGACGTCCAGGGTGAAGCCCTCGGTCGCCTGCTCCAGCACCCGCTGCGACTGCTCGTTTTTCTTGAGGATGTCGTCAATCTGCGCCGGCGTGGCCACGCGCATCGCCACCCGGCGGCCGAGCAGCAGCCCCACCTCGTCCACCAGCATCAGCTGGCTGGGGTCGGCGATGGCGATGGTCAGGGTGCGTTCATCCGTCTCCAGCGGCACGAAGTGGTAGCGGAACATCAGCTCCACCGGCACCGAGCGGAACAGCTCGGGCGAGATGGGGGCGGTGCGCAGGTCCACCAGAGGGCAGTGATAGCGGCGGGCGAGGCGTTCGGCTTGTTCCCACTCGGCGGCGTGCTGGCGTTCCGAGGCCGCCGGGGCGGCCCCCGGCGCGTTGGGCGGGGTGGGGTTGGCGGTGCTCATGACTGCATCCTCGCGCCGAGGGAAAAGATGGGCAGATACAGGGAGATCAGAATCAGCGCCACCACCGTCCCCACGACGATCAAAATCGCCGGCTCGATCAGAGCCAGCAGCGCGGTCATGGCGTTGGCCAGATCCTCATCGAAAAACTCGGCCACCGAGGCCAGCATCTGCGGCAGCGCGCCGGTGCCCTCGCCCACCTCCACCATCTCCACCGCCAAACGCGGCACCACATGGTAGCGTCCCAGACCGGCCGACACCGCCTCGCCTTCCTTCACCGCCTGCACCGTGGACGCCAGGCCGCGCCGCAGCGAGGGGCTGCGCAGCGCGCTGGCCGCCGTCTCCAGGCCGTTGACCACCGGCAGGCCGCCCTGCAAGAGGGTCGAAAGCGTGCGACAGAGCATGGCCACTTGATACTTCCAGTACAAATCGCCCAGCAGCGGCACCTTTAGCGCCAGCCGGTCGAGGAGCAGCGCCACCCGCGTCCGCCGCGATGCCCACACCACCAGCACCACTGCGCCGATGATGCCCAGCGCCAGGAAGAAGAAGTAGTGCCGCACCGCGATGCCGATGTCCATCACGAACACGGTAATGGCCGGCAGGGTGGCGTCGAGCGAGGCATAGAGCGCCGCGAACTGCGGCACCACGTAGGTGACCAGAAAGGTCAGCACCACCACCACGAGGGTCATCAGCACCGCCGGGTAGATGAGCGAACTGGTCAGCTTGCGGCGCAGCCCCAGCGCCATCCGCTGGTACTGCAGGTAGCGTTGCAGCACTTCTTCCAAATTGCCGCTCTTCTCCCCCGCCATCAGCGTGGTGGTGTAGATCTCGGGGATGGTCGGCTCCTGCGCCCACGCCCGGGACAAAATATCGCCCGCCTGCACCCGCTGATGGACGCGGGTCAGCATGGCCTCCAGCTTTTCATCCCGCGCCCGGGTGCGCAGCAGTTCCAGCGCCCGCAGGATGGGCAGCCCGGCCTTGATCAGGGTCAGAAACTGCTGGTTGAAGACCAGAAACTTGTCGAGCGCCACCTTGCGCCGCCGCTCTCCCCACCCGCGCTGCTGCCGCACCGTCTGCACCAGCAGGCCCTGGGCCAGAAAACGGTCGCGGACCTCGCGCTCGCTGTCGGCGCGCTCGGTTTGGCGCAGGCGCTGGCCGCGGTCGTTAAGCGCCGTAATGACAAAGGTTGGCATGCAAAAGCTAAGGTGGGAACTGCGGGTTGCCCCAATTGTAGCAGCCACACTGGTCCCTGGGGTTGAAGAGGGGGGCGGGGGGGGGCGGCGTTGCAAAAAAAGGGAAGAGGGAACAGGGGGAGTGGGACAGGAATCAGGATTTAGGGGTTAGGGGTTAGCGAAAGGCTCGGGGGATGGGACAGGGTTCAGGATTTAGGGGTTAGGGGTTAGTGGGGGGCTCGGGGGATGGGACAGGGTTCAGGATTTAGGGGTTCGCGAAAGGCTCGGGGGATGGGGCGGGGTGAAGATGTGGTGGGGTAGGCCGCGGTTGACGCGGATGTTGGAGAAGCGGATGTCGTTTTGCGAGCCGTCGAGGGAGAGGATTACCAGGCGGGTGATTTCGTAGGCGGGCGAAACTTCTATCCAGACCTTGCGCCAGCCCGCGTCTTCCACTGGGGCTTTGGGGATGCCCTCGATGACACGGTCACCCGGCTGCCAGGGCTGCATGCCGCTGAAGCTGAGCTGATCCAGTTCCTTGTCGAGGTCGAGGTGGCCCAGCAAGAAGCGAAGGGGCGAGCGGAGGTCGTTGAGGTTCTTCACCTGCGATTCCGTGGGTACCCGGTCGCCCGCGGTGTACTGCCAGACCGTGTCGCCGGCGACTAAAAACGTCTTCTTTACCGGCTCTGTGTAGTCCCACCGCATCTTGCCTGGTTTCTGAAGATACAAATGCCCGCTCTCGGTCTGGGTCGTCAGCCCGGCGGTGTAGACCTGGGTAAAATCCGCCTCCCAGGTATGAATGGAGTTGTAGCGGCCGTTGAGGGTGATCACCAGCTCGTGCAACGACGGCAACGACTGGGGGGCGAGCGCCAGCGCGGCGAGCGCCAGCAGGGGGAGCAGGCGCTTCAGCATCGGCTTACTGCATGATCGGGCTGGACACGGTGGCCGGGGCGTTGTCGTTGAAGTGCACCGCTCCGTCCTGGTCCATATAGAAGTAGCGGGTGGCGGCGCCGTTTTGGGGGTTGGCGGTGATCACGTAGCCGCTCGAGGGCGTCCCGGCGCTGGGGGTGTAGGTAAAGATGTAGCCCTGTTTGGGGGCGGTGCCGGCCTTGGCCATGGCCTCGTCAATCAGTCCGGCGGCGCTGGCGCTCTCCGCTCCGCCGTTGGCGGCCGGCCCTAGCGCCAGCAGCGACGGCGGATAGCCGATGTTGGGGTACTCGGTGGCGTAGGCGTTGAGCACCGTGGCCAGCGTCTTGAGATTGCCCATGGCGGCGGTGGCGTTGGTGTTCTTGCGCAACTTCCCCAGGTTGGGGATGGCGATCGCCATGATGATCATGATGATGGCCACCGCGATCAACAGCTCGATCAACGAAAACCCGTCTTCACGCCTGCGTTTGCGAAGAGTACCTACTACCATGGCCGATATTTTACTAGACTGGCCGGTCGCCGTCTTCGTTCTAAAAATGATAGGGGAAACATTGGCCCCTGAAGGGCCTAATGTTGTACTCTCGATGCGGCTTCATCACCCTGGGAGAGATGTCCATGTCTATGCGCCGACTTTTCCGCCTCTGTCTGCCCTTTGCCGCCCTGCTGGTCGCCGTGGCCCCTCTGGCCGCCCAGAAACGCGCCGCCGCCGCGGCCGCGCCCGCCCTCACCACCCCCAAGGAGTTCTTCGGCTTCAACATCGGCGACGACTTCCAGGAGGCCAACTACACCAAGGCGGTGGCCTACTGGAAGAAGCTGGCCACCGAGAGCGACCGCATGAAGATGGTGGACATCGGCACGACCGAGATGGGTAAGACGGAATGGCTGATCATCATCTCCTCGCCCGAGAACATCAAGCAGCTCGACCACTACCGCGAGATCAACGCCCGTCTGGCCCGCGCCGAGGGCCTCGACGACGCCGAGGCGCACAAGCTGGCGGCCGAGGGCAAGGCGGTGGTGTGGATTGACGGCGGCCTGCACTCCAGCGAAACCGTCGGCTTCCAGCAGTTGGTGGAGAACATCTACGAGCTGCTGAGCCGCACCGATCCGGAGACGATGCGCTTCCTGCACGACGACATCGTGCTCAACGTGCCGGTCAACCCCGATGGGGTGGAGAAGGTCACCAACTGGTACATGCGCATCCCCACGCCCGACCAGCGCACCATGTCGCCCGGGCTGCCGACGCTGTACAACAAGTACGTCGGCCACGACGACAACCGCGACTCCTACATGTCGAACATGAAGGAGACCGAGAACATGAACCGCGTGCTCTTCCAGCAGTGGTTCCCCGAGATCCTTTACAACCACCACCAGACGGGTCCGGCGGGCGGGGTCATCTTCATGCCGCCCTTCCGCGATCCCTTCAACTATCACTTCGATCCGCTGATGCCGCTCGACATCGAGGCGGTGGGCACGGCCATGCACATGCGACTGGTGGAGCGCGGCATGGGCGGCAGCGAGCAGCGTTCGGGCGCCCCCTACTCGACCTGGTGGGATGGCGGGGTGCGCACCACGGCCTACTTCCACAACATCATCGGGCTGCTGACCGAGATCATCGGCGAGCCCAACCCCATCCAGATCCCGCTGGTGGCGGCCAAGCAGTTGCCCACCGGCGACTGGCCGCTGCCCATCGCCCCGCAGACCTGGCACTACTCGCAGTCCATCGCCTACGAGATGCAGAACAACCGCGCCGTGCTCGACTACGCCTCGCGCAACCGCGAAACCCTGCTCTACAACATCTACGCCATGGGCCGCAACCAGATCCAGGATGGCCAGAAGGACTCCTGGACCATCACCCCCAACCGCATCGCCGCGCTGGAGGCGGCGGGCGCGCCGCCGAACTCCGGCCGCGGCGGGCGCGGCGCGGCCGCCCAGGAATCCGGCCCCTTCGCCGGCTTCGGCGCGCGCGGCCTCAACCCCTCGCTCTACGCTTCGGTGCTGCATGATCCCAACTACCGCGATCCGCGCGGCTACATCATCAGCGCCGACCAGCACGACTTCGCCACCGCCACCAAGTTCGTCAACGTGCTGATCAAGAACGGCATCGAGGTCGAGAAGGCCTCCAGCGACTTCACCGTCAACGGCCAGAGCTACCCGGCGGGCAGCTTCGTGGTGATGGCGGCGCAGGCGGCGCGGCCCTTCGTGCTCGACATGTTCGAGCCCCAGGACTACCCCAACGATCTTGCCTACCCCGGCGGCCCGCCGGTGCCGCCCTACGACACCGCCGGCTGGACCGTCGCCGACCAGATGGGGGTGAAGTTCAGCCGCGAGCTGGAGAGCTTCTCCGGTCCCTTCGAGAAGCTGCCCTTCGGGCAGTTGCAGCCCATGCCCGTCTACAGCATCGCCGGTGCGGCCTCGCCCGCCGGCTACCTCATCAGCCACGCGGTCAACAACGCCTTCATCGTGACCAACCGGCTGTTGAAGGCGGGCGCCAACGTCTACTGGCTCAAGACCCCGCAGACGGCCGATGGCAAGGACCTGGGCACCGGCACGCTGTACGTGCCCGCCGGTCCGCAGGTGCTGCCCATCCTCACCGCCGCCGCCAAGGATTTGGGTGTGGCCTCTTACGGGGTGGCCTCCGCCCCCGCCGGAGCGGCGCTGAAGCTGAAGCCCATCCGCATTGGCCTCTACGACCAGTACGGCGGCAGCATGCCCAGCGGCTGGGCGCGCTGGCTGCTGGAGCAGTACGAGTTCCCTTACCAGTTGGTGTTCGCGCCCCAGCTCGACGCCGGCAACCTGCGCGATCAGTTTGACGTGCTGCTGTTCGTGGACTCCGGCATCGGCGGCGGCGGCCGCGGCGGCTTCCGCCGCGCCGCGCCCACGGAAGCCGAACTGGCCACCGTGCCGGAAGAGTGGCGCGCGCGCATGGGCTCGATGAGCACCGAGAAGACCCTGCCGGCGCTCAAGGCCTTTGTCGCCGCCGGCGGCACGCTGCTCACCATCGGCAGCGGCACGGAGCTGGCCGAGGCGGTGGGCCTGCCCATCACCAGCGCCCTCACCGAGATCGGCAACGACGGCAAGTCGCATCCGCTGCCCAACACCAAGTTCTACATCCCCGGCTCGCTGATGCGGGTGACCATCAACAACAACGACCCCATCGCCTACGGCATGGGCGACAGCGTGGACGTGGACTTTGACCACGACCCCGTCTTCCGCGTGCTGCCCAACGCCAGCCTCGATCCCGCCGTGGCCGGATGGTACCAGGGCGATCACACCCTGGTCAGCGGCTGGGCCAACGGCCAGGCCTATCTCAGCGGCAACGCCGCGGTGGTGAGCGGACGCATCGGGCAGGGCATGGTCTACGCCGTCGGCCCGGAGATCACCTTCCGCGGCCAGCCCCACGCCAGCTTCAAGCTGCTGTTCAACGGCTTGTATGCCGGCACGGCAACACCCGAAAGCCCGCGCTAACCTAAGGTCAATTCCTGTACTCACTGAGGGGTTCGCCCAGACTTGGCGGACCCCTCAGCCATTTACTCTCACTCAGCGCCAACTTCGTACTCGACTCGAAAGAGGGGTACACACGAGTGAGAATTGCAGTCCTGTGTCTTTGCCTGGCGGCTGTCTCGGCCGCACAATCCGCCGGGGGCAGTCTGCCCGCGCCGCGGGTAAGCCAGATCACCTCGAGCGGCTTTACCGTGAGCTGGACCACCAGCCAGCCGCTCAACACCCAGCTCCATTACGGCGCCGGCAACACCACCGCCACGCTCAACAACTGGAAGCTGGCCACCGTCCACACCGTCACCCTGACCGGCCTCGAACCGGGCGTCACCTACAGCGTGCAGGCGGAGTCCAGCTACTACACCAACCCCGACCTCATCAGCCCGGTCATCCCGGTCACGACGGCCGGCACGGGCGGCACGGTCACTCCTCCTCCTCCTCCTCCTCCGCCCACCACCTCGGGGAGCGGCATCGCGGCGCTCTCGGTGACCCAACTCAGCAGCAGCGGCTTCACCGTCAGTTGGACCACTTCCCAGTCGCTCAACAGCCAGCTGCACTACGGCACCTCGGCGCTCACCCAGACCCAAAGCAACTGGAAACTGGCCACCCAACACTCCATCACGCTCAGCGGCCTGCAATCCGGCACCGCCTACAGCATTCAGGCCGAGTCCAGCTATTACACCAACCCCGACCTCACCAGCGCCGTGCAGATGGTGACCACGCTCGGCGCGGGCACCGGCACCGGCTCGGGCGGCACCCCGCAACCTCCTCCCCCGCCACCACCCCCGCCGCCGGTGGTGAGCGGCACGCGCCTCTTCCCCTCCTCCGCCGCCGACTGGCTCTACTCGGCGCCCACGGGAACAGCGCTCAACATCAGCAGCGTGACCAGCGGGATGCGCTGGGATCTCAACGTCCACTCCCAGGGCTTTGACTACCCGGTGGTCACGACCGATGGCACCCACGGCTGCACCAACTTCACCGACACCCTGCAGTACGCCTACACCGATCATTACTGTGTGCCCAACCCGCCCGCGGGCTATTGGCCATCGGTGGGGGGATGGGGCGCCAACGACGGCCACCTGGTGGTCGTGGACACCTCCACCGGCTACTACTACGATTTCTGGAAGCTCTACGTGAACTCTTCCGGACAGCCCACCAGCACCAACGTGGGCGGTCTGGCGCGCGGCGCGCTCAGCGGCAACGGCACCCCCGGCCACACGGCTTCGAAGATCACCGGCCTGGCCGGCGACATCATGCCGGGCGAGCTCGACTGCGCCACCTGCCTCAACCACGCGCTGAGCGTGATCGTCCCCTCCAGCATGAACAGCAATCTGGTGGGCACCCAGGCGCCGGCAATGAAAACCGACGGCACCGTCCGCGGAGCCCTTTTCCGTGAAGGCGCGAAGATTCGCTTCGACCCTTCCATCAATGTGTCGTCGCTCACCGCCTCGACCGCGGTCAAGGCCATCCTCCGGGCGCTGCAACTCTACGGCGGTGTCATCACCGACCAAACCGGCGGCAGCCAGATGGCTTTCTACACCGACCTGGCGAGCAAGCCGGATATGACAGGCATGGGGCTGATTGGGCAGCATTTGTTTCTTTATTACTAGGGAACAGGGAAGAGGGAACAGGGGACAGGGAAGGCTCAGGGGGTGGGGGTGGCGAAGGTATGACGCGGCGCGGTAGCGACGCCGCCACCCCTGTTCCCTATTCCCTATTCCCTGTTCCCGGTTCCCTTTTTTGCCTCAGCTCTTTATTTGCGGTTGTTAGGGACTTTCACCGAGTCGCATCGGGCGCGGGCGCCACTAGTCTGAACTCACAAGCAGTACCCGCCCTTCGTACTCATCTCGGAAAGGTAGTTCCCTCCTCTTTTGTTGAAAACAGCAGTTGCTTCTCTTGCCCTGGCTCTGACCATGAGCTTGGGCGCTTTTTGCCAGCTTCGTATCCCGCATCTGCCGACGGCCGCACCGGCGCCGCAGCCCAGCGCGCCCGCTGCACCTGTGGCGGGGCCGGCGGCGGCTGTCGCCGCGCCGGGGACCTCGCAGTTGTTTACCTCACCCGGCGCGGCATGGCTGTACAATCCGCCCTCCGGAAGCGGGCTGAACATTTCGGGCATGGTGCAGGGACTGACGGTGCAGGTCAACACCCATGACCAGGGGTTTGACTATCCGGTGCAGTACGCCGACGGCAGTCTGGGGTGCACCACCTTCACCGACACACTCTATTACCAGTTCAACGATCGCATCTGCGTGCCCAACCCGGCGGGAGGGTTTCATCCCTCGGTGGGCGGATGGGGCGCCAACGATGGCCATCTCATCGTCGTCAACGCCGCCACCCGCACCTACTACGACTTCTGGAAGCTGATGGTGGATGCCAACGGGCAGCCCACCAGCACCAACGTCGGCCAAGTGGTGAGCGGCAGCCTGGACGCGAGCAACGGCACCCCGGGAACCACGGCGGCGACCATCAGCGGCCTGGCGGGCGACATCATGCCGGGCGAACTGGACTGCGCCACCTGCCTGCAGCACGCCCTCAACGTGGTCGTGCCCAGCGCCATGAACAGCAACCTGGTCAGCGCCCAGGCGCCGGCCGCCAAAACCGACGGCGCCGTCTATGGAGCCATTTTCCGTGAAGGCGCCAAGCTGCGCTTCGATCCTGCGGTCAACGTGGACGCGCTCCCGGTTTCGACCGCCGTCAAGGCCATCCTCCACGCCCTGCAGAACTACGGCGCGGTGATTACGGACCAGACCGGCGGCACGAGCATCGGCTTCTATAGCGCGCTCGCGGTTGCCCCCGACCTCACCGGGCTGGACCAGGTGAAGGGGCATTTGTGGATTGTTTACTAGGGGACAGGGAACAGGGGACAGCGAAGGCTCAGGGACTGGTGCCCTGTGCCCTGTTCCCTGTTCCCTTTTTTCTCCGTCGTTTTTTGTTCCGAGGTAAGTAGTTCGTCGGGGACGCGTGGCTGCCCGTGGGCGATAAGTTGGTTGCACCCTTTTGAGGTTGCGCCTGCTTCGTCGGGAAGATGCCATGAACACTCTCCGACGTTTGCTTCTACTGACCGCCGCCGCCGGGCTTACCGCCTGCGGCGGGGGTCAAGCTTTTAACGCAACGGCCAAGCAGTTCCAGGCCATGCTCCGCCCCGCCGCGGTCACTGTCACCGCCGGGCAATCGGTCAGCTTCTCGCTGGCTATCAGCGGCAACTCGGTCCCGCCCTTCATCTGGACAGGCACCGGAGGCACCATCAGCGCCGACGCCAACGCCACCCAGAACCAGTTCACCGCCGGCACCACCCCGGGCGACTATCAGGTCACGGTGCAACCCACCGCCTCCGGCGATGCCCCCCTGGCCACCGCCACCGTCACCGTCACCGCCGGCACCGCACCTACCCCGGTGCCTACGCCGGTGCCTACACCCACGCCGTCGGCACCCGCGCCGGCGCGCCTGTTCCCTTCCGCGGCGGCCGACTGGCTCTACACCGCCCCTACCGGCGCCAGCCTCGACATCAGCAGCGCGACCCAAAACCTCACCTTCGAGTTGAACACCCACGACCAGGGCTTCGACTATCCCGTGGTCTCAACCGACGGCACCCACGGCTGCACCAACTTCACCGATACCCTGCAGTACGCCTACACCGATCATTACTGTGTGCCCAACCCGCCCAACGGCTACTGGCCCTCGGTCGGCGGCTGGGGAGCGAACGACGGCCACCTGGTGGTTGTAGACACGTCCTCAGGCTATTACTACGATTTCTGGAAGCTTTACGTGAACTCTTCGGGCCAGCCCACCAGCACCAACGTGGGCGGCATTGCCCGCGGGTCGCTCTCGGGCAATGGCACCCCCGGCCACACCGCCTCCACCATCAGCGGCCTGGCGGGGACCATCCTGCCCGGGGAACTCGACTGCGCCACCTGCCTCAACCACGCCTTGAGCATCGTCGTCCCCGGCGGCATGAACAGCAACCTGGTCGGAACCCAGGCGCCGGCGGTGAAGACCGACGGCAGCGTCCACGGCGCGATCTTCCGCGAAGGCGCGAAGATCCGCTTCGACCCCTCGATTGATGTCTCGAAGCTCAACGCATCAGTCGCCGTGAAAGCCATACTCCGAGCGTTGCAGTTGTACGGCGGTGTGATCACCGACCAGACCGGCGGTAGCAAGGTGGGCATCTACACCGGGCTCGCCCACGCTCCCGATACCACCGGGATGAATCTGATCGGGGCGCATTTGCGGTTGTATTACTGAAGAAAGAGGGAACAGGGGACAGGGGACAGGGAACAGCGAAGGCTCAGGGATGGATGCGGTGGCAAGGAAGCCGCGGCGCGCCAGCGCCGCCTCCACCCCTGTTCCCTATTCCCTATTCCCTGTTCCCTGTTCCTTTATTCCCTGTTCCCTCAATCAGGATTTCGTGGAGCACGTCGGTGTGGGGAGGGCGCGAGCCGAGGGGACGCAGATCCCCGAGCTCCGCCAGGTATTCGAGAATGGCGCGGCGGTGGTGGCGCGCGGGGGCGAGTGGGAGGTGCAGACCGTCGCCGTTTTCGGCCACGAATTCCAGCCAGACTTCGCCTTCGGGGCGCGGCTGGGCCAATGCCTCCACCCATCCGGCGCAGCGGGACAGAGCGCGCTCGACGGCGGCGGGGTCGAGTGCGGGGTCGAGCGCCAGGCGCAGCCGCACCCGCAGGGCGCTCTCGTCGCTCACCTCGCGCACCAATAGCGACCCGGCGCGGGCGCTCGCCTTCCACATCACCTGCCGCGCGCTGTCGCCCGGCTGGTGCGGACGGATCCTGTGCAGCTCCTCGCCCATCCCTACCCGCGGCAGCGGCAGCAGGTTGCCCTCGCGCAGCCGCGCCAGCGGCAACTCCAGCCCCATCTCCGGCGCCGGAAACACGATGATGCCCGGATCGCGACGCGACGACTCGAAGCGCCGCCGTTTGCGCATCAGCCCGAAGGGGAAGGCGGTCTCCAGCACAAACGCCGCGCTGGTGAAGCGCCCCCGCCGCGGAAACAGCAACTCGCCCGTTCCGCTCACCGCCGCCTGGCGCGGCAGGTAGGCAAAGTAGATGGGGCTGAGCTCGGCCTCCATCGTGGCTTTATCCATGGATTGCGCACTGGCCCCCACCGTGAGCGCATACGCCGGCCAGTAGGCTTTGGCGTTGACCAGCTCGAAATCCACCGCCGCCGGACGGCAGGCGAACACCTCCTCCGGCAGCCGGAACTTCAACTCCATACCGCTCAGGTTCATCGCCGACGCCGCCCCCGACACCACCAGCCCGGCGATCAGCCCGCTGACGACCAGGTATAAAAGATTGTTGCCGCTGGTGATGGCGGCCACCGTCAGGATCACCAGCGCCGCAAAAAACGGCAACCCGGCGGCGGTGACATGGCGGTCAATCCGGCGCTGCCAGGCGGTCGTCCAGCCGCGCTCGTCGGAGAGGGCGAGCATCATCCCCAGCCCGAGCAGCGCCAGCACCCCGCCCGCGCCCAGCAGCAACAAGCGCGGATAGAGGTTGGGCGTCCAGTGCGCCAGCCACCCGCACCCCAGCGCCAGCCCCAGCAGCAGACCGGAGCCCAGCGACTGGCGCCAGGCGACACGGCCGGCGGGCTGCTCGACGTCCATAGACCTATCGTAAAAGGAAAAGGGGCCAGGGGTCAGAACAGGATTCAGGATTGGAGAACAGGATTCAGGATTCAGGGGTTAGGGGTCAGGGGCGGAGGCGGCGCATGCGCGCCGCGGCATTTCTTCCCAAGGCTGCCACCCTGGAGCCTTGGCTGACCCCTAAGCCCTGAATGCTAACGCCTGTTCTGTTCTCTCTGTTACCATCCGTGCGTTGAGGTATTCGCGTATGACCAAACCGTGCTTCGTCCTCTTGCTTCTGCTGCCGGGATTGCTGGCGGCCCAGTCGGCCGAGGTCAAGTATCAGCAGCCGCCGGCGGCCATCCTTAAGGTCATGGAAGCGCCGCGGCCGCCGGTGGTTTCGGCGAGCCCCACGCGCGATCGCCTGCTGCTCATGCAGACGGTGGACAACCCCGACATCGCCGATGTCGCCGCGCCCATGCTGCGCATCGCCGGCATCCGCATTGACCCGGCCACCAACGGCCTGCATCTGGCCCGCACGGTGCGCGACCTGCGCCTCGAAACCATCGCTGACGGGAAGGAGGTTCCGGTGGCGCTGCCCGACGCTATCTCCGGCCTCACCGCGCCGGTGTGGTCGCCCGACGGCAAACGCTTCGCCTTTACCCACATCACCCCGCGCGGCATCGAGCTGTGGGTCGGCGACGCCGCCACCGGCACCGCCCGCCGCCTGCCCGGCGTGCGCGTCAACGCCGTCATGCGCGGCTACCTGCAATGGATGAAGGCGGGGTCTTCCGGCTTTGATTTATTGGTCGAGACCGTCGCTGCCGGCCGCGGAGCGGCGCCGGCCGCCAACCCCGTCCCCGAGGGACCGCGGGTCACCGAGAGCGATGGCCGCGCGCTGCCGGCCCGCACTTACGAAGACCTGCTCAAGACCCCTCACGACGCCGACCTGTTCGACTACTACGCCACCTCACAATTGGCCCGCGTCAACCCCGTCTCGGGCGCAATGACGCCCATCGGCAAGCCCGCCATCTTCGCCGAGGCGTCGCCCGCGCCCGACGGCCGGCACTTCCTCATCGCCCGCATCCACCGGCCGTATTCCTATCTGGTCCCCAACGGCGACTTCCCCCATACCTATGAAGTCTGGTCCGCCGCCGGACGGCTCGAACACTCCCTGCGCGATTTCCCTCTGCGCTCGCTCCGCCCCGGCTTTACACAAACCGGGGCGCGCGGCTTCGAGTGGCAGCCCATGCAGCCGGCCACGCTGCAGTGGGAAGAGGCGCTCGATGAAGGCAACCCCCGCACCGCAGTTCCCTTCCGCGACCGCGTGCTCACCCTCGCCGCGCCCTTCACCGGCGCCCCGGCCGAGATGCTGAAGACCGAGTACCGCTACGCCGGCATCCAGTGGGGATCGGCCGGCGACATCGCCCTGCTGAGCGAGCGCGACCGCAAGGCGGGCGAAGTGAACTTGTTCTTCGACCCCAGGAACCCCGCCTCGCAGCGCCCCGCCTGGACGGTCGCCCCGCAGGAGCACTACCGCGATCCCGGCACGCCGGTCGAGGCCTTCGGCGCTACACTCGGCGGACGCGCCAGCGCGGGCGGACGCGGCAACGCCATCATGCTGGAAGAAGGCGGCGCCATCTACCTGCGCGGCGCGGGCGCCAGCGACACCGGCGACCATCCCTTTCTCGACCGCTACAACACCGCCAACGGCCAGAGCGAGCGCCTGTTCCAAAGCGCGGCTGGAAGCTACGAAACGGTGGCCGACCTGCTCTCCCCCGACGCTGCTGCGCTGCTGGTGGCGCACGAGTCGCAGAGCGACCCTCCGAATTACTACGTGCGCGCGCCGCACGCCGCGGGCCTGGGCCGCGCGCTGACGCATTACGCCGATCCCGCGCCCGAGGTCCGCCGCATCAAGAAGCAGTTGATCCGCTATAAGCGCAACGACGGGGTCGAGCTCTCGACCATGGTCTACTTCCCGCCCGAGTATCAGCCGGGCACGCGCTATCCCGCCATCGTCTGGGCCTACCCGGCCGAGTTCGGATCGGCGAGCGCGGCGGGAGAAGTCTCGGGGTCGAGCGACCGCTTCACCATCATGCGCGGCTACAGCGAGCTCTACCTGGCGCTCGACGGCTACGTGGTGCTCGACAACATGACCATGCCCATCCTTAGCCAGGACGGCAACCTGCGCGACGCCAACGACAGCTACGTCGAGCAGTTGGTCGAGGACGCGCGCGCCGGCGTGGAGGCCGCCGCCAACCTCGGCTTCATTGATCCCGCCCGCGTGGGCGTGGCCGGACACAGCTACGGCGCGTTCATGGTGGCCAACCTGCTGGCCCACTCCAGCCTGTTCAAGGCGGGGAACGCGCAGAGCGGCGCTTACAACCGCACCCTGACGCCGTTCGGCTTCCAGAACGAAGAGCGTACCTACTGGGACGACCCCCAGCTCTACTACCAGATGTCGCCCTTCGACTTCGCCGACAAGATCAAGGCGCCGCTGCTGCTCATCCACGGCATGGCCGACGACAACGCCGGCACCTTCCCCGAACAGTCCGAGCGCATGTACGCGGCGGTGCAAGGCATGGGCGGCACGGTGCGCTTTGTCTATTTACCCGACGAAGCCCATGGGTACCTGGCGCAGCAGACGATCGAGCATGTGGTGTGGGAGATGGACCGGTGGTTTGGGAAGTATGTGAAGAAGGGGACAGGGAATAGGGAATAGGGGACAGGGGTGGAGGCGGCGCTGGCGCGCCGCGGCTTCCCTTCCACCATTCCAACCTTCGAGCCTTAACTGTTCCCTATGCCCTGTTCCCTCTTCCCTGTTCCCTGTTCACTGTTCCCTGTTCCCTAGATTTCGACTGTCTGCTCGACTGGCATGGCCGGGTCGAGGCTATGGGAGAGGGACGAGAGACACGTGGAGAAGGGGGCGGAGGTTAGGAGGCGTTCTTGGGGCTGACGCTGGGGGGCTAGGAGGGCGTCGAGGTGTTGGGCCTGTGAGGCCAATTCGGTGCTGCGGCGAGCGAGGCTGCGGCCTACGCGGAGCGAGAGTTGTTCGAGTTGATGGCGGATCTTCAGCGCCGCGCCTTCGGCGGCGTCGCTGAGCGTGGGGTCGAGTTGGGCGATGGAGGCGGCGAGGGGGGCGAAGCCCTGATCGAAGGCGGATTGCAGCGCGGCGGTCTGTTGTTCGATCTCGGGCGGCAGTGCCCGCTGCGCCAGCAGCTCGGCGGCGGGGGTTGCGCGGACATCGGCGACGGTCAGGTTGTATTTGGTCAGCAGGCGGCGCGCTTTGGCATCCACCAACGTCACCCGCGCCCGCGGCCAGGCGACGGGCGGGTCCACACCCAGGGCATCGAACAGCACAGCCGATTGGGCCAGGTAGGAGGTCTCGGCGGGTCCGGTCACCTGGGCGGCGACCGGAACGGCGGCATCCTGCAAAACCGGCCGCAGCAGCGCGGCGGGTGAAACTTGTTCCGGATGCGCGGCGATGCGTTCGCGCAGCGACGCCGCGTCGGCCGCCTCCTCGCCGATGAGCCAGCGCTCGTGGACCCGTCGCAGCCCTAGCCGCCGCCCCTTGTCGCTGAGGAAGAGCATGGAAGCGGCGGCGGTCTGCTCCACCTGGGCGTGGTATCCCGCCGCGGACAACTCCGCGCTGCGCGCCCCCAGCCGCGCCGCCAGCTCCGGCTGGCGGTCGAAGGCGGCGAGGTAGTAAGGCTGCCAGATGGCGTCCGCCTCCGGCGCCTGCAAAGGATCAAAGGTCAGCAGGTTCCACGGCGCGAACCATTTCTGATACACCGCCGCGAAGGCCGAGCCGAGCGTGGCCGTGGGCGTATAGGCGGCGCGCAGGTCAGCCAGATACTCACCCGGACAACATCGCTCGGCCGCCGCCAGCGTCTCGGTGATCGCGGGCCCCAGCGGCATCGGCCCCACCGCGCCGCCCGTCGCCGGCAGCTCCACCGAGATGCGTTGTGGAACCGAGGCGGAATCCAGCAGCCAGGCATGATCCACCTCCGCCAGGTCATGGTCCTGGGTGGCCATCCAGAAGACCGGAACCGCCGCCACGCCCCGCGCGCGCAGCCGCTCGGCCACCAGCACCGCCGTCATCGCCTTGTGCAGGCTGAGCAGGGGCCCGCCGAACAATCCCACCTGCTGCCCGGTGATGATGGCCACCGTGCCCGGCTGGGCGAAAAGCTCGGCCAGCGCGTTGCCGGGGTTCTGCCGCCGCAGCGCCTGTGCCATCGCCGCCCGCCGCGCCGGTGGATAGCCGCCGGCAACCACGCGGGCGCGCGCCGCCAGCCCGGCCCAATCAAAAGGGGCGCCGGCGGGATAAAACCGCTCCACCCTGGCAAACGCGTTGAGGTAATCCGCAAACAGTCCGGTCGTGCTCACCGGGCGGCACCCGCCGGCACGGCATCCCGCAGCGGCGCGAAGGCGGCGGTGATGGCCGCCCGCTGCGCCCCATCCACCGCCAACTGCGGCAGCCGCGGCGGACCGCCGTACAGCCCCATGGCCTCCACCGCCGCCTTCAGCCCCGCGATGCCCAGCGGTTCGAACGCCGCGGCCGCGCCCAGCAGCGCCCGCTGCGCCGCCAGCGCCAGGTCGTGATCGCCGCGCCGAAAGGCATCGTACACCGCGCAGCAGGCCGCCGGCGCGGCCGCCGCCAGCGCCAGAATGGCGCCCTTGGCGCCCGCGCACAGACTTGGGTACACGGTCGAAGCCCCACCCACCAGCACGGGAAAATCCGGCCGCTCGGCCGCGATGCGCACCAGCTTGTCGGTGTTCCCGCTCGACTCCTTCAACCCCACGATGCGCGGATGCTGGGCCAACTCCAGAATCGTGGCCAGCCCCAGATCCACCCCCGTCAAGGGAGGAATGTTATAGAGGACAATCGGCAGCGCCGCCTCATCGGCCAAGGTGCGATAGAACCCGCTCAGCGCCGCCGGGGTCATGTTCTTTTTGTAATAGTGCGGCGTCCGCACCACCGCGGCGTGGTAGCCGAGACCCGCCGCCCGGCGCGTCATCTCCAGCGTCCCGCGCAGCGATTCCTCGCCGGTGCCGGCGAGCAGCACCTTGCCGGGAAGCCCGGCCGCCGCAGCGGCTTCGAGCACGGCGATCTTCTCCGCCTGATCGAGGTAAATCGCCTCTCCGCTCGACCCCAGCACCAGCACACCGCTTAGCCGCGACGCGCGGTAGGCGGCAAAATTCCCGGCCAAATGCTCCAGGCGCAGCCCGCCCGCCGCATCAAACGGAGTGGTCACGGCCGCGAAAATCCCGCTCAGGTCCATGCGTTCGATTATCGCATCCAGCCACTCTCACGAAAGCGGTAAGCATGAAGGGCCTCGACTGCCACCGCCAGGCAAGAGTCTGCGGATCTGTTTCGACTGCGCCAAGGATCAGCTTCCGACAGAGTCTCAGCGGACTCACGTTCGGAGAGGCGGTTTGGGCGAGATGAAGGTAAATTTCCGTGCTCGATATTCGGGTGTGCATCAGCCGGGGCGCGCGTCCGTTCTCACTTCTTTCCGCCGGCCGGTCCTCGTGGAACCGATTGCCCTTCACATCTTCCGTTTGGCGCCGATTATCAACTGCAAGAGGCGCCAGCGCGAGCCTACAGTTCGCTCCGCCGATTACCTCCTCGCAGCCATCGGCGTGAAACATCGGCCAGCATGGCATCCGACTCTACCCAGCGCTTTACCAGCCTGCGATGCGAGCAGTCCGGTCGGCTCCCGCGCCCCGCAACCGGACTGGCAATAAATTTTAAAATACGGGTCCAAGCTGCGTTCGTGCCGCGAAGCCGTCCAATCCCAAGGCAGACCGGAAAGCAGATCTGCCACCCAATGAGGCCGCGGCCATTCGGCCGCGGAAATACTAAAGCCTTTTAATTACTTCCACTAGGACCAACAAGGCTTCAATGAGATGCCAAGACACTACATGCAAAAACAACTTGCTTGTAGGGCAGAGTGGTAGTACCTTGTTATGTAGACCGAGGCACCCGGGCAAACGGGCACCTCGGCCGCCGGTGAACTGGCTCTTGCTACGTCTTCCATTTTACCTGTTCCCCGGCAATTCGGCAAAACAACGGAGGGCAGGTGTCGTCCATTGCACGCGTTCCTTATGTCGCTGGCGCCAGCAGCCGACTGATGCTGCGCAAATCGCGCCCCAACCGTAACCGCACCACTTTTGCGCGTTTTCCGCGCCAAGGGGTGCTATAGTGCCGGGGTTGGGTCGCATGGCGATGGAAAGACAAGACGCCCGGTTTCGCGAATTTTTTTCGCGCGGTCCCGGTGGGCACCCATCAAGGCCATACCAAGAGAAGCTGGCGCTGGGCGAGTGGCCGGAGACACTAATCATTCCCACAGGTCTGGGCAAGACCGCCGCCGTACTCGCCGCCTGGCTATGGAAGGTGGCGGCCGGAGACCCCGCAACCCCGCGCCGGCTCGTTTACTGCCTGCCGATGCGCGTGTTGGTGGAGCAGACAGCGGCGGCCGCTCGCGACTGGGCTGATGCCGCCTCTCACCAGCTCGGCCTCTCCTCCCGCGTGACGCAGATGATGGGCGGCGATCGGACCCGGAGGGGATTGCCCGATTGGGTGTTGCACCCGGAAGATCCAACCATCCTTGTCGGCACTCAAGACCTGTTGGTTTCAGCGGCCCTCATGCGCGGCTATGGGGTGAGCCGTTACCGATGGCCCGTTGATTTTGCACTCTTGCAAAACGGATCGCTCTGGGTCCTCGACGAGGTACAGCTTGCCGGGGCGACCCTCACCACCTCGGCCCAACTTGAAGGCCTGCGCCGTTCCCTGGGGACCGGCCTGCCTTCCCGCACGCTTTGGATGTCAGCCACGCTTGACCCAGGGTGGTTGACAACCCCCGACTTCTCCCCTCACGATGCACCGCGCCCCCACGATCTGAGCCCTGCCGACCTTCGCCAAGCGGAGCCGCTCTGGAAATCGGTGAAGACCCTCCACCCTCTTGCGCTTCGGCTCGAAGCAGGCAAAGCAGAGGAAGAAGCTTACTGCCGCCAACTGGCGAGACAGGCCCGCGCGATCAGCCGCCCGGAATCCACCACGCTGCTGTTCGTCAACCGGGTTGCGCGCGCCCAGGCGGTGTTTCGCGCCCTGCGGTCCTCCGACACCGAGGCGGATCTGCTGCTGGTGCACTCCAGATTCCGCGGTGTCGAGCGCCGTCTCCAAATGAATCGGCTTCTGTCCGCGGTCCCGCCGGCAGGTCGCATTGTCGTAACCACCCAAGCCTTGGAAGCGGGCGTGGACGTCACCTCGCGGGCACTGATCACCGAAATAGCTCCATGGTCGTCGCTGGTCCAGCGTATTGGCCGATGCAACCGTTACGGCGAGTGCGGTGCGCCCGGCGGCGACGTCTACTGGGCAGACCTGGCCGACGAGTCTGCATCGCCCTATCAGGCCGCTGAGTTGGCCGAGTCACGGGCGCGCCTACAGGCACTCCCTGCCTGCGGGCCCGAACAGCTCGCGGCGCTTCCCCTCCCTTCCCCGCCGCCGGGGCAAATCCTGAGACGCACCGATCTCCTCAGCCTCTTTGACACCGAGCCCGACCTCTCCGGCTTCGACGTTGATGTCTCTCCATTTGTACGCGACGCCGACGATACGGACGTCCGCATCTTCTGGAGGCGCGTGGAAGGCGAAGCCCCGGACCACTCGTCCAAGGGCCCTCATGTGGATGAGACCTGCCCTGTCCCCATCGCCGGCGCCAGGGACATTCTGAAGCGTAAAGGAGTCCGGGCGTGGCGCCGGGATACTCTCGAGGAAAGGTGGGCCAGGGTCGACGCGGCCGATTGCTACCCCGGCTGCAATCTCTGGCTGGACGCCAAATCGGGCGGTTATGACCCCCATATGGGCTTCGATGCGGACTTAAAAATCGAGGTGCCCCTCCCCGCAATACAAGGCGACCAGACCGAAGAGGACATGGACAATGATCCCTGGGCGGACGGCCGCCCGGTCACCCTCGCCCAACATACAGTCGATGTGGTGGCGACCTGCGCCGAGGTGCTCAAGGCGCTCGGACTCACAGAACACCTGGACCTGCTCCAAAAAGTCGCACTGTGGCACGACGTCGGCAAGGCTCATCCCGTCTTCATCGCCCGGGCCGGCGGAGCCGAGCCACCCCTCGCCAAGTTCCCCAGGAACACCCAAGTCAAGGGCGAAGATCGCCGCTACTTCCGCCACGAACTTGCCTCCGCGCTCGCGTTCCTCGGTCACCAGCAATGGACGCGCGAGGCGGACCTGCCTGCTTTTCTCATCGCCGCCCACCACGGCAAAGTTCGCCTTCGCATTCGCGCACTTCCGAAAGAAAAAGCAGCGCCCAATTCCCGCCTGTTCGCGCGTGGTGTATGGGACGGCGACCTTATGCCGCCCGTTCAACTCGGCCCTCTTGCGCTGCCCCAAACTGCCCTGCGACTCGACATCATGCAACTCGGCGACAGCGGATGCGGCGCCAGCTGGGCTCAGCGTTGCCAGGAATTGCTCGCTCTTCTCGGACCTTTCCGCCTCGCCCTTCTGGAGGCGGTAATCCGCATTGCCGACTGGCGCGCCTCCGCCACGGAGGATGAGGTCGCCGACGACACCCCTAAGGAGACAGCCAGTGCCGGCCACTAAGCATCGCCTCACCGGCTGCGCTCCACTGCCTCTCTCCGGCTACCTCAAAGCCCTGGGCGTGTTTCGCCTGGTGAGTGAACAAGCTGACCCGGCGGCAAGGGGATATTGGGAAGCCGACCGCTTCATTCTCGAATCCAACCTGGAGCCTGATGAGCTGATCTCCTTCTTCGCCGACCGCTATCGCCCCACGCCTGTCGTCGCGCCCTGGAATGGCGGCAGCGGCTTCTGGCAAAAGGACAACAAGGTCGGGCTGGACTGGATACTGTCCTCCGTGCAGCCACGCTTGGCCGAATACCGGCGGAGCATCGAGGACTGCGCCGCGATGATCACCGCGACCGGCTGGCAAGCTCCGCCCAAGGCGGAAGCCAAAGCCTCCTTTGTATCCCGACTGCGCTCCAGGCTCTCCGACGAGGTCTGCCGCTGGCTTGATGCCGCCGTGGTTCTGGAGACCGACAAAGCCAGATTCCCGCCTCTGCTCGGCACAGGTGGTAATGACGGGCGGCTCGATTTCTCCAACAATTTTATGCGCCGGCTGCAATCGGCTCTTTCCGAAGCCGCCGGCACACAATTGCGAGCCTCCCTCTTCGCCATCTCCAGCCCCGACATGGAGAAGGGCGCTGTCGGGCAATTCGCGCCGGGATCGGCCGGTGGTCCCAATAACGGCGTAGGCTTCGATGCCGCCTCCTGGATCAACCCTTGGGACTATGTCCTCTGCCTCGAGGGCACGATGCTGTTTGCCGCAGCCGCCGCGCGCCGCTACGGGCAGGATTCCCCCGGCGTGCTCTCCTACCCCTTCACCACCTTGGCCGTCGGTACTGGGTCGGGGGCGACAGCGTTTGCCGACGAGGCGGACGCACGTGCCGAGCTCTGGGCGCCCCTCTGGAGCCGCCCGGCTGGCTTCGCTGAATTGAGCCAGCTTTTCAGCGAAGGCCGGGCTGTCCTCAACGGCCGCGAGGCCCGCGACGGCCTCGATTTTGCCCGCGCGGCGAGTCAGTTGGGTGTGGCCAGGGGCATTGACCAGTTCCAACGCCATGCCTTCCTCATGCGCTCCGGCAGAGCCTACTTCGCGGTCCCGCTGAGTCGCCTTGAGGTGCGCGAACGTCCGGCGGCGGCGCTGCTGGCGCAACTGGATGAACGCAACTGGTTGAGTCGAACCCGCCGCCTGCTGCGTGACGACAAACAGCCCGCCTCGGTTCGGGCCGTGGGTCAGCGCCTCGACGACTCCATCTTCGCCCTCGCTGCCGAGGGCGACAGCCCGGCGCTGCAGGGCGTCCTGGGGGCCCTGGGTGATGTTGTACTGGCGGCCGCCCAGCGCCCCTCCCTCCGCCGCGACGACGGTGGGATGCAACCCCCTCCCCCCCTCCGCTGGAACTGGGTGGAATACGCCAACGATGGCTCCCCCGAGTTTGCGCTCGCCTGGGCCGTCGCCAGCCTGGATGCCGTCTCCCACCGTGGCGCCGAAAACACCCCTAACTCCTCCGCGCACGCCTTTCGCATGCCTTTCCGCTCCCACTTGGCACCCTTAAGCATCGGCGCCGGTTGGACCCCTGACTCGTGGGCGGACGGTGGCACCGAGTCGGCCTTGGCGGTCTGGGAAGGCAGAAACCTGGTTCGCGACTTGGCAGCGACCCTCGTTCGCCGCCTGATCGAAGCCGAGCGCTACGTCTTTACAGTCGCTTCGGAGGAGGCGCCAATCCCCTCCAACCTGATTAAAGAGCAACCCCTGCGCGGAGCCCATGCCCCGCTCTCGGCCGTTCTCGCCCTGCTCAACTCCGAACTCGACGAGAGCCGCGTGGCTTCGCTCGCCTGCGGGCTGGCCTGGGTACGTTCCCGTCGTGCCATTTTTCACGCCCCTTTGCCGTGGGAAGACGACGTGCCCCTCACCTATGCACTGCTCAAGCCTCTGTTTTTTCCTGACGGTGTGGGCCCTGACAAGCACCTCCCGGCACTGCTGCCGCTGGCAAGACTAATCGCCGCCGGACGGCTCGAAGATGCGCTGTCGCAGGCGCAGCGAACCGCGCGCGCAGCAAAGCTCGACGTCGAGTTCCCGGCGCCCACCACCAGCACCATTAGCCCCGAGCGCCTGTTGGCAGCTCTGCTGATCCCAATTGGCGATCGCGCCCGCTGTGATCTGCAGAAGCGGGCTTACCCCGACCTAATCGAGAAATCTGAAGGAGATAAACAATGTCCAACCCATTAGCTGATCTTGTTAATGAGCCTCGGCTGCTTTTGCAAGCCAGGCTTCGGCCGGTTCAGGGCACACGCTTTCAGCCCACCGGTTTTCCCAATCTTGGGGCCGCCGTTTACAAATCCCCCTCCGGCAACGGTAAGCCGAAGGATATGCTCCTGGTCGAATCCGCACAAAGCGTCGCCAACCGCCTGGAGGCTGCCTGCTGGGATGAGAACGCGGGCGCCTGGGTCGAGCCCCTGAAGGGCTTGCCCTACGTCTCCGTGCGGGACCAAGATGGCGAGATCACCAACAGCCTGCTGGAGGCGCACCGCCTCAACTCCGCGTACATCGAAGGCACGGACTGGTTCGCCAAATTTAAGGACGAGATCGGCTACGACTCCAAGTCCAAGCGCCCACTCGACTTGCGCAAAATGCTTTATCCGGTGCTGCTGAAATACGACCCTAATAGTCTTTTGCACGGCATTTTTCTGGAAAGCATCGCCGGCGTGCTGCGTTCGCCGCGGGCTCTCTCCGGCTTTATCGAGGCCGAGGGGATCAACGTTGCCGCCAGCGGCGGGGTCAAAAATGACCGCTTGGGCGCCAGTGGAGGCGAGGGTGCGAGCAAGAAGGGCTTCGGTAACGTCCCCTACGCACGCGACGAGTTTACCGCCGAGGCCATTGTCGCCTACTTCAATTTGGACTTGGCTGAGGTCCGCGGCTTTGGCCTGGGGAAAGCCGCCGAAAACCTGCTGATCGCCCTGGCGGTTTACAAGATCCTGCGCTTTCTGCAATTCGGCCTTCGCCTGCGCTCCGCCTGCGATCTGGAGTTGGAAAATCTCACCGTGACCCGGCCCGACAGCTTTACCCCTCCAAAATTGGCGGACCTGGAAAAAGAGTTGCCCGGCCTGATCGCGGCGGTGGCAAAAGCGGGCCAGTTCGCCACCCCTCCCGTGACCGTCGTCAAATGGAAGGCGAACTAGCGTGGCCGGCTTCGCATTCCGGTTCCCGGCTGGGCGCTATCACGCCACGCCATGGGGACATCATGCCAACGAGGCCGATGTGGCCTGGCCGCCGGAGCCGGCCCGCATCCTCCGCGCCATGATCGCCACTTGGTGGCGAAAGCTCGACCATGCCCGCTACCCCAAGCCTCTGCTCGACGGCCTCGTGGACCAACTTGCCGCCCACCTGCCACGGTACCTGCTCCCGCCGGCCGTACATGCCCATACCCCGGCCTTCATGCCTATGCGCGACAACACGGAAAAGCGCCTGATCTACGACGGGTTTGTCGCGCTGGACGCGGCCGAACCGCTGGTCATCTCCTGGCAGGATGTAAGCTTGGACGAGAACACGGCGGAACTGGCCCGCTCACTTATAGGTGTACTTGGCTACCTCGGGCGAAGCGAAAGTTGGGTCGAGGCCGAGCTTTTGCCCGCGTGGGTCGGCGAACCCAACTCCCAGCCGCTCGCAACCGACGGCCCACTCCGCATCAGCCACGAAACCGTGGATGTCACCGTCCCGCTCACGCCCCGCGAATGGGAAGAGGCCCGCCCCACCCTCTCGACCACCAACCGACCGCTCCCGGTCAAGCTGGCCGACGCGCTGGCAATCGACACCGAGGTCTGGCGCAAAGCCGGATGGTCAAGTCCACCGCCCATCAAGCAGGTGGTTTACACACGACCTCGCCTCGATGCACCCAAGCTCACTCGCCCAATCACAGCCCGGCGGCAAAGCGGCCAGCCGGGCCGCCCTGAGGCCGCCCGCTTCGTCCTCGCTGGGCGACCTCTCCCCAGGGTGGAAGATGGGCTTCTCATCGCCGAAGCCATGCGTTCCGCCCTGATGCACAACGACACGAAAGCTCCCGCCGTACCCCCTCCCGAGTTGTGCGGGCGTGACAACGATGGCCCGCTACGTCACGATCCCGCTCACAGTCACGCTTTCTTCCTGCCCGAGGACGCCGACGGCGACGGCCGTATTGACCACCTGCTGGTCTATGCACGCCTCGGCTTTTCCCCGGAAGCCCGCCGGCGCCTCGGGGGCCTCCTTCGACTTTGGTCCCCACGCCTTAGCGGATCTAAGTGGCGTACTGCCTTGGAAGCAATTGCCCAGCCGGGCGAGTTCGCCGACGTTTGTCGGCTGGTGGGCACCGCGACCACCTGGGAATCGTCCAGCCCCTACTTAAAGCCGCGCTTCGATCGCCGGACGCCACAAGAGTTTTCTTCACTGATCGAGAGCTATCGCGGCCAGATTGCCCGGGAATGGGCCAGTCGCGGGCTCACACCTCCACCCGCGCGCATCGAACCGATCCTCGACGGAAGCCGCTTTGCCGCGCCGCTAGGTCCGGGCGGAGCCTCGCGCTCAACCCTCGGCTTTGCCCGCTCAAGGTTCAACCGGGGCGGCCGGCAACCCGATTCCGCTGGTGGCTTTTTCCGCCTCGAGTTCGACTCCCCAATAGGTGGTCCCATAGCTCTAGGCTGGGGGTCCCACTTCGGGCTAGGCCTTTTCCGCACGATTCGTTAACTGGGGTGCCATGCGGTCCTCTTACCTGGTCTGTTACGACGTCGCCGACGACAAACGCCTCCGCAAGGTCTTCAAGATCATGCGCGATTTCGGCGATCATCTTCAGTTTTCGGTCTTCGAGTGTCAGTTCACCCCCACCGACCTCGCCCGCTGCCGCGAAGAGCTGCGCAAGGTGATTCATCACATCCAGGACCAAGTCCTGTTCGTGGACCTGGGGCCGAGCGAAGGCCGCGGCGATCGCGTGATCACCGCCCTGGGCCAGCCCTACGTCAAGCTCGACGCGCCGTGCATCGTCGTCTAGGAGAAGACCATGGCCATCCCCCAATCCGCACCCGCGCCCGCGCCCGGCCCCGCGCCCGACGAGATCCGTTCCCTCGGCAAGAAGGCGCTGCCGGAGCTGCTCCCCGCCCGCATGTTGAACGAATATGTCTACTGCCCACGGCTGTTCTACTACGAGTGGGTCGAGGGAGTCTTTCGGTCCAGCAGCGACACCGTCGAAGGGGCGGCGCGACACGCGCGCGTAGACACCGAGCCCGGACATCTGCCGCCCGCGGAAGAACTCGAAAAGGAGGGGTTGAAAGCCAGGTCCGTCGAACTCTCCAGCGAGTCCCGCGGACTGATCGCCAAAATAGACATTTTGGAGACCACGGCGGGCCGGGAGGCGGGAGAAACACCCAGCGTCCGCCCGGTGGATTACAAGCGTGGGCGTCCGGCGCTCGCCGACGACATACCGGCCGCCTGGCCTGCCGACCGCATTCAAGTCGCCTGTCAGGCGCTGATCCTCCGCGACAACGGTTACCAGTGCGAGGAAGCGGTGCTGTACTACGCCGCCACTAAACAGCGCGTGCGGGTGGCGATCACTGAAGAACTGGAACGCGAGGTGATGGCAGCGGCGGCGCAGGCGCGCTTGGCGGCGAACGGCCCGATACCCCTCCCGCTAGAAGACAGCCCCAAGTGTCCGCGATGCTCGCTGGTGGGTATCTGCCTCCCTGACGAGACCGCTGCCCTCCACGACCGCGCCCTGACCGTCGAGGCACCCGAGCGCGCGCGGCAGTTGGAGCTGTTCGCACAGCCGGGTTCAGATGCAAAAATTCGCCCGCTGGTATCGGCACGGGATGATCTGCGGCCACTGTATCTGAACTCCCAGGGTATGCGCGTCGGAAAGTCCGGCCAGGTCATCCAGGTGCGGGAAAAGGACACATTGGTGCAGGAGGCACGCTTGGGCGAGGTCTCGCAGATTAATGTCTTTGGCAACGTGCAGATCTCCACCCAGGCGGTACAGTCGTTCTGCCAGGCGGAGATTCCGGTGGTTTATTTCAATCAGGGCGGCTGGTTCTACGGCATCACCACCGGCCTGGGAGGCAAAAACGTGATGCTGCGTCGCGACCAGTTCCAGGCGGCGGCCAACCCGGCCCTCTCGCTCGAAATTGCGCGGCGGCTGATTTCGGGCAAAATTCAGAATCAACGGACACTGCTGCGCCGCAACCATCTGGAGCCACCGGCGGAAGTGGTCCGCCAGCTCAAGCGGCTGTCTGAAAGTGCCCTGCTCGCGCCCAGCCAAGAGAGCCTGCTGGGCGTCGAAGGAACGGCCGCGCGGCTGTATTTCGGAGACTTCGCCGGTCTACTGAAGCCCGACGAGGACGACGCCCACGGCGCCGCCCCAGGGCCGGACATGGCCTTCGACTTCCGCGGCCGCAACCGCCGGCCCTCCCGCGATCCGGTCAATGCCTTGCTTTCCTTCGCCTATGCCCTGCTGGTCAAGGACCTGACCATCACTTGCCAGACGATCGGCTTCGACCCCTATTGGGGGTTCTTCCACCAGCCGCGCTTCGGCCGCCCGGGGCTCGCGCTCGACCTGATGGAGCCATTCCGCCCACTCATCGCCGACTCCGCCGTCCTCAGCTCGATCAATACCCGCATGGTCACGCCCGCCGACTTCGTGCGCACCGGCCCGGCCGTCTCGCTCACCCCCAACGGCCGCAAGGGCCTCTTGCGTGCCTACGAGCTACGCATGGACAGCCTGGTAACCCACCCCCTGCTGGACTACCGCGTCAGTTACCGCCGCATGTTGGAGATCCAGGCCCGCCTCCTGGCGCGCTACATCGGCGGCGAAATCCCCGACTACCCCGTATTCGAGACCCGTTAGGCCAGCCCTCTGCCACCCCCCGTATCCACAAATCCGCGTGCGAGCGGTGGCGTGACGCGCCCACCCCGGCAACCGCTCGCATACCCCAACCCCTTGCTCTGCCTATACTTGCGCCCGCCGACCTCCCGCGCTACCGTAGACAAGTGCTTCCCCCCAGGGGTCGCTCGCAAAACGCGCGCGAAACGCTTGAAAACACGCAACCTGCACCGCCGGCCCTTTGCGCTGCCACGCGGCAGCGCCCTCATTGAAGCATTGCACTGCCTCCGTAAGAGTTGCGAGATTGCCCCTCCTTTGCGCTGCCACGCGGCAGCGCCCTCATTGAAGCATGCGGGCCGATGGCGCGCTGGTGGACGCCGGCACCCTTTGCGCTGCCACGCGGCAGCGCCCTCATTGAAGCACCCTGGCGGGCGCGATCCTCCCCAAGATCGCCTACCTTTGCGCTGCCACGCGGCAGCGCCCTCATTGAAGCACCACCAAGGCCTGGGATGGCGTCAACTTCTTTGGCCTTTGCGCTGCCACGCGGCAGCGCCCTCATTGAAGCACCTCCACGTGCACGCTACCGACGCGGATAGCGTTCTTTGCGCTGCCACGCGGCAGCGCCCTCATTGAAGCGATCAGGGCATCCTCCAGGCTCAGGCCTCGCTGGGCCTTTGCGCTGCCACGCGGCAGCGCCCTCATTGAAGCACCACACAAAGCGTCCGAAGGTTC
>DATBPS010000177.1:0-5609 GCA_036561225.1 Terriglobales bacterium
CGAAATCGCCGCTCTGCCATGGCGAGCGGTAGATTGACATTGGTGGCCGCCAGGATGCGCACGTCGGCGAAGATCTCCTGGCGACCGCCGAGGCGGTTGAAGCGATGATCTTGCAGCACATGCAGGAGCTTGGCTTGCACGCTGACCGGCAGTTCGCCGATTTCGTCCAGAAACAGCGTGCCTTTGTCACAAAGTTCGAAATGGCCTGGTTTGGCGCGAGAGGCGCCGGTAAAGGCGCCGGCTTCGTAGCCGAACAGCTCGCTCTCCAGCAGTTCTTCGGGCAGCGCGGCGCAGTTGAGTTTTTGAAAGCGGTAGTCACGGCGCGGCGAACAATCGTGGATCATCCGCGCCAAGACCTCCTTCCCCACCCCGCTTTCACCCAGCAGCAATACAGGGAGATTGAAGCCGGCCAATTGCTGGGCACGCGCGGCGATGGCCAGCATGGCGGGACTTTCGGCCACCATCCAACGCTTCAGCCCCAGGCGATGGTTCAACCCTGTGGCCGGCAAGGCGAGCGCGCGATCGGAGGCGGGAGGAAGTGGGAAGCGGGATGGCACGGATTGCGGCATCATTAACGGCACGTGAACCCTCCTGACAAAACGGTGGCGCATTCAACCTGAACGAGCTTTAGGCTAGCAAGAGGGACAGGGCCGGGGTAATACGGGGAACTCTGCATTCCCGGACGGGAGAAACAGGAGTGCGGCCGGTGGAAAAACGCCGGCTGCCCAACGCGGGGGCCGCGCCGTTGGCACCCTGGGCCAAGTCGGCGCGGAGGGCTGCGAAATTCACGTAGTGGCGGCCCGCCCCCGGCAAACAACGAGGCGCGGACCCGACCGGGCCGGGGCTCGAGGGGTCCCCGGTCCGGTCGAGCGTCAAGCGGGTCGAGTGGCGAAGCCATTCGGGGTCCCGCGCCAATCAAAGCTCCGACCGGGCCGGGGCTCCAGGGGTCCCCAGCCCGGTCGAGCGTCAAGCGGGTCGAGTGGCGAAGCCACTCGGGGTCCCGCGCCAATCAAAGTCGGTGGCCGCCCTAGGGCTGGATCAAGCCGCGCCGGATGGCGTAGCGCACCAAGCCGGCGGTGTTGTGGATCTCCAGCTTTTGCATGATATGGCTGCGATGGGACTCGGCCGTTTTGGCGCTGATGCCGAGCACCTCAGCGATGTCCTTGGTGGTTTTGCCTTCGGCCACCAGTTGCAGCACCTGCCGCTCGCGGCTGCCCAGGATCTCGGCCGCAGGTTCGGACTTATTGACGTAGGCGCGCACCACGGTGGCGGAAACATCGGGGCTGAGGAACACGGCGCCGCACAGCGCCTCATGGATGGCTTGCACCAACTCGCGGCTGCTCTTGCTTTTGAGCACATAGCCGGAGATGCCGGCCTGCATGGCTTCGAGCACATAGCGTTCGTCGGTGTGCATGGTGAGCAGTACGCAGCGGATGGTGGGCGAGTCGTGCAAAATTTCCCGTGCCGCCTCCAGGCCGTTGAGCAAGGGCATGTTCAGGTCCAGGATCGCCACCTGGGGACGGCAGGCGCGGGCTTGCCTGACGGCCTCATGCCCGTTGGCGGCTTCCGCCAGGATCTCGAAGCCTTCGTTCTCCAGCAGCACGCGCAGGCTCTGGCGCACGATCTCGTGGTCATCAGCCAGCAGCAATCGCACCGGCATCGCAACCCCCTTGGAAGATATTGGGAATCAGCAGTCGCACCTCGGTGCCCGACCCGGGACGGCTGCGGAGGTCCAACTCGCCCCCGATGCCGCGCAGCCGTTCGCGCATCCCGGTCAGGCCCATGCCGTGGGCGTGGGCGTCCGCGGGCTGGGGCTCGAAACCACGGCCGTCGTCGCGCACGCGTACTTCGAGCGCGTCGCCCCGGCTGCGCAGTTGCACCCGCACATGGCTGGCCGCGGCATGGCGAACCACGTTGTTGAGGCACTCCTGAATGCAGCGATACAGGCACAGCTCGACCGCGCGCGAGGGGCGCCGCGGCAGTGTGCCTTCGATGCCCACGACCAGTCCAGCCCGGGCGGCGACGCCATCCGCCAGGAACTCCAGCGCCGGGCGCAACCCCAGATCGGTGAGCAGCGCGGGGTGCAGTTCGTGGGCCAGGCGGCGGAGCTGGAACTCGACCTGATCGAGCAACTGGCGCACAGCGCCGACCTCGCTGCGATGCTGGGGCGGCAGGGCGGCGGCCGCCTGATCGAGGCGGATGATGACGGCGGCCAGCAGTTGTCCGGATTCGTCGTGCAGAGCGCGTGCAATCTGCTCGATTTGATCCTCGAGACGTTCGTTCATGCCGCGCAGGGCGTGGTTGGCGTCGTTGTACCCGCGCAGCAGCATTTCGTAGCCGGCCAGGACCTCGTTGAACATCCGTCCGGCGGCTTGCACGCGGCCGAGGCTGAGGTGGGGGTCGGCGGCCACCCACTCGGCCAGCACGCGGTGGTGCATATCGGAGAGTTCGAGCAGGGTAACGCCGGCGGTTAACAGATCGCGACCCAGCTCGTAGGCTTGGGCCAGGGCTTCCTCGTCGTCCACCAGCCACTGCCGCTCGAGCAGGCGTGGGTAGGCGTCCAGGGCGTGCTCCAAACGACGGGTGCGGGCAGCGGCGTTCATAGCTCCGTGCCGGGCTCCAGGCGTGCCACCAGCACCAGCGCGTCATCGGTGCCGCGCGCGCTGGTGCGCAACAAGGCGGCGGCGGCCCGTTCGGGCGAGGAGAGGACGTCATTGAAGTCCATGGCGCGCTCCTGGTGGACGCCATCGGTGCAGAACACAAGGGTGTCGCCGGGGGCGATGGAGGTTAGGGCGGCATAGGGGGGCGGCATTTGCGCCCCCAGCACGCCGCCGCGGCAGAGCAGATGCTCGCGCGCGCCCTCGCCCAGGCCGCCGGCGCGCAACAGCATGCCCGAGACGTTGCCCACCCCGGCCCAGGTCATGACCTCATCATCGAGGTTCAGCCAGGCCAGGCTCATCACCACGCCGCGGGTGGGGCGCAGTCCTTCATGACAGGCGCGCAGCAGATGCAGCAGGTCGCCGGAGGCCTGATCGCGGAGGATGCGCATGGCCGAGGCGGCAGCTTCGGCGGCCTCGACGCCGTGGCCGAGGCCGTCCGCCACGGCCACCAACCGGCCGCGCGGCAGTTCCAGCACAAGTGCGGCATCGCCGTTCACACTCTCTCCGGGCATGGTCTGCTGGGCCAGGCCCCAGGAGAGGCGCCGCAGGCGGCGCGGCGCCGGTGATGTCAGGCTCGTATCCATTTGGCGATCTGCACGGTGGTACCGTGTCCACTGCGGCTTTGAATCTCGAATCCATCCATGAGCCGCTTGACGCCCGGCAAGCCCAGCCCCAGGCCGCCGGAGGTGGAGTAGCCGTCCTGCATGGCACGGTTGATATCGGCGATGCCCGGGCCATGATCGCGCGCCACGACCACCAGCCCGCGACGGGAGTCCTCAGTCACCACACACAACTCTATGACGCCTTCGCGGGCGTAGAGCACAATGTTGCGCGCCAACTCGGAGATGGCGGTGGCGATGAGGGTCAAATCGGTCGCCACGAAACCGATCGACCGCCCCAGATCACGGCCGCGCTGGCGAGCCAGCAGGATGTCGCGATCGGAGCGGATGACGATGCGTTCAGCGCCGTCCACGGGGATGGGTGCCGGCGCGGGGCGGACCCGCATTGTTACGGGGAGCACTGCCTCGAACGGCTGTGGGTCGCGTTCGTGCATTCAAATAGGCCAAGCCCTCTTCCAAATCCAGCGCCGTCGCCACGCCCTCCAGCGACAAGCCCAATTGCACCATGGTAAACGCCAACTCCGGATGAATGCCAACAATCACCGTGGACGCACCGCGCAGCCCCGCGATGTGGGAGATATCGCGCAAGGTGCGGCAGGCGTAGGAGTCCATGACATCCACGGCGGTCACGTCGACGATCACCCCACGCGAGCGGAACTTGCCCACCTGCTCGATCAGCAGCCGCCGCATGCCCGCCAGATCGGCATCGGTCAGCGCCGACTGCACGGTGGCGATCAGGAACGGGCCTTGCTTGAGAATAGGAACATCCACCGCCGCATCCTCCCGCTCATGCCTCGGGCTGATTTTCCACCAACGGCAGCACCTTGTAGCCGAGCAAACGTTCGGCTTCCTCGATACCGCCTTGCAGATCGCCCACCGTCGTCATCTTCCCCAAATCCACGCCAATGGTGACCAGAGTCTGGGCGATCTCGGGCGACAAGCCGGTCACGATGACGGTGGCGCCCAGCAGCCGCGAGGCTTCCACCGTCTGCACCAGGTGGTTGGCGACGGTGGCGTCCATGGCGGCCACACCGGTGATATCGATAACCACCACCTTGGCGCGGTTGGTGCGGATGCCGCGCAGCAGTTGTTCGGTGAGCTGCCGCGCCCGCTGCGGGTCAATGACGCCGATGATGGGCAGAATCAACAGCCGCTCGCGCACCTGCAGCACCGGGGTCGACAATTCCCGGATGGCCTCCTGCTGTTCGCGGATGATGCGCTCGCGTTCCTGCACGAAGCCGACGGCCACCGTGTTGGCGATGCGGTTGGCGGCGGGCTCGTAGGCGTCGAGAATGCGGTTCAGCTTGGTGAAGTCGCCCTGGTACTTGGCGAACAGGGAGCGCGCCAGCACGTCGCGCAGCAGGAGCACGATCCCCACCACTTCGTGGGTTTCCACGCCGCGCGGAATGATGCGCTCGGACAGGTTGCGGGAATAGGACTGCAGCGCCTCGAAGGTGCCGGTTTCCAGCGCCTCGACGTAGTTGTCGTACACCGAGGTGGCCTCGACGAAGATCTCTTCCTTGGTCATGGCCGTCAACAGCTCGGCCTCGGTGATGCGGCGCGCCCACTCCTCGCGGAGCTGGGTGCGGTTTTGCCTCAGGTGGGCCACCAGCTCCCGCAGGAGAGCGATGGCGGACTCGCTGCTGCTGGCGCCAACCGTCGGTTGTTTGAGAGTACCGCGAGTAACCATCCATTCACCTCCCCGCCGGATCATTCCGGGACGGGCATGCGAAGCATAGCGCAACGCCGGTAGGGCAAGTCAACCCTGCGGAGTAGTGGTTTTCCTGTAATTGCGGCGGCGAAACCACGGATGCCGGCGAGCGGTACGGCGGCATGCACGCGGCTGCACAACCGCTCCGCGGCGGCGGTCGCCAGGGCGCCGCAGCGCGCGTTTCAGCGGTCGCAGCGCGGCCAATCGCGCTCCCCGCCGATTGGCCCGGGGCGTGCAAGTCAGCGGTCAATGGCGATGATTTCCACGGCTGCCTGTCTTCTCCCCGACGAGGCCGACCCCATTCCGGTCCCCGACCCAAACGTGTTTTTCGGCCGCTCGGCGGCCATGCAACGTGTGCGGGTCACGCTCGAGCGCCTGGGCGCGGCGCCCATTCCGGTGCTGATCACCGGCGAGAGCGGCACCGGCAAGGAGCTGGTGGCGCGCTTGCTGCACCGCCAATCGCACGTGGCCGCGGGTCCGTTCATCAAGCTCAACTGCCCGGCCATACCGGCCACCCTGCTGGAGAGCGAATTGTTCGGCCACGAGAAAGGCGCCTTCACCGGCGCCCACGCCTGCAAGCCGGGGCGGGTCGAACAGGCGGGCGGCGGCACGCTGTTT